>PLZO01000097.1 GCA_003152165.1 Chloroflexota bacterium
CCGGTTGACGGGGGCGGTGTCCAGCTATTCCCCCTGCCGCCTCGCCCCGGGTTCGCTGCAGGCTTTCCCCGGGGCCTCTGTGGCCGAAGGGATCGTGACGCGGCGGACAGCCACGAGCCGCCCGCCTGCGACTCAGACGGCGACCGTTCTTCCGCCCAGCCCGCGAAGCAGCCGGCCGTAGCCCTGGATCGGCAGGTCGTAGCCGGCTCGCGACAGGGTCGCGTGGACCTGGGCCTGGACGCAGGTCACGACCGGCAGCCCGGTTTCAGCCTCGATCCGGTCGATGACCGAGACCGCAGGCAGCGATCCGCAGGGCATGTAGATGACGTCTCCGTCCGGGTTCGCCCGGGACAGATCGATCGCCTGGCGGGCGACGACGTCCGGATCGAGGACCGCGATCTCGCGGGTCCGCTCGATGTCGAGGCTATTGGTCGCGACGACCTCGATGCCCTCCTCGGCGAGTACGGTCGCCCGCTTGTCGGTCTGGGCGATCGGGTACGGACTGGCGATGAGCACGTGTCGACCGCCGACCGCACGGATCGCCTCGAGCTCCGCCTGCAGAGCTGTTACGAACGGGCGCGATGTTCGCTGGCCGATCTCCTTGATCAGGCGCTCGTGGCCGGTTCGACCGTAGAGCGTGACCACCGGGCTGCCGCCGACGTTGATGACGTCGACGCCCTCGGCATCGAGCTGCTCGACCTTCTCGAGGATCTGCGCGTGGGCGCGTTCGAGGTCCTCCTGGACCAGCCGCCGGACACCGAGCGAGAGTACGGCGAGGCGCACGTCGTCGGGCAGCATCTCCTGCCACCAGGCACCCTCGAACCACATGCTCGGCTCGATCCGGCCGATCCAGATGGTCATCGTTGTCGCCTCCAGTTGCACCGACCACGCAGCCGACAGATTGCCTCGAGCCCAGGCCATGCAGTAGGATACCAGCGCATACCAAACGTCGGCGATCCGGTGTATCGCCCGGTCTGGGACTACCCGAGGAGAATGAACCATCACGTCCCGACGGAGGCCCCAACGCGGGACCCTGCGACTATCTGTGGCGTTGCCAGATCGGCGACCGGCGCGGTGTGGGGCGCCCTGGCACGATGCGCATCTGACCGCGGACTCACATGATCGATCCCAAGGTCTTCGCGCTGATCACCGCGATCTGCTTCGGTCTCAATCCCGTCACCCTGAAGATCGGCTTCAGCCGGGGCGGCCGACCGGATACCGGGATGATCATCGGCCTGATCGTTGCTGTCCCCCTGTACCTCGTGCTGCTGCCGTTGGCGGGTGGGCCGCACCTCGAATTGATCACGCCGCCGGCCCTCGTCGGATTCATCCTTGGCGGGCTGTTCGGGACCGGGATCGGTCGGCGCTGGTTGTACATCGCGATCGACCGGATCGGCGCCTCACCGGCGACGGCGATCAAGAACTCCGCACCCGTGATCAGCGCTCTGCTGGCCGCGATCCTGTTGTCGGAGCCGGTGACGCCACTCCGCTGGGCGGCGATCGTAGCGATCGTGGCCGGCGTCGTGCTGGTGACGTGGAAGCCCGCGCAGGGGGCCCGGCGCTGGCTCGATGTTGGGGTTCTCGCGGCCATCGGCGCCGCGGTGACCTACGGCATCCGGCCCCTGTTTCTCAAGTTCGGCCTCGACGCTGCCGATCTGCCGCTGACTTCTGCCATTATCGGGGCGATCGCCGCGCTCGCCTATGCGCTGTTGGTCGGCGATCGATCGGGCCTCCGGACGATCCACCGAGAGCCGGCCTTCGGGCTCTTCCTGCTGTCCGGCGTGCTTCAGGCCATCGGCTTTCTGGCCCTCAACGTCGGTCTGTCGGGCGGCATCGTGAGCACGGTCTACCCGGTGACGGCGAGCGCTCCCTTGTTCGCCATCCTGTTCACGGCCATCCTGCTCAGGGGTAAGGAGTCCCTCAACTGGCAGATCGCACTCGGAGCGGTGGCCGTGGTCGCCGGGGTGATCGCCCTCTGAGCGAAGCGACCGATCGACATCGCGGCACCACCAGGCAATCCCGGCAAAGCACATAGGAGACGCGAATGGCGCAAGACCTGCGAACGTACCTGGACGAGCTCGTCAAGCACGATCCCGGCCAGCTGAAGATCGTCGAGGACGTGATCGACCCCGAGTTCGAGTCGGCCGCGATCGTTCACAAGATGGAGAAGGACCCGCAGTATCCGGGCTTCCCGGCGGTCCTTTTCAAGAACATCAAGGGTTCCAAGATCCCGCTCCTGCTCAACTTGCACGGGACGTTCGAGCGGGTTGCCCTGAGTATCGGCAGCGACGTCAAGGGTATGGTCCCGGAATACGCCAAGCGCGAGGGCTCGCCGATCCCGACGACGCTCGTGAAGTCGGACAAGGCGCCCGTTCACGAGGTCGTCCTGACCGGCGACGACATTGACGCCACGAAGCTGCCCAGCATCGTCCACCAGGAACTCGACGCGGGGCGCTACATCACGTCGGCAGCGGCCATCTCCCGCGACCCGGACAGCGGTCGCCTGAACGCCGGCATCTTCCGACACCAGATCCAGGGTCCGAAGCAGGTCGGGTTCATGACCAACCCTGCCCACCACACCTCCTACATCCTGCGCAACTACCGTGACCAGGGCCGCAAGATGGAGGTGGCCCTCGTCATCGGCCATCACCCGGCGATGCTGATGGGGGCGGTCTCGAAGCTGCCGGGCATCGGCGGCGAGCTCGAGGTCATGGGCGGGCTGCTCGGCGAGTCCCTCGAGGTCGTCCAGTGCAAGACGGTCGACCTGCAGGTTCCAGCCCGGGCGGAGATCGTGATCGAGGGCATCGTCGACACGGATCCGGAGAAGGTCCAGAACGAGGGCCCGTTCGGCGAGTACCCGCTCTATTACACGCGGCTTGGCCCGATGCCGTTCCTCCAGATCACCGCGATCACGATGCGGAGGCAGCCGATCTACGTCGACGTCTTCAATGCGCACCGCGAGCACCTCGTCCTCGGCGCCCTGCCGCGGATGGGTGGCATTTACCGCCGGGTTCGCGAGTCGATCCCGACCGTCACGGCCGTCAACCTGCCCCTGATGGGCATTCGCAGCACGCTCTTCATCGCTATGAAGAAGAGGGTTGACGGAGAACCGAAGATCGCCGCCTCGGCGGCGTTCGCGGTCGACCCGATCCTCAAGCACATCTTCATCGTCGACGACGACATCGACGTCTTCGACAACGACCAGGTCATGTGGGCGTTCACGACCAGGTTCCAGGGCGACCGCGACCTGATCGTCATGCCGAACTTCCTCGGCGGCCATCTCAACCCGGTGAGCTACGGGTTCCATCGCGAAGAGAAGGGGCCGATGGAGACCAAGATGATCCTGGACTGCACGCGGCCGGCTCCGCCGGCGACGTTCCCACCGGCCTGCCGGATCCCACCGGATGTGCTCGAGCGGGTCCAGCCGAGCAAGGTCGTCGTCGACTACAGCTCCAAGACCTCGCTCGTCAACGATCCCATCGTGAATTTGGGCTGAGAGAGGTTCTCGGCGGCGGCGGGGTTCGGGCGACGGGCCCCGCCGCGGCGATTCTGACCGGCTGGCACCGGTGGTGGGCTCACGGCCCGAGGAGGATCGATGACCGAACAGTGGCGCAGCGTGACCCGTCTGGAGCGCGCGGATTTCTACGCAGACTGGCTCGCCGCGAGCCAGCAGAACGAGCTTGCCACCAGCAGCTCGCCCGTCGTCGCCCGGGGGCGCGACCTCACCTGGGTCGAGACCGAGCAGGACCACCGGATCGCGATGCTGATCGGGCCGCAGGTCGGTTTCCCGTCATCGGGGACGAACCTGTGCAAGGCGGTCATCCCGATCGGTCATCATACCGGTCATCACCGCCACGGCGAGGAGGCGATCCATATCGTCGCCGGGCGCGGCTTCATCGTCGTCGACGGTCGTCGCTACGGCTTCCACACCGGGACGACGATCCACGTCCCATACCAGTCCGACCACCAGCTCTTCAACACCGGCGACGACGATCTCGTCTACGTCACCGCCTCGTCGATGGACCTCGACCTGTTCGTGCGGCTCGGCCGGCTCGAGCAGCTCGGGCCGAAGGGCGCCAACGCGCCCGGCTTCGAGTCGGCCATCCCCGCCGAGGAAGGCCAACTCGATACGCACGGCCGCCGGATCGCCCTCCACCTCGAGGATGCACCGGACGAGCAGAAGCGCCGCGAGGAGATCCGTGAGGCCGCCAGCCTTGCCGCCGACAACCTCGCCTCTGCGACCGGGAGGGACGGCCACGGGGGTCACGGCCACGTTGAGGACAAGAAGAGCACTCGCCACAAGAGCGAGAACCCGCACCGTCACGGCGCGATCTACATCCTGATGGGCGGCGGCGAGAGTCCGAGCGAGGAGCGCAATGGCTTCACCGCCGTCTCGGTGGCGATGACGAATGTCTTCGAGGAGGTGCCCCACACCTCGAGCCATTGCCACTCCCACACCGAGGCCGTCCTATACGTCCTCGAGGGGGTCGGATTCTCGGAGATCGATTACGAGCATTACGACTGGGAGGCCGGCGACGCCGTCCACGTCCCGCCCAAGATGACCCGCCACGAGCATTTCAACCCATCGGATCAGCGGACGCGAACGCTCCGGATCGAGTTTGGGATCCGCTACTTCTACGAGCCGCTCTGGTCGGGCTACAAGAAGGTCGAGCACCGCGAGACGGCGATCGCCCGGCCGTGAGCCGCGCCTGTCGAGCAGATCACGTCCCGGATCATCGTCCGTCGATCAGCGGCCGGAGCGTCGAGTCGAAGCGTCGGCTCGCCCCGCCGGCTGAACAATGTCGCGGTCGACATCTACAAGGTCGACCCGCAGACCGTGACGGCCTTCATCGAGGAGGTTCGCCGGAGAACTTCGCGCGAGCCGGCCTGCTCGCGGTCGATCGGGAACGCCCGGGGTGGACGGGCGAGGAAGCGTGACCCAGCGTTCGTGACCCGGATCGCCATCATCGGTGCGGGGCTCCTCGGGGCCTCACTCGCCGATCGCCTCGCCGGGCGTGGCGCAGAGGTCACGGTCGTGGAAGGAAGCCGACCGGGCGCGGACACGTCCGGCACGAGCATTGCCTGGGTGAATGCCCAGGCCAAAGCGCCGGCCGAGTACTTCGCTCGGAACGTCCCGGGCGTGGCGGCCCATCACGAGCTGGCCCATTCGCTGGGCGGCGACTGGTATCACCCGGGCGGCGACATCGCCATCGGTCACGGGTTGGCGGCCGCCAACGTCCGCGAGCAAATCGAGCGACACCGCGCCCTCGACTGCGACGTCCACGAGCTCGATCGGTCGGCCGTGGCCGCCCTTGAGCCGGATCTTGACCTGTGCGACGACGAGGCCTTCGCGGGGGCCCACTTTCCGGCCGAGGCGCGGATCGATGTGCCGGGGCTGATCGGCCGCCTGCTCCGCCGTGCCCGATCGTCCGGTGCCCGGATCCTCTGCGACGTGGAGGTGGTCGACCTCGAGACGCAGAACGGCCGCGTCGTCCAAATCGTGACCCAGTCGGGCGATCGGCTGACCGCGGATCTCTTCGTCCTCGCTGCCGGTCCGGCATCGGAGCGGCTCGCCGGACTGGCCGGTGTCTCCCTGCCGATGGCTCCGACCCCCGGTCTGCTCGTCGGCACGGTGCCGGTCGCTCTGAGCGTCGCCCACGTCATCCACGCCGAAGATGTGACCCTCCGACCCGACGGCGGCGATCGACTAATGGTGGCATCGCGACATGTGGACGCGACCCTTGACCACGCCATCCGTGAGATCGCGATGGACATGGAGCCGTGTCGCGACCTCCTCGCCAGGGCGCGGCAGCTGATACCCGACCTCGGTGACGCCGGCCTCGAGGCCGCCAGGATCGGCGTCCGCTCCGTCGCTGTCGACGGGATGCCCGTGGCTGGATTCGCTCCGAGTATGGACAATCTCTACCTCCTCGTCTCGCACCGTGGGGCGACAATAGCGCCCGTCCTCGGGGAGCTCGTGGCAGGCGAGCTGCTCGGCGAACGCCGCGAGGAGCTCGAGCCAACCGACCGAACCCGGTTCGTTTGAAGATGGGACAGCGACATGGCTGACGATCTCGCCCGGCGGCTGCGGGACGACCCGGAGTTCGCCCGGTTCCAGACGATGTACCTTGATGGCGGCATCGACGGTATCGCCCTCGTCGCAGCCGACAGTGACCCCTGTCCGACCTGCCTCGGCCTGACCGATCGTTCCTACATCCCGTCGGGCTTGCCGCGACTCCCCATCGCCGGCTGCAGCGCGCCGGGCGGCTGCCGCTGCCGCTACGAACCCAACGTCACGGTCTACGAGTGATGCGCTGCGTCCCTGCACGTGACTTCACCGTCGCCAAGGCGATGGCTTGGCGGAGCGCGATCGACGACGACCCGGCGTACCAGCGCGAGGGTTCGGTCTGGTCGCTCGACAAGCAGGAGCTGTTCATGGACTCGCTGCTCAATGGCTTTGACGTCCCGAAGATCTATCTTCACGACCTGCGCGGGAAGCATCCGACGAAGGTCTATGCGGTCGTCGACGGTAAGCAGCGGCTGACCACGATCTGGCGCTTCCTGACCGACCAGTTCGCCCTAGCCGACGACTTCCAGATCGAGCCGGCAAACCTCCCGGAGCTGCCACCCGGTACCCCGGGACCGCGGGCTGGACAGCGCTACTCGGAGTTCGACCCGCGCTGGAAGGAGGTCCTTCGCCGGACCTACTTGGCTGTCGTCCTGATCCAGAACGCGACCGTCGACGACATCGAGGAGCTGTTCTCGAGGCTCAATAACGGCGAGCCGCTCAACGCCGCTGAGAAGCGCAATGCGATGGGTGGGGACATGGCGGGACTGGTGCGCCGGATCGCCCGCCACGAGTTCTTCCTCAGCCGCCTGGGCTACACCAACGCCCGCTACCGGCACTTCGAGCTGGCGGCCCGCATCCTGCTCATCGAACAGGCCGACCCACGCGGGGACGCCCCGATCCCGGACCTCAAGAGCCGGGCCATCGATGCTTTTGTCAACGCCAATCGCGAGCTCGCGCCGGCCGTCCGCAGAGGCTTGCTGGCACGAGTCACCGAACGGCTCGACACGATGGCCCGCGTCTTCGGGCCCAATGACCCGCTCCTTGCGCGGCAGTCCCATCCGCTGCTTTATCACCTGGTCGTCCGTTCGGTCGCGCTGTCGGAACCGACGACCGTGACGGGCCTGCGCGCATTCCTCGCGGAGTTCCAGCGGAGCCGGCTCGACGAGCTCGACGAGCCCGACGGCCGGCCGGACTCCGAGCTCGTCGAGTTCACCCATCTGATGCAACATGGCGCGAACGACGCCCGCAGCTTGGCCCAGCGGCTCGAGATCCTGTTGCGCGCCCGCGCCGCGCGCACGCCGGCAGGCGCGAACATCACCTGACGACCACCCGTGCGACGGCACCGTGTTCCACCATTCGGCGCCGCCCCGAACAACGCGAGGCAGCCATGAACGCCGACCACGACACCGCCACCTCCGAGCCCATCGTATCGCTGATCGAATGGCGCTCCACGACACTGACGCCTGACGATGCCCGCCAAGTCGCCGCCGAGACGACCGCGGCCTTCGGGCGGATCCCGGGTCTGCTTGAGATTCGTTTCTTCGGCGATTTCGATACCGGAACCCACTACTACCTGCAGGTCTGGCAGGACCAGGCCGCGCTCGACGCGTACATGGCCAGCGAATCGATGTTCAAGATCCGCGACATCGCCGCTCCATTCACGGAAGGGCGCCCGACCCGAAAGCTCCTGGCCGATTACTCCGTCCGCTGACGGCAGCGTTCGCATCCGTCCAAGCGCCAGTCACCGGGAAGCCCGACCCATGACCAAACAACCAACGATCGAGTGCGAGGATCTCACCCAGGTGAGGCGGAAGCTCCTCGACGCGGCACTGCTGTGCGGCGATTTTGTCCTCAGCTCCGGCGCCCGGCGTGACTGCTACCTCGATAAATGCCGGTTCGAGACGCGACCTGCCCTGCTGCGGAGTCTCGTCGAGGGCCTCGCGGATACTCCAGGATCAGAGATCCCGGGGTCTGCCGCGCCGGGTGACCCGGTCGAGGAAGTCGACGAGGACGCTGATGAACTGGTCCGGTGCCTCGACCGGGACGAGATGCGAGACATCCGGGAAGAGTGCCACCGTCAGATCGCGAAGGCGGTCGCGGTAGATCGCCAAGCTCCGGACGGGGTCCGCCGGATCCTGCTCGCCACCGATGAACAGGACCGGGCACGTGATCTCCCCGAGGCGGTCGGTCCAGCCGCGGTCGGCATTGGCGCGGCTGGCTGCCCCGAAGGCGTCGGGATCGTTGGCCAGGACCGCGGCCCGCGTCCGCTCGATCTCCTCGGGGTGGCGGTGGGCGAAGTCCGGGGTGAACCAGCGCGGGACCGTGGCGTCCACCACCGCGGCCATCCCCTCGCGCTCGGCCTTGGCCGCGCGGGCCAGAAGGCGATCGCGCGTTCCGGGCGGAAAGTCGCTGCCCGTCGAGACCAGGACGAGCGCCCGGACGAGATCCGGCCGGCGGAGGGCGAGGACCTGCGCAACCCCGCCGCCCATCGACAATCCGACCACGACGGCGGGGGCGACCGCCTGCGCATTGATGAGGGCGGCGACACCGTCGGCCATGACGGCGGTCGTCA
>PLZO01000146.1 GCA_003152165.1 Chloroflexota bacterium
GCTCTTGCGCGTCCCGCTGCCGCTCACGAAGTAGACCATTCCGCCGTCCCACAAGGCGCCGACCGCCGCGACGTGCGGCCGACCGTCGGGCCGGGTCGTTGCAAGGAACGGTGTCTGGGTCCGCGCCTCGGCCGACTCGAGCGCCTCGAGCGCCCGCGACCAAGGAATCAGGTCGAGGCTGTATAGGTCGGCAAGGTTCTTCTGGTCCATGTCCCTGGCTCCTACGCGTGTTCTGCCCCCGTCGAATGAGGCCGCTTGGCTACATTGAACTACTAGTCGCCGCTGTCGAGGGAGCGACGGCGCTGCACGCGATGAGCCGATCGTGGGCGCTGTAGCCGGTGGCGGTCAGTCCTCCGTCTCAGCCAAGCTGCTGACGGAGTGCCGCTGGCCAGCCGAATGAGATGGGTCTTTCCTTCGCTGTCGAATATCGCCTTGGCCGTTCGTCGAAGAGAGGGGACGTGATCCCACCCATCGATCGGAGGACTTGCCATGCGGATTGCGGTGCTGGGCGCGACAGGCCGGATCGGCCGGTACACGGTGTCCACGCTGAAACGGTCGGGGCACGAGACGGTGCCGATCAGCCGGTCGAGGGGTGTCGACGCGTATACCGGCGCCGGGCTGGACGAGGCACTGGCCGCGGTCGACGTCGTCGTGGACGTCTGCAACACGCGGTCACAGGACGAAACGGAGATCGTCGACTTCTTCGGCACCGTCACCGGGAACCTGCTCGCCGCCGAGGACCGCGTCGGCGTGGGGCATCACGCGTTGCTCTCCATCGTCGGCATCGATCACGACCAGCACGTGCCCCATTACGCCGGCAAACGCGAGCAGGAGCGGCGGGTCATGGCCGGACCGATCCCATGGAGCATCGTCCGCTCGACCCAGTTCCACGACTTCGCGGCGATGGTCGCCGGCTGGACGCTCCACGACGGCACGGCCACGATCGCGCCGGTGCTCGTCCAGCCGATCGCCCAGCGGGAGGTCGGCGAGATGCTGGCCGAGGTGGCGACAGGCGCACCCCTCGGCCGCCCGATCGACATCGCCGGGCCCGAGACCCAGGACCTGGTCGACATGGCGCGGCGTACCTTCGCAGCACGCGGCGAGCAGGACCGGCTGCTGCCGACCTGGCGCGGTCTCTTCGACACTTCGATGGCGGGCGAGGTGCTGCTTCCCGGTGCCGGTGCATGGCTCGGCAGCGTCACGTTCGACGACTGGCTCGCCGCGGGCGCCCGCTGAGCTGGCACAAGATCCCGGCCACACCCCGACCTGGGTTGGGCGTCGACGCGCCCTGATCTCAGAGTCCCCTCAGGTTTGCGCCTCATCGTTCGAGCCCGGATCGCCCCAAGGGACACCACCTTCCCCCCTAGCCGAGCCAGAAAGGCTCCGGGGGCTCCCCGTCGTGACCACGCGGCGGTCCCGGGGCCTCTTCTCATGGGGTGAGATCGCGACGATCTGGCCGCGGGCGAAGCTCGACCCGTCGTCGAACAGCGGTCAGCTGCCCGCCACATCAAGGGGATCAGGACCAGCTTGTCGGCGCGTGAGCTCGCAGGAGCTTCTCCAGCAGGAACGCGAGGATGTCCCGCTCCTCGCGGTCCAACGGCGCGAAGAACCGTTCGTTGACCGCTGCCGCGAGTTGACCCAGGTCGACCGCGACTGCCCGGCCAGCCTCGGTCAGCTCGACCCGGTTGCGCCGGCGATCGGTCGGATCGCGCATCCGTCGGACGAGTTCCTGACGTTCGAGCCCATCGATCAACGCAACGATCGCGGTCGGGTCGACCCCGGCCGCACCGCTCAGGATCTCCTGCGTGCCAGCTGCCTGGTCCGCGAGCGCTAGGAGCACCCCGAAGTGGGCCGGCTGAAGCCCGCGCGAACGGAGCTCGGTCGCGAACTCGCGCCGAGCCGCCCGCCCGAGGCGGTACAGCGCGAAGCCCGGATTGTCCTCGACGAGGCCGGGCTTCGGCGAACGATCGGCAGCCATGCTCGACATCGTTATACCATCACCTTCTTCAATCATTTGTGAGGCATACGAATGGCAACCGGAGCCAACCTGCCGCCGCGCTGGGCGATTCGCCTGAACATCGCGATGCTCCGACTGGGCTTCCCGATCGGTAGCCAGCGGGTGCTCTCGATCGCTGGGCGGAGGAGCGGGATCGTGCGCCACACCCCCGTCTCGATCGTCGCGGTTGACGGACAGCGCTACGTCGTTGCCGCCCTGCGTGATGTCGACTGGGTCAAGAATGCCCAGGCCGTCGGCGTCGGTCTCCTGATCAGGGGTCGAGCCAAGGAGCGCATCCGCCTGGTGGAGCTCCCGGTCGATGAACGGGGTCCGGTGCTGCGCGAGTTCCTCCGCCAGGTCCCCGGCGGGGTCAAGTTCTTCGGCGTATCGCCCGATCCAGATGTGTTGGGCGCAGCCGCGGCAGAGTATCCGGTGTTTCGGCTCGACCCTCTCGGGTAGGGCTCATCACCGGGCCCAGGACCCGACACGATGAGGGCATCGTGGCGAGAGTCCAGACCAGATCCCGACGCATTTCGCCGATGACCGATCAAGAGGGAAGGCCTGTTCCTCCACACCCGATGACAACGGCCTCCCATTCCGCGCCCGCGCCCGAATCCGGGCTGACCCCGAGGTCATAATCCCGGCGGTGCAGATCGGAATCTTCGCGCTCAGCGCGATTCTCAGCCTCACCGCCAGCGTGCTCCTCGTGGCCCGCCTCGAGCGGGTCGGCGAGCGTCTCGGCGCGTCGGAGGCGTTGCTCGGGTTGCTCGCCGCCCTGGCTGGCGACGCCCCGGAGATCACCTCCTCGATTACGGCGATGGCCGGCGGCCATGGCACGATCGGGGTCGGGGTGACGCTCGGCTCGAACGTCTTCAACCTGGCTGCCCTGCTGGGTCTGAGCGCCGTCCTAGCGGGTCGGATCGGGCTCCACCGCCGATCGATCGTGCTCGAGGGCGGGCTGGCGATCCTGGTCGCGCTGCTCGGCCTCCTGGTCGTGGCGGGCCTGCTCGGCCCGTCGATCGGCCTCCTCGTGGCCGTGCTCCTGTTCGTGCCGTACGTGGCCTACAGCGCCCTGCGGCCGGCCGGCCGGCCACGGGTGAGCCTGCCCCGAAGGTGGTCGGCCTGGCTGGAGCGCGCTCTGGCCGAAGAGGAGCTGGAGCTGGCCGTCGCCAGCCGGCCTCGCCGTGGCGATTGGCATGACGCCGCGGTCGCTGTCGTTGCGGTCGCGGTCGTGGTCGGGGCCAGCGTCGCCATGGAGGAGACAGCGACAAGTCTCGGTTCGCAGGCCGGGATCTCTCCGATCGTCATCGGTGGCCTGGTCCTGGCGGCCGTGACCAGCTGCCCAACGCGGTCGCGGCGATCTACCTGGCCTCGAAGGGCCGCGGCACCGCGATGATGAGCACGGCGTTCAACAGCAATGCCATCAACGCCATCGTGGGCCTGATGCTTCCCGGCGCGCTCCTGGGCCTCGGAGCCCCAACCCAGGATGCCGCCTTCGTGGCCATCTTCTACGTTGGTCTCACGGCCTTGGCCGTGGCCCTCGCCCTCCGTGGCAAAGGGCTCGATCGCCGAGTCGGCTCGATCATCATCGTCGCCTATCTCGTTTTCGTCGCGATCCTTGCCACCCGCTAGCGAACTAGCGGCCAGACGAATATCGGGATTGCCCATTTTCGGAGCTAGTTTGTGTCCGATGCGGTCGCGCCTGAAGGGCCATCAACGATACATTCCGGATAGAACCTTAATCCGGGTAACATAAGGCCGGTGTGGATCTCACGTTCGTCCCGGCGAGTCGAAAAGGAGCGTCCGAGTCATGATCGCTGCGGAGCCGCTCGTCCGGATTGACGGCCTCGTCAAGCATTACGGGAAGGTCGAGGCAGTCCGCGGGATCGACCTCGAGATCCAGCGGGGCGAGGTCTTCGGGTTCCTCGGCCCGAACGGGTCGGGCAAGAGCACGACGATCCGGTGCCTGCTCGGGCTGCTGCGTCCCACTGCGGGCCACATCGGCGCATTCGGGCTCGACGCCACGCGCGATGGGGTCGCGCTGCGCCGCCGCGTCGCCTACGTCCCGGGCGAGTTGCGGCTGCCGGACCGGCTGTCGGGGATGGAGTTCGTCGCGAGTATCGGCCGACTGCGGGGCGGCTTCGATCCATCTCGTCGGGACCAGCTCGCCGAGCGCCTTCGGCTCGACCTGCACCGCCATCTGCGAGACCTCTCGAGCGGCAACCGACGCAAGGTCGCCCTCCTGCTCGCGTTCCTGTTCGAGGCCGAGCTTCTCGTCCTCGACGAGCCGACCAGCGGCCTTGATCCGCTCATGCAGCACGAGTTCCTGGGCCTGGTCCGGGAGGCGCGTGCTGCCGGTGCGACGGTATTCCTCTCATCGCACGTCCTGTCCGAGGTCCAGCGGGCCGCCGACCGGGTGGCCGTACTGCGCGCCGGCAAGGTGGTCGCCCAAGGGACGGTCGCGGAGCTCCGCGGTCGGGCGCGTCAGCGGGTCGAGATCTGGTTCGAGGACGACCCGCCTGGGCTCGAGCTGAAGGCCCTTCCCGACGTGGTCGACCCGGTCGTGGACGACCACCGCTTCACGGCGACCCTATCGGGCTCGATCCAGCCGCTCCTGGGCCTCCTCGCCCGCCACCAGGTCATCTCGATGCTCGTCGAAGAGCCTGATCTCGAGGAGGCATTCCTGGATCTCTACGGAGGTGCGGCGTGAATGGTCGCGTGCTCGAGCTGGTGGCCGTGCCCCTGCGCGCCGTGCGCCGGGCGACGCTCTGGTGGGCAGCTGGGTTGGCCAGTCTGGTCGCCCTGACAATGTCGGTGTGGCCCGCGTTCAAGGGCTCGTCGGGGATCTCGCAGGCGATGGACCAACTGCCGGCGGGCGTCGTGCAGGCGTTCGGCCTCCAGGACTTCGGGACGCCAGCGGGTTTCCTCCGGGGCAACCTGTATGACTTCTTTGTGCCGCTTCTGCTCGCCATCGCGGCTGTTACGCTCGCGAGCGGCCAGCTTGCGAGCGAGGAGTCCGAGGGTCGGCTGGAGCTCTACTTCGCGCAACCGGTTGACCGGCGCCTTGTCCTGCTGGGCCGAGCGGCCGCTGTACTCGTCGCCCTCACCGTAATCACCGTCGTGCTGCTCATCGCGCAGCTCGTCAGCGACGCGGCACAGGACCTCCGCATCGACACGGCCTACGTGGCCTCCACGATCATTTTGTCCGCGTTGCTCGGAGCCCTCCACGGCAGCCTCGCGGTTGCCATCGCCGGCCTGCGAGCACGCCCGTCGCTCGTGCTCAGCGTCGGACTCGGCGTGGCATTCGCGGGGTTGATCGTCTTCTCCCTATTCCCCCTGAGCGGCGCAATCGCCCCGTGGCGGCACATCTCGCCTTGGGACTGGGCTTTCGGCGGCAACCCGCTGGAGCGAGCGACTGAGCTGTGGCGATACGCGGCGCTGGCACTGCCTTCCGTCATCCTGACGGCGATTGGCGTCGTGTCGCTTACCAGGCGCGACATCGCGGCGGCGTGACGAACGCCGCCCGACCCGGCTTCCGAATACGAAATCGATCGGTTCCGCGGAACGGATCCGGCGCCCGCTGAGACCTCGTTCTTGCAGCGGTCGTTTCTGCCCACCACGATGAGCGCCTCTGAGCGGAGGCACGGGCGCACCGGCGTGACCTAATAGCGCCTCTATATCAAACAGCCAGGGCCACAACGTGGTCGCGATCGGCGACGAGCAGGCGATAGACGATCTTCGCCAGTTGGCGCTTCAGGCTTCGGAGCGCCTCGCGTGACGACTTGTGCTCGGCGAGCCACCCGCTAGCGAACTAGCGGCCAGACGACCATCGGGATAGCTCCGATCCTGTCGCGCCTGAAGTGCCATCAACGATACATTCCGGATAGAACCTTAATCCGGGTAAGATAAGCCGGTGGCAGACGAACCCGCCGATCTCCTCGAGCGCCTTGTCATTGGCGCGGTCGCGGTCACCGAGCGGGCGATTGCCGCGGCCGGTGCGGATCTCACGTTCGTCCAGTGGCGGGTCCTTCTCATTGTCGGCGAACACGCCGAAGGCGCGACCGTCAGTGAGATCGCTGCCCGCATCGGGGCCCAGCCCTCGCCGGCGAGTCGGCTCATCGGCCGCCTCAAGCAGCGGGGCGTCGTCCAGACCGCTCGGGAGGACCCCGACCGGCGGGTTACCAGGGTCCGGCTCACGGCGGGCGGCCATGACCTGCGTCGGCGCGTCCTCGACCATCGACGCGCCGACATCGAGCAAGTCGTCGGGAGCATGGCGCTGACCGCCACGGAGGCTGGGGTCGTTGCCCGGCTGGTCCGGTCGTTCGAGCCATTCGCTTGAGCAGGGCGGCGCTGGTGCGGCTCCTGAGGAGGCGGGTTCGGGAGGCCGACTACCTGCGTAAATGGGTCGTCCTCGGTGCGCTGATCGGCGTGATCAGTGGCCTTGGAGCGGCGCTCTTCTTCGTGGCCCTTCAGCTGGGTAGCCGGTTCTTCCTCGGCACGATCGCCGGGTTCGTGCCGGCCTCCCCGCTCGGCGAAGGCGCTCAGCCGATTACCGATGCCGCCCGCCCGTGGGCCCTGCCCCTGGTCGTGGGCCTCGGCGGCCTGATCGCCGGGGTCATCGTCTTCCGGCTCGCCCCCGAAGCCGAGGGCCATGGCACCGATGCTGCGATCGAGGCGTTCCATCACGGAGCCCGCCGGATCCGGGCCCGGATCCCCCTGATCAAGCTCGTCGCGTCGGCAATCACGATCGGCTCCGGTGGTTCCGGCGGCCGCGAGGGACCGACGGCCCAGATCGGCGCCGGGTTCGGCTCGTTCCTGGCCCGGGTCCTCGACCTCGACGCCCGTGATGCCCGGATCGCGGTCAGCAGCGGCATGGGAGCCGGCATCGGGGCGATTTTCCGGGCGCCGCTCGGTGGCGCCGTCCTGGCCGCCGAGATCCCGTACCGCGAGGATGTCGAGTCGGAAGCGCTCGTGCCGGCCTTCGTCGCAGCGATCGTGGCGTTCTCGGTCTTCGGCGCACTGATCGGCTTCGCGCCGATCTTCGGACGGGTGGCCGGGGCGGGCTTCACCGACCCGCGCCAGCTCGTCTACTACGCCCTGATCGGCCTCGCGGCAGGGATCGTCGGCCGGCTGTACATCGGCAGCTTCTACGGCCTGACCCGCTGGTTCAGCCACTGGCCCCTGCCCCGGGAGATCCGACCGGCGATCGCCGGCTTCGCGGTGGGCTGCCTCGGCGTCGCACTGCCCGGTGTCCTCGGCACCGGCTACGGCTGGGTCCAGGCCGGCCTCGACCGGACGACCCTCCTCGGCCTGCCGCTGTGGGTGGTCCTCGCCCTGCCGCTTGCGAAGATCCTGGCGACCTCGCTCTCGATCGGGTCAGGCGGATCCGGCGGGATCTTCGGCCCAGGGATGGTGATCGGAGCGTTGCTCGGGGCCGGGATCTGGCGCCTCCTCGAGCCGATCGCACCGGGCCTCCCGGCCGATCCCTCGCCATTTGTGATCGTGGCGATGATGGCCCTCTTCGGGAGCGTCGCCCACGCTCCGCTGGCAGTGATGCTGATGGTCGCCGAGATGACCGATAGCCTCGCGATGCTCGCCCCGGCGATGCTCGCGATCGGGATCGCGACGCTGATCGTCGGCGATCGCTCGATCTACACCTCGCAGCTCCGCAGCCGGGCCGACTCCCCGGCCCATCGGCCCCGCTTCGCGCTGCCGCTCATGGCCGCGATTGCTGCCGGCGACGCCGCTCGCGTCGCACGGGCCGTGCTCAGCGTCGATGCCACCGCCGGCACGGCTCGGGCCCGCCTCGAAGAGGCCGGCGTACGCGGGGCACCAGTGGTCGGCACACATGGATCGGTCCGTGGAAGCGTCGACCTTGAGACGCTGGCGGCCGCCGAGGCAACGACTCCCGTCGGCGAGCTCCGCCTCAACGCCGCCGTCATCGCCGCCGACGACGGGCTCGATGATGTCCTGGGGATCCTCGCCGACGGCCACCGGGACTGGGCACCGGTCGTCGCTGACGGGCGGCTTGTCGGCGTCCTATCGGCCCGCGATGTCGTCGCGGCCTACCGTCGGGCGCTCGCCGCCAATGTCCGCCAGGTCCGTACGCTGGGCTCGGCCGGCGCTCTCCTCGAGGCCGACATTGGACCTAACTCGACCTTGGCCGCCGCGTCAGTCGGTGCCGTGGCGTGGCCGCGGGACAGCGTGCTCGTCTCGATTGCTCGCGGGGACCAGGTCATCGTGCCCCGTGGGAAAGTCGTTCTTGAGGCCGGCGATCGGCTCACGCTCTACTCGGCTTCGAGGGATTGGGCGACCCTGGAACGACTATTCGAGAACCCAATGACGGCCTTACCGAGTGAATAGGCAACGGCCCGATTGCCCTCCCGCGTTGTTGCGATAGGCGTTCCAGGTCGCGAACGCCGGGTCGAAGGCGACCGGGCAACGTAATCCGGCCTGGGCGACGGCCTGGCGGACGTTGTTTAGGTCACGCTCGAACGACAGCTCTGGGGTATGGACACTGACGACGACGAGTCCGGATGATCCGTTCGACGAGCTCCATCGGATCAGCGACCCTATGAGTTGATCGTGGCTAAGCGGTACCACCCGACAGGATGAAGTCCTCCGAGAGCCTGACCGGAACACGTTGGCTGATATCGTGATCAGCATGGGTCGGCTGATCTATTCGATGTCGGTGTCGCTCGACGGGTTCGTCGAGACGCCGAGCCGTTCCCTTGATTGGGTACTCGTTGACGAGGAGCTCCACTCGTTCTTCAACGACGAGGCTCGGGCGATGAGCGCGTTTCTGTACGGGCGGCGGATGTACGAGCTGATGGTCGACTACTGGCCGACAGCGGAGAGCGATCCAGGAGCAACGCCGGCCATGCTCGATTTCGCTCGGATCTGGACGGACAAGCCGAAGATCGTCTTCTCGAGTTCTCTCGAGCGGGTCGACTGGAATAGCCGCCTCGTGCGCGCTGACGCCGTGCAGGAGGTCGCTCGACTGAGGGCGCAACCCGGCTTCGACATGGATGTGGGCGGTCCGACCACGGCCGCCACCTTCGTCCGGGCCGGCCTGGTCGACGAGTACCGTCTATTCGTCCACCCCCTGATCCTGGGCGCCGGCACACCGTTCTTCCACGCACGCGACGATCGGGTTGGGCTGAAGCTCCTTGAGACGCGAACCTTCGACTCGGGCGTGGTCTATCTCCGCTACGAGACGGTCAGGCCGGCCGGCTGACGCCGCCGATCGGGGCGACCCGCTCCCCCACGATGAACGGATCGTGCTGTTCATCCCTGTTGTATACCTCCTGATGGGACTCCCCGAATCGCTGTCCCTGTTCCGGTCGCGCCGACGTCGGACGTCACTCGCGCAGCCACAGCGAAACCGAGGTGGGCTCCACCGTCGCTGAGACGGTCGCCAGGATCTCCGCCCGGAGTTGCTCCAGATCAACCTCGTCGCGCAAGCGTTCGGCAAATGCGGCGACCGTCCGCTCGGCGTCGTAGCGCGAACGGTTGAAGCGCCGGTCCACCAGCCGCTGGACTCGCCGACGGATCGGTTGGAAGAGCGCCGCCGCCAGGAGGGTCGAGCCGGCCACGGCCAGCTCGTTCGACTGGGTCACCGGTGCCAGGAGGGCTTGCAGCGCGAGGATGAACCCGATGAACAGGCCGCCGACGATGGCGGTCAGGACGCCATAGCTGATCGTCCGGCTGATCAGCCGGTCAATCTCATAGAGGCGATAGCGCAATACCGCGATTCCGATCGCCACCGGCAGGAGGGCGAAGCCGGTATAGGCGATCAGCAACGCAACGTTCGAGACGATGAGCTCGACGCCGTCGTTCCCGTACAGGAACAATCCGACTACGAGCGCCGGCGCGCTGATCCCCACGACGAAGGCGAACCACTTGAGCTGCGCACGCTCGATGCCCGTCGCCCGCCGATAGCGGATCACGAGCGAGGCGATTGTGAGCAGGGGCACCAACACCGACAGCGGCCCTAACAGGAGGCCCAGCGCGTCCGGCGCCGCGCCCGCGATTTGGAGCGGGTTCTGGCCTGGGAGCTGTCCGTCAGTCCACGGACCAAAAGCGCCTCCGAACGAGAAGAGGGTGATGAGGAGGACGGCAGCCACCGCGACCGGCCGCCAGCGCGCCGAGAGTAGCCGGCCGGAGGGATAGACGAGCGCTAGACCGAAGACGGCGCCAAAGGCCGGCGCCCAAAGCCACTGGCTCAGCCAGAGGAACCAGATCGCACCGGGCAGGCTGCCCGGGTGCACGATGAGCCCGTAGTCGGCCAGACCCGCTGCCCCGTTGCCCACCCCGAAGCAAAGCCCACCAAGGGCCAGCCACCAGCCGATCACATTACCCGGCAGCCTATTGACAAGGATCGCCCCAGCCGTCGCGAACGAGAGCGCCACCGAGCCTTGCGCGACAGCCGGTAGGGGGTCGTTCCCACCCGACCGCGCCGTTACGAGGCTGATCGCAACGAAGACCACCGACACCGCCCACAGCGCCCAAGCGACCGCCGTCACGCCGCGGGCGGAACCTGAGCGAGGTCCGAGGGCCACTGTCGGACTGGGGCGGCGAGATTCCATCGGGGCCGGCGATCTCCGCGAGTCTCAACAGACCGGTGGGTCAGGTACCCAGTATCCACCTCCTCCGTCCAGAAATCGTTACGAGCATGGCGGCCGCCAACACCGCCGACGACAGCCGAGGTGATGGCTGGCTGTCCCCGCTCGCGGTGGACCGGCTCATACGGGGCAGACCCACCGTGGTTCGGTCTTCGATGCCCACACCATGACCAGATAGTGGGGGATCCCGGTCCGAGTCACGCCGAAGCGTCTACCTCGGCCGGTCCGCCGCATCACCTGGCCCGGCTACCCACAGAACGGGAACCGAGAACGTCGAGGGGATCCCGCTTCGCCGGCTCGAACAGGGGCGATAATCGCTCGGTGACGAGCCAACTTCCGCCCCCTCCCGTTCATGGCGACGCATTCGATCTGGACACCGATGCCGGTCGGGTCGCGGGCTACCGGCTGGGCGAGGGACGGACGGTCCTGCTCCTGCACAGCTTCAATGCGGCNNGCGCATCCGGGCGGCCGCACTTCAGCCCGGCGAGACTTCCGTCGATATCGTCGCGCTCTCTCTCCCGGCGCAGTACGTCGTCGTCGCCGCGGCCGATCACCAGGACCGGTTCGGGCGGATCGTGCTCATCAGCCCCACCGGTTTCGGACGCTTCAAGGGCAGCGCGGGCAGGGCATCGCGAAACCTTCACGGGTTCTTGCGTCGAACGGGGATCGGTCGGCTGTTGTTTGCGGTCCTCGCTCGCCGGCAGGTGATCCGCTGGTTCCTCCGGCAGCTCTTTGCTGATCCGGCGCGGATCCCGCCAGACTATGAGCGGTACTGCTGGAGGACCTGCCAGCAGCCCGGTGCCTACCGCGCTGCGCTGGCGTTCGTGTGCGGGCTGCTCAACGATCCTCGCGCGGAAGGCGCCTACCAGCGACTCGCCAACCCCACCCTGCTTGTCTTCGGCGACCATCCACGCTTCACCGACCCCGCGGCCTCCGTGGGCCTCGTCGCCGCGAACGAGCACTTGCGAAGCACAACCATCGAGCGCGCCGGGGATCTCCCGCAGCTCGAGCAGGCGGACGACACGGCCGCTGTGATCGGCGGGTTCCTCAACTAGCAGAGTGCACGATCTGCTCATCGTGGGGAGCTGCTCTCCGCTGCTCGTGCCCAGATCGCGCCTGCCCCGACCGGGTACAGTCCACTCGTGCCCTTGACCGACGCACGGCGTGCGCTGCTGCTGATCTGCGGCGTCGCGTTCGCTGTCTCGACGAACTA
>PLZO01000092.1 GCA_003152165.1 Chloroflexota bacterium
TGCGCACGATCCGGGCCCGTTCGACCAGACTGGTCTGGCCGGTCTCCTCGGAAACGACTACGACCACGGCATCAGTCTGTTCGGCAATCCCGACCGCGGCCCGGTGGCGCGTCCCGAAGCGTTCGGCCGGCAGGATCGTCGTTTCGGCCAGGGGGAGGACGGCACCGGCGGCGACGATGGTCTCGCCGCGCACGATCACCGCTCCGTCATGGAGCGGCGACCGGGGCATGAAGATCGTCCGAAGGAGATCCGCGGTCAGGTCAGCGTGGAGCATCACCCCGGTCTCGGCAATCTCGCCGAGGGCCGTCTCGCGCTCGATCACGATCAGGGCGCCGTAGTGGTCCGTCGCCAGCAGGCCACAGGCGCGGGCCACCTCGGCCGCTACGTGGCCGACGACGCGCCGGTCCGCCCCGCTCAGGAGCCAGGCGAAAGAACCAACCCGGCCGATTCGGTCGAGTGCCCGGCGGAGCTCCGGCTGGAAGACCACCACGAGGGCGAAGACGCCGACCAGTGCGCCCGTCTCGAGGACCTGGCGGAGGAGCCGGAGATCGAAGAAGCGGGCGGCGGCATAGACCAGCAGCATCACCGTTACCCCGATCACGAGGCTGACGGCGCGGGTCCCCCGGATCAGGCTGAACAGACCGTAGATCAGGAGGGCCGTGATCCCGACATCGACCACGGTGTTGAGCTGGACCTGGCCGAGGATCGACTGGACGAGCTGCATCGTGCGCTCAGTCTAGGTCAGGCACACAGTCCCGCGAGTCGGCTGTCGTCGGGCAGCAGGCGCGTCGCGGCGGCGCACAGCCGATCGCGCACGGCAGCATCGCCGGACAGCTCAACCAGGCGACCGAGGAGCAGCAGCTTGTCGCCGGCCAGTGTCCGCCAACCGCGGGCGACGTAGAGCTCGACGAGGACGAGGTGCAGATCCGGGTCGTCGGGGGCCAGGCCGAGGGCTGAATCGGCCGCATCCAAGGCGGCCTCGTCCAGACCGGCGGCAGCAAGCTCGCGACTGGCCGACACGATCGCCCGAATCCGGCCCGATGCGTCGCTGGAGGCCATGGCGGCCTCCAGCCTGGCGCTGACCGCGGCGACATCGATCGGGATGGGCTCGACCGGCGCGGCCCGGCTGGGCGCGTCGTCGGTGGAGGCCGGGACTTCCTCACCCGCCGCCCTGTCGGCGGTCGACCTCTCCGCGGTCGGCGCCTCGACCGGCGGCAGGACGACCTGGACCGGTTCCTCGAGAATCCGCAGGGCGCGGGCGAGGGCGGCCTCTGAGGCACTCCCGGGAGAATCCCGAACGAGCTCGGTCAGGTCGGCCAGGTGGCGCCGCCGGGCCTTCGACTCGGCCAGCTCGAGGGCGCGTCGCGCACTGTCGCAGGCTTCGGGCAGCCGGCCGCTCACGGCCTGCACCTCTGCCAGCAGGTCGAGTGCACCAGCCCCCTCGGCCGGCCGGCCGGCCTGGATGAGCGCGTCCGCCCGACCGCCCAGTGCCGACTCATCGCGAGGGGCCAGTCCGAGGGCAGCGCCGTAGGCCTCAAGCGCATCGTCGAGCCGGCCCAGGCGAACCAGCACAGCCCCGCTGCTGGTCAGCGGCAGTGCCCTATCGGGGGCAACGTCGGCGGCCTCGGCGTAGGCCACCAGGGCCTCATCCAGCCGGCCGTGCAGAGCGGCGACGTGGCCGAGGCGGAGAGCCTCCTTGTAGCGATCGTACGGGGCATCGGTCATGGCTGGCCCCCAGCGGGCTGACCGGCCAGATCGGGCGCCCCGATCAGCTCGACGAGGAGCGCCTTCTGGACGTGGAGTCGGTTCTCCGACTGGTCGAAGATTACGCTCTGCGGACCGTCCATCACCGCCGAGGTGATCTCCTCCCCGCGGTGGGCCGGCAGGCAGTGCATCACGATCGCCTCCGGCCCGGCGTTCGCCAGCAGCTCGGCGTTCACCTGGAACCCCGCAAAGGCATCCCGCCGCTCTTCAGTCTCGGCCTCCTGGCCCATCGAGGTCCAGGCATCGGTGTACACGACCGACGCCCCGGCCACCACTTCGGCGGGGTCGCTGGCAAAGACGATCCGGCCGCCGGTCGCCGCAGCCAGTGCCTCGGCCCGCTCGACGATCCGCGAGTTCGGGGCATAGCCCGGCGGGTGGGCGAGACGGACCTCGATCCCAAGCGTCGCGCCGAGCAGGGCCAGCGAGTGGTAAACGTTGTTGCCGTCGCCGACAAAGGCGAGGACCACGCCCGCGAACTCGCCAAAATGCTCCCGGATCGTAAACAGGTCGGCGAGCGCCTGGCAGGGGTGCTCGCGCAGGGTCAGGCCGTTGATCACCGGAATGGCTGCGTGGGCCGCGAGCTCGATTGCCACCTCGTGCGGTCCTGTCCGGATGACGATCGCATCGACGAAGCGCTCGAGGTTGCGGGCCACGTCGCGGACGCTCTCACGCGTCCCGAGCACGACGTCGTTGGTCAGGTAGATCGCGTGGCCACCGAGCTGGGCCATGCCCGCCTCGAACGTCACCCGCGTGCGCAGGCTGGGTTTCTGGAAGAGCATCGCGAGGGTCCGCCCGGCGAGCGCCGGTTGCGCATCGCGGCGGCCGGCCCGGAATTCGGCTTTCAACCCGGCAGCGCGATCGAAGAGCCCTTCGACCTCCGATCGCGACAGATCCGCGACGCTGAGCAGATCGCGACCCTGCAACGAGCCCGCCGTCGACATCAGGCTGACGTCCGTGCCGGGCCGCTGTAAAGCGGCTAGCGCTTCGTGTACTGGGGCGCCTTGCGCGCCCGTTTCAGGCCGTACTTCTTGCGCTCCTTCATCCGCGGATCGCGGGTCAGCAGGCCGGCCTGGCGGAGCGGGAGGCGATTCGTCTCGTCGATCTGGAGGAGGGCCCGGGCAATCCCGTGGCGGATCGCGCCGGCCTGACCGGTCACGCCCCCGCCCTCGACCTTGACCATCGTGTTGAACCGGCCGTCTGTGCCGGTCACCCGGAAGGGCATCCGGACATCCGCCTCGTTGACGGCATTGCCGAAGTGCTGGTCCATTGTCCGACCGTTGACGACGATCTCACCCTCGCCGGGCAGCAGGCGAACACGAGCGACGGCCGTCTTGCGCCGGCCCGTCCCGTAATAGAACGCGGGAGTTGACATGTGGGCGGTCCTCCGTCAGGCCAGCGGCTCAGGCCGCTGGGCCTGATGCGGATGATCCGAGCCGGCGTAGACCTTCAGCTTGCGGAGCTGCTGGGCGCCGAGGCGGTTGTGCGGCAACATGCCTTTGACCGCCCGGCGGATGACTTCCTCCGGGCGGCGCTCGAGGAGGTGGCCGAGGGTCTCCTCCTTGTAGCCCTGAGGGTGGCCGCTATGGCGGATGTAGAGCTTCGACTCGAGCTTGTCGCGGCTGACCGCGATCCGGGCAGCATTGAGGATGATCACGTGGTCCCCGGAATCGAGGTGCGGAGCATAGGTCGGCTTGTGCTTGCCGATGAGGACATGGGCGACCCGCGATGCGAGGCGGCCGAGCGTTTCATCCGCCGCATCGACGACGTACCAGCGTCGGTCGATCTCGCTCTCACGAGGCGTGTAGGTCTTCGCGGTCATGATGCTCCGAGTTCTCCATCCAATCCCGCGCCGGCCGCCCGAGAGCAACCCGTCGCAGGCACAGTCCCCGCGCCGGAGCGGCTGCTCCGGAGAGGGCGGGCCGTCCCGCTTCGAGCGCCGCGGCGACCCCGGCCACATCCATCCTGCCGTGGCCGACCTTCAACAGGACGGCCACGATCCGTCGAACCATTCCTCGCAGGAAGGCATCGGCCCGGACGTCGATCGTCACGACCCGACCCCTGCGCCGAACCCGGACCGAGTGAACGGTCCGGACCGGTTGGCGGTCCGGCGCCCCGAAGGCGGAGAAGTTGTGCCGGCCAACAAGGACCGACCCGGCCAGCGCCATCGCGACGTCGTCGAGTGGCGTCCGCACCCCGAGCGCGTAGCGCTCGACGAGCGGCCGATGCGGCCCGTTCCAGACGGTGTAGCGATACTCCCGGTATCGCGCCGCGTAGCGCGGGTGGAACCCGTCCGGCACCCGGCGGACCCCGCTGATCGCGATGTCCGCCGGGAGCAGTGCACCGATCGACTGTTCGAGGCGGGATCCGTTGAGCCGGCCCGAGTAGGTGAATGCGATCACCTGCCCGGCGGCGTGGACCCCGGCATCCGTTCGACCGGCCCCGTCGACCCGGCTCGCG
The DNA here is from genome assembly GCA_003152165.1 of Chloroflexota bacterium. GTDB lineage: Bacteria > Chloroflexota > Limnocylindria > Limnocylindrales > CSP1-4 > Palsa-1033. The sequence goes on from PLZO01000092.1 coordinate 4,222, forward strand.
CCTTCCGGCCCGAGCCGCGCCAGCGCGGCTTCGAGTTCTCCCTGGACCGTCCGCCTTCTCGGTTGAACCTGGAAGCCGGCGAAGTCCGTGCCGTCATATTCGACCCGGGCGCAGAAGCGCCGGGGCGCGCCCTCTCGAGCGCTCACCACCGAACCCGTCCTAGACGAGCTCGATCTGGACGATCTCGGCAGAGTCGCCGAGCCGCCGGCCAATGCGTACGATCCGGGTATAGCCCGAAGTGCGATCGGCGTATTTCGGTGCGATCTCGTGGAACAGCTTGTCAACGACCAGCGGCTCGTTCGGGAACTCGGCGATAACCTGGCGCCGAGCGGCGAGATCACCGCGCTTGGCCAGGGTGATCATCCGCTCCACCCGTGGCCGGATCTCCTTGGCCTTCGCCTCGGTCGTCTGGATCTTCTCGTAGCGCAGGACCGAGACGGTCAGGTTCTTGAACAGGGCCAGTCGCGGACCCTGCTTGCGCGAGAGCTTGCGGCCGTCGATCCGGTGGGACATCGCTCAGACTTCCTCGCCGTCGTCGCCGAACGGCTCGTCGGACAGCTCCGTGTCGGGGATGACGAAGCCGCGCATCCGCAGGCGCTCCTTCATCTCGTCGAGCGACTTCCGGCCGAAGTTGCGCATCCGGAGGAGGTCGTCGTCGGACAGCTGCAGAAGCTGGCCAACCTTGACGATGTTGTTGCGCTTGAGCGAGTTGTAGGCCCGCATCGGCAGATCGAGTTCCTCGATTGGCATGTCGAGCATGTTCGGGGGGAGCTGCGGCGTGCCGCCGACGACGCCGCCGGGGGTGGCTACCAGGCCGATGTTGGCGAACAGCGAGAACTGCCGGACGAGGATGTCGGCCGAGCGCGAGAGCGCCTCCTCCGGCGTGATCGAGCCGTCCGTCTCGATCTCCATCGTCAGCTTGTCGTAGTTCGTGATCTGGCCAACCCTGGTAGGCTCGACCCAGTAGTTCACCTTGCGCACGGGAGTGAAGATCGCATCGACCGCGATCACCCCGATCGGCAGCGACTCCGACCGCTCGGCGGCGAGGTAGCCCACGCCGCGCTCGACGGTCAGGTCCAGCTCGATTGTCACATCATCTGTGTCAAGGGTCATCAGGATCTGCTCAGGGTTGACGATCTCGACATCGGCGGACTCGACGATGTCGGCGGCGGTCACAGCTCCCGCGCCGCTCTTGACCAGCTTGAGCTGGACCGGGTGTGACGCGAAGCTCTTGAGACGGAGCTTCTTCACGTTCAGGACGATCTGGGTGACATCCTCCTTAACCCCGGGGATCGTGGAGAACTCCTGGTACACGTCCCGGATCTGAATCGAGGTGACGGCGGCACCTTCGAGCGACGACAACAGGACACGCCGGAGGGCATTGCCGAGGGTGACCCCGTAGCCGGCCGGCAGCGGTCCTGCCTCGTACTTGGCAAAGGTTCCGAGCTCCTCAACAGGCTCGATCTGGGGGCTCTCGAGTTCGATCATGGTCTGGGGCTTACCTCGAGTAGTACTCGACCACGAGCTGCTCGTTGAGATCGAGCGGCATCTGGTCGCGCCGGGGCTGGTCGACGATTGTCCCGGCGAGCTTCGCCGGATCCACGCTCAACCAGTCGGGCGGCTGGTGGGAGCGGAGGGTTTCCTTCGCCAGCTTGAATGGCTCACGGGCCGTGCGCGTGGCGCGGACCTCGACCCGGTCGCCGGGCCGGAGCTGATGCGAGGCGATGTTGCTGGGCCGTCCGTTGACGGCGAAGTGGCCATGGTTGACGAGTTGGCGCGAGGCTGCCCGGGAAGGGGCGAAGCCCATCCGGAAGACGATGTTGTCGAGCCGCAGCTCGAGCAGGCGGAGGAGGTTCTCACCGGTCACGCCGGGCCGTGACTCAGCCGCATCGAAGTAGTTCTTGAACTGGCGCTCGAGAACTGCGTACACCCGCCGGACTTTCTGCTTTTCGCGCAGCTGCAGGCCGTACTCGCCAACCTTGCGTCGGCGGACGCCATGCTGACCGGGCGGCGTTGGGCGCCGCTCGAAGGCGCACTTCTTCGAATAGCAGCGGGAGCCCTTCAGGAAGAGCTTCATGCCCTCCCGGCGGCAGAGGCGACAGACGGAACCTGTGTAACGGGCCATTGTGTCCTGACCTGGCTTAGACCCGGCGCCGCTTGGGGGCGCGGCAGCCGTTGTGCGGGATGGGCGTGACGTCGGTGATCGCGGTCACCTCGAGTCCGGCGGCCTGGAGCGAGCGGATTGCCTGCTCCCGACCAGCTCCGGGGCCCTTGACGTAGACCTCGACCTGGCGCATCCCGTGCTCCATCGCGCGGCGAGCGGCACCTTCGGCCGAGAGCGCCGCAGCGTACGGCGTGCTCTTGCGGGAGCCCTTGAAACCGGCGATGCCGGCCGAGCCCCAACTGATCACGGCACCACCCAGATCGGTGATCGTGATGATCGTGTTGTTGAACGTCGCCTGGATGTGAACGTGACCCTG
>PLZO01000024.1 GCA_003152165.1 Chloroflexota bacterium
GGCGCGTGCACGGGCGCGGCGGCGGCAGGCACGGCGCGGCGGAACGGGCGCGGCGCGGCGGAACGGGCACAGCCCGGCGGGGGTCTGGCCGGCGACGCGTGCACGCAGGACATCAACCTGGCAGGGCGCTGGCCGGCGCTCTCGGCCTGAGCCGAGCGTCTATCCCGGCGCGGTACGTGGCCCGGGATAGATCGGGCAGCGATCCGTCTGGGCCAGACACTCGGACCCTCCCAATCCAGGTCAAACGATGCCGAATTGGCCCAATTCGGACGGTCAGGCGCTCGTTTGATGTTCTGGGTGCACGTCGTTGTCCGCGGCTCCGCGGCTCCAGGGCTTCGCGGCTATGCCGAGGCTCCGCGGCCGGGGCGCCGTCGTATCCATGTGCTGACGTCGCGACCCATCTGCAGCCTGCAACGGGGCTGCTAACTGCCCGTTAACCGAACCGGCCTTGACGTTGTGTTAACGCGGAGGTCAAATGCACCACGACGAGACGGCACTCGCCGTCCGCGGTGGACCGTGACCCTCGAGCCTTCGATGCCTGTCGATATCACCGGAGGAGGTGCCAGATCGCAGGACGCTTCGGTCAGCCGATGTCCGGCCCACACTGTTGTAGCAAGTGGAGTACCAGATTGCGCACTGAGCGTTCAACCTTCCGAGTGGCGAGCCTGGGGGCGGTTGCCGCCCTCCTGTTTGCCGCCTGCTCGGCCGGCGCGACGGCCGTCCCGTCTGTCGCGGCGCCGTCCGCAGCACCGTCCGCAGTCGCCCCATCGACTGGCGCGTCCACCGCGCCGGCCGCCAGCACAGACGCCATGGCCAGCCTCGTCGCGGCCGCGCAGAAAGAGGGCAACCTCACGACGATCGCCCTGCCGCACAACTGGTGCGGCTACGGCGCCGTCCTGACCGGCTTCACCGCGAAGTACGGGATCAAGGTCAACGAGCTCAACCCGGACGGTGCCTCGGGCGATGAGCTTGCCGCGATCGTTGCCAACAAGGGCAGCACCGGGCCAGCGGCGCCGGATGTCATCGACGTAGGCCTGTCGTTCGGACCCCAGGCCAAGGCCGCCGGGGAAATCCAGCCCTACAAGGTCAGCACCTGGAATGACATCCCCGCCACAGCGAAGGACGCCGACGGCTACTGGTACGGCGACTACTACGGCGTCCTGTCGTTCGAGGTCAACACCGCCGTCGTGAAGAACGTCCCCGCGGACTGGTCTGACCTGCTCAAGCCCGAATACAAGGGTCAGATCGCCCTCGCCGGTGACCCGACCGTGTCCAACCAGGCCATTTCGGCCGTGTGGGCGGCCGGCATCGCGACCGGTGGCTCGCTCGACAACGCCCAGCCTGGCCTCACCTTCTTCCAGAAGCTGAACGCCGCCGGCAACCTCGTGCCGGTCATCGGCAAGACCGCTACTGTGGCCTCCGGTGAGACCCCGATCCGGATTGCCTGGAGCTACAACGCACTAGGCGACAAGGACGCGCTGGCCGGCAACCCGCCGATCACCGTCACGGTTCCGACCTCGGGTCGGTTCGGCGGGATGTACGTCCAGGCGATCAGCGCGTACGCCCCCCATCCGAATGCCGCCAAGCTGTGGATGGAGTACCTCTACTCCGACGTCGGGCAGAACCTCTGGCTGCAGGGCTATTGCACCCCGATCCGCTACGACGCAATGGTCAAAGCTGGCACGGTCGACGCGGCCGCCCAGGCCAAGATGCCGGATACCACCGGAGCCGTCCTGCCGACGCTCGCCCAGATCACAGCGGCAACAACCTTGATTACCAAGGGTTGGCCGACGGTCGTCGGCGCGACGATCAAGTAGCACCTAGAGGCAGATCGCGGTAGCGCGGTGACCAACGCCGCACTCCCGCTCAGCGCACCGGGCACGCCTTCGGCGCGCCCGGTGCGTCGCCGTTTCAGCTGGGGCTGGCTGGGGATCGTGCCGTTCCTGCTCTTCGCCTTCCTCTTCCTGATCGCGCCCACGTTCTACCTGGTCATCGGCAGCCTTCAGAATGCCAAAGGCACCTTCACCCTCGAGAACTTCGCCCAGCTGTTCACGCCGTCGATCCTCCAGACGTACGAGAACAGCATCGAGATCAGCTTGGTGACGGCGCTGGCGGGCGGCTTGTTCGGCTTCCTCCTCGCTTACGCGGTCATTTCGGGCGGGCTGCCGGGGATCCTGCGCTCGGCGCTCATGACGTTTTCCGGAGTGGCTTCCAACTTTGCGGGTGTGCCGCTCGCCCTGGCCTTCGTGTTCACCCTCGGACGGGTCGGCCTGTTCACGATCTTCCTGCGGGACGTGCTGAACATCGATATCTACGGCGCAGGCTTCAGCCTGTACTCGAAGATCGGCCTGGAGATCGTCTACCTCTACTTCCAGTTCCCGCTCATGGTCCTGATCATCGCCCCAGCGATCGACGGCCTGAAGAAGGACTGGCGGGAGGCCGCCGAGAACATGGGTGCCAGCTCGTTCCAGTACTGGCGCCGGGTGGCCCTGCCGATCCTGATGCCCTCCCTCCTGGGCACGATGATCCTGCTCTTCGGGAACTCGTTCGGAGCGCAGGCCACCGCCTATCAGCTGACCGGCGGGTTCATCGACATCGTCACGATCGCGATCTCACGGCAAATGCGTGGCGACGTCCTGTACGACCCGAACCTGGGCTATGCCCTGGCGATGGGCATGGTCATCATCATGGCCATCTCGATCGCCGGCTACTCGCTCCTCCAGCGCCGATCGGAACGGTGGCTCAAGTGAGGTACGCGGCCCGGGTCGCCTGGTGGCTCGTGTTCATCGTCGGGGTGCTGTACTTCTTCATCCCGCTCTACGGGACGCTCGCGTTCTCGCTCAAGTCGAAGCCCTTCCTGTCGGCCTACACGGCGATCCTCAATGACCCGCAGTTCGTCTCGACCCTGTCCTACTCATTCGTGGCCGGGATCCTGACGATCATCGTGAGCATCCTGATCATTGTGCCGACGGCGTTCTGGGTCCGGCTCAAGTACCCCCAGCTGCGCCCGATCATCGAGTTCATCACGCTGCTGCCGTTCGTGATCCCACCGATCATCCTGGTCTTCGGCCTGATCAACACGTACAGCAAGCAGCCGCTCGCGGTGACCAACACGGAGACGGGCAGCAACGCCCTGCTCGTCGCGGCCTACGTGGTCCTGTCGTTCCCGTACATGTATCGGGCGGTTGACACCGGGCTGCGGGCGATCGACATCCACAGCCTGACCGAAGCCTCCCAGAGCCTTGGCGCGGGCTGGATCAGGATCCTGTGGCAGGTGATCCTGCCCAACGTCCGGACGTCGCTGCTGAGCGGCGCGTTCCTGACCCTGGCAATCGTCGTCGGCGAGTTCACCATCGCCACGTTCCTGGACCGACCCGCGTTCGCCCCGTTCCTAGGCCTGGTTGGCGACTCGAAGCCGTACGAACAGGCTGCCCTCGCGCTGGTCAGCTTCGGAATCACCTGGGCCGCGATGGTCCTGATCGCCGTCCTCGGGCGCGGCTCGCGCAGCCGCATCAAGGTCACCATCGGCTAGGCACACGAAGGAGACACGGGCAGCATGCCGTTCCTCGAACTGACCGGGATCCAGAAGCGATTCGGCGACGTGGCCGCCGTCCACAACTTCGATCTGGCGATCGAGCCGGGTGAGTTCGTGTCGTTCCTGGGGCCCTCAGGCTGCGGCAAGACCACGACCCTCCGGATGATTGCCGGGTTCGAGCGACCCACGGCGGGAACGATCGTCGTGAACGGCACTGACATCACCCACAAGGCGCCCAACCAGCGCAACGTGGGCATGGTCTTCCAGTCCTACGCCCTGTTCCCGAACATGACCGTGGCCGACAACGTGGGCTTCGGGCTGAAGGTCCGCAGGCGGTCCAAGGACCAGATCCACAAGCGGGTCAGCGAGCTCCTCGAGCTGATCCACCTGCCGGACAAAGCGAGCCGCTACCCGTGGCAGCTGTCCGGCGGCCAGCAACAGCGGGTTGCCCTCGCCCGGGCCCTGGCGATCGAGCCGCAGGTGCTGCTCCTCGACGAGCCCCTGTCGGCGCTCGACGCGAAGATCCGGGTCTCGCTCCGGAATGAGATCCGGGCGATCCAGCGCCAGCTCGGGATCACGACAGTGTACGTGACCCACGACCAGGAAGAGGCGCTCTCGCTGTCGGACCGGATCGTGGTCATGAGCGAAGGCCGGATCGAGCAGATCGGGACGCCGTTCGAGATCTACAACTTTCCGAGCACCGGTTTCGTGGCTCGCTTCGTCGGCACCCTTAACGTGGTCTCCGCCAAGGTGCTCGACCCGACGGCGGGAACGCTCGAGGCGGCGGGCCAGCCGATCCGTGCAGCCGGGCCGATCAGCGGCGGCCATCCGGGCGATGCGCTGACCGTCGCGCTCCGGCCGGAGATCATCTCGCTCGGCGCCCGCGATGGAATGAACCAGCTGAGTGGCGTCGTGGACGACGTCACGTTCCTCGGTGCGATCGTCCGGGTTCGGATCCGGTTCTCTGACGACAGCGGCGCGATCTCGTTCGACACGTTCAATAATCCGCACCTGGCCGTGCCGGATCGGGGCACCGCGATCACGATCTCCTTCCCGCCGGAGGCCTGCCTCGTCCTGGATCGGGCAGAGATCGCGGCCGCGGCGGCGCCGGAGGATCTGGACGCGGCGTGAGCCACGCCGGGCCGCCAGCCGGCCCGCTCGACTTCGACGGGCTGGACCTGATCGTCTTCGACAAGGATGGCACCCTCATCGACTTCGATGCGATGTGGGGTGGTTGGGCAGAGGACCTGGCGGACCGCCTGGAGGCGACCCTCGGCCGACCCATCAGGACCGAGCTCCATCGCGAGATCGGCTACGACACGCTGGCCCGTCGGACGAATCCCGGGTCGGCCCTCGCGGCGACACCAATGGCCCATCTGCGAGCCATGACGACGGACCTCATCGCCCGCTCGACCGGCCGGTCGCAGGCGGCTGCTGCGGCTGTCGTGGATGAGGCCTGGGGGGCTCCCGACCCGGTCGGCCTGGCCCGGCCACTGACGGATCTGGTAGAGCTGTTCAGCGGACTCCGGGGGGCTCGGCGGCAGGTCGCGGTGGTGACGTCCGACGATCGCCGCCCGACCGAGGCGACCCTGGCCTTCCTTGGTATCGCCAGCTTGGTCGACGCATTGGTGTGCGCCGACGACGGGCTGCCTTCGAAACCGGCCCCGGACACTCTCCTGCACGCCTGCCGAATCCTGGGCGTCGATCCGATTCGGACCGCGATGATCGGCGACTCGATCGCGGATATGCGGATGGCCAAGGCTGCCGGTGTCGGCCGGCGGATCGCGGTCCTGTCCGGGATTGGGCGGGAGGCCGAGCTCGAGCCAGTCTCCGACATCGTGATTGGCTCGATCGCTGTGCTGATGCCGTTGCGCGCCTAGGGCAGCAGCGACGCGCCGCCATTGAAGGGCGTGGAAACGGGCTGGGTCACGAACCCGGCGGCGGGCAGGGCCAGTAGTAGGACGAAGCCGAGTACGAAGAGCACGACCAGGACGCGGAAGGTGGTCGATTCGCGGAAGGGTCGAGATCGCTTCGCCATCGGCGTCGAGTCTACCCTCGCCCGGTACATCCGGGCTATTCATGCACACCGGACCGTGGGCTACGGTGGACGGCAAGCGCGGGATCCCAGCGGATCCGGGGAGCGCGCTGCCATTCAGGCCCATACACCCGCCCAGCGGCGAACGGAGGACGAGTCTCGCGTGGCCCCTGCCTTCGAGCGAACATCCGCCGGCGACCTGATCACGATCGCCGAGGCGGCCCGCCTGGCGGGCGTGCATCGCAACACGGTCCGTTCATGGTGCTCCAGCGGCCGGCTGTCCAGCGTCAGGATCAACCGCCGGGGTGACCGTCGGGTCCGGCGACAGGACGTCGAGCGCTTCGTTGCCCGGCGCACGGCAGCATCGATCGTCACCGAGCCGAGCCCGCCAACGACCGAGCCCGAGAGCCAGGTTTCGACGAGCCCCGGGGGTCATGCCTCGGCGGCCCTGCGGGGCCGGCGGGACCTGCGCAGCCGTGGCGATGCCCTGCGCCGGATCGCCGGCGAGGTTTCCGGCCGAATCGACCTCGACACCATCCTGGCTGACGTGGTCGATGCCTCGACCGGGCTCTTCTCGGCCGACCGGGCAGCCCTCTGGCTGTTCGATCGCGACCTGCCCCAGCCGTTCCGGCTGGCCGCCCAGCGCGACCTGAGCCCCGGCTTGCGCGAGGCCACGACCAGGACCTCGCTGACCGACGACGAGGCCATGGTCCGCTGCGTCCGCGATCGCCAGATCGAGGTGCTGGCCGATCCTGCCAACGACGCGGCTAGCCCGGCGATGCGGGCCGCCTACCTGCTTGACCGGATCCAAACGGCCTGCTTCGTACCGGTCGTCTTCGACGATTCGGCCCTTGGCGTGCTCGCCGTCTACCACGCGACCAAGCGGGCCTGGCCGGACGAGGAGCTCGAGCTGGCCCGGGCATTCGCCGACCAGGTCGCCTCGGCCATCGCGAATGCCCGACTGTGGACCGAGACGCACGCGCTGGCCGCTCGCCTGCGGTCAATCCAGGACCTCGGCGGTCGATTAAGCCGTCTCAACGACGTGCCAGCGATCGGCGAGGCGATCGTTGCCGAGACGCGCAAGCTGATCGATTTCGACAACATCCGGGTCTACCGAGTGGACCACGAGCGGGGCGTGTGCGAACCGATCGCCTTCCAGGGCACGTTCATGGGTGCGCCGACAGTGCGCGCAGAGATGCTCCGCTGCCGCATCGGCGAGGGGCTGACCGGTTGGGTTGCCGCCAATAACCAGGCCGTGGTTGTGGCCGATGCCGAGGCCGACCCGCGCCGGATCCTGATTGGCCCCGCCTCCGGTCCCGAATCGATGCTCCTCGTGCCAGTTGCCTACGACGACCGGGTCGAGGGCGTGATCGTCCTGGCCAAGCTTGGCCGGAACCGCTTCAGCGCCGACCACGAGGCCACCCTGTCGATCTTCGCAGGGCACGCCGCCCAGGCCCTGGTCAACGCCGACAACGCCGAACGGGTACGCCGCCAGCAGTCGGAGCTCGAGCTCCGACTCTCCGGCCAGCGCCGCCTGCTCGAGGTCAACGCCGAGCTCCTGTCAACGCTGGACCCAGTGGCCGTCCTGGACACGATCGCCGACCTGCTCAAGGAGGTGGTGGCCTACGACGCCCTGACGATCTACCGGGTCGATCGAGCGTCGGGCCGACACTGGGCGGTCATCGCCCGGGATCGCTTCGCCGAGGTGATCCTGCGTGAGCAGATGCCGATTGGGGTGGGCCTCACGGGCTGGGCAATCGATCAGCGCCAGGCCATCCTGTGCAACGACGCCCTGGAAGATCCACGTAGCGTCCAGATCCCGGGCACGCCGGTCGAGGCTGAGTCGATGCTGATCGTGCCGCTCCAGGTAGGTGGCGAGGTGATCGGCACCCTGAATGTGGCCCGGATGGGCGGCCTTGAGTCGCACTTCAGCGAGTACGAGTTCGAGCTGACCCAGCTCTTCGGTGGGCAGGCCTCGATCGCCCTCCAGAACGCCGAAGCACACCGCGCCATGAAGGTCCGGGCCGACCAGGACTCGTTGACCGGCCTGGGCAATCACGGCGCATTCCAGCGCGACCTGGGCATGGCCCTCGATCAAGCTGGCCCCGAGCCATTCGCGGTGATGATGCTCGACCTGGATTCGTTCAAGCGCTTCAATGACACGCAGGGACATCCGGCCGGAGACGCGCTCCTGGAGGCGATCAGCGGGGCCATCGTCGGCTCGATCCGGGCCGAGGACCGTGCCTACCGCTACGGCGGCGACGAGTTCTCGGTCATCCTCGGCGCGACGAACCGGCCGGGCGCCGAGGAGGTCGCCGTGGGGATCCAGCGGGCCGTCGCGGCCCTCACCGCGAACCACCGGGCGCAGGTCACGGTCACCGTTGGTATCTCGTGCTTCCCAGCCGATGGCCGGACCAAAGCCGACCTTGTTGCCGCAGCCGACGCGCAGCTCTACCTGACCAAGCCCAGCACAGCTCGCGACAGCGTCGAGGGCGCCGTCGCCCGAGAGGCCTACCTCAGCGCCCTGCACGATACGGCGATCACGCTAATGGACCGGCTCGAGCCGACCGAGCTGCTCGATACCGTGGTGAAGCGCGCCTCAGCCCTGCTGGGCGCCATGAGCGGATACCTGTACCTGGTCGACGAGGCCAGCGGTGACCTCGTCGTAACGGTGGGCACTGGCGTCTTCGCAACGTGGGTCGGCTTCCACTTCCAGCGCGGGGCGGGCGTGGGCGGAACAGTCTGGCAGACCGGCCGGCCGGTGGCGGTCCCCGACTACGACCTCTGGAAGAACCGCTCGGAGGCCATGCCGCCGGGCCTTGGATCGGTGATCGGGGTGCCTCTTACCTCTGGCAGCGCGGTGATTGGCGTCCTTGGCTTGAGCTCGGGGACACCCCTCCGCCAGTATGGCGAGCGCGAGACTGGCGTCCTCGGCCGATTCGCCCAGCTGGCCTCGATCGCCCTCGACAACGCCCGCCTGTTCGAGACGGTCCAGCGCCAGGCCGGCGAGCAGGCCGCGACCGACGATGCGCTGCGCCACGACCTCGGCGAGCGGCGACGCCTGGAGGAGGAGATCAGCCAGCGCTCGTTCTACGACCCGGTCACCGGCCTGCCCAATCGGGCCCTCTTCCTCGACCGCTGCGGCCACTCGCTCGCCCAGACCCGCCCGGACGGCGACGATCCGATCGCCGTGATCCTGCTCGACCTCGTGCGCTTCACGGTTATCAACGAGAGCCTCGGCCATGCTGTCGGTGATCGGCTTCTGACCGAGGTCGGGCAACGCCTCGTGGGGGTGGTTCGGCCGGGTGACACAGTCGCCCGCTTCGGCGGGGACCAGTTCGCGGTGATGCTCGACGGGATCACGTCGGCCGTGGAGGCCCGCGAGCTCGCCGAGCAGCTCGACGCCGTCGTGCGGGTGCCATTCGATCTCGATGGCCGGGACGTCTTCCTGAACGCCAGCATGGGCATCGTTATCGGCGTACCCGGCGTCGACGATCCGGGTGACCTGCTGCGCGACGCCGAGTTCGCACTTAACCGGGCGAAGGCGGATCGGACGACCGATCGGACAGTCTTCGAGCCGGGGATGAACACCGAGACGCTCAAGCGTCTCGACTTCGAGAACGATCTCCGCCACGCGATCGAGCGGGAGGAGCTGGTCCTCCACTACCAACCGCTCGTCGACCTCGCCACCGATCAGGTCGTCGGCCTGGAGGCACTCGTTCGCTGGCAGCATCCCAGCCGCGGTCTGGTTCCGCCCGTGGCGTTCATCCCGCTGGCCGAGGAGACAGGGCTGATCCTGCCGATCGGCCGTTGGGCCCTCGAGACAGCCTGCCGCCAGGCGCAGGCCTGGCAGATCGCCTTCCCGGCCGTCCGGCCGGTGATGAGCGTCAACCTGTCGGCCCGNNCCAGTTCGCCCAGGCCGATCTCGGCGAGCAGATCAAGGCCATCCTGGCCACGACCGGCCTGCCGCCGGCGAGCCTGGAGCTCGAGATCACCGAGTCGGTGGTCATGGACAGCTCGGACGAGGGGATCCGGGCGCTGCGGGCGCTGCGGGCGCTGGGGGTGAAGCTGGTCCTGGACGACTTCGGGACCGGCTATTCGTCGCTGTCGTATCTCAAGCACCTGCCCCTCGATACGATCAAGATCGACCGCTCGTTCGTGGGCGGGTTGGCCGACGATGACGCCAACCTGCCGATTGTCCAGGCGGTCATTGCGCTCGCTCATGCACTCCGGATCGACGTGACCGCTGAGGGAATCGAGACGATCGAGCAGCACGACTGCCTGCGCGACCTGGCCTGCGATCGGGGCCAGGGCTACTTCTTCTCCCGGCCGTTGTCGGCCGAACAGGTTGAGGAGTACCTGCGCACGGGTGGGCTACCGGCCGCCGAGAGCGCCGGGGTCGGCTGATCAGCCCGGAGCGGCAGCGGGTACCTGGATGTTCTCACAGCG
>PLZO01000121.1 GCA_003152165.1 Chloroflexota bacterium
CGAGATTACGGACTGCCGAAGCTGCAGACGAGGGCACGAGCGGGCGCATTTGGGTATTGGCAGATGCCGAGCTCGAGTCGCTGATCGAGCGCGCGGTGGAGGCTACCGTTCGACGCGTCCTAGCCGGGCAAGATCGCGCCAAGGACGACTAGAGGGACAACCGCCGGGTGCGAGCCAGGCCTCACCCGCTGGTCGGCAAGACGGGTCCGTCGTACGTCTCCGCCGCTGGACGGCTGCACTTCGGGCACGGCCGGTTCGGCTTCCAATAAAAGAGGTGGCCGCAGGCACACGGCCAGACCCCGTACTGCCAGTGGATCACCCCAGGTACGTCCAGCGGCGACCCGGTGAGATCGAGATCGGCCAATGCCCAGACCAGCGCGTCGAGCCGATCGTCGGGCCCCGAGCCACGTTCGAGGCTGGCCGTGCAGAGCTGATCCTCGAGCGCGGCAAAGGCATCGCCGACGTGGTGAACTCGCCCGAGTTCGTACACCGCGGCGATGGGCCCGGCCCGGACGGACTTGCTCTCGCTCGCCCGGACGGCCAGGAACGGGATGGTCGGGTCCTTGGCCTCGATCGAGGTGCGCACGAGATCGCCGGCGATATTCACCTCGCCGACGATCCGGTCTGCCCCCCAGGTTCGGCAGGCAGCGACGACGACCCGCGCCCAGCGATCAGGCGTCATCCGTCCGCTCAAGTCGGCCAAGACGTAGCCATGACCAGCGGCGCTTTTGCCCGCGACGATGATCCCGGTCTCGTCCGAGCCCTTGCCCTTCCCGACGGCGGGATCGATCGCGACGACGATCCGGACGAGCTCGGGGGCCGCTGCGACCCGGTTCGCCTCGATCCAGTTCGGGCTCCACAGCCCGCCGTCGAGGTCATCGAGCAGCTCGCCCTCGAGTTCCTGGCGGCCGAGCCGTGTCCCCTCGTACTGCGTGTAGGACACGAGTGACCCCGCGTCGAGGTTCTCGGCGTTGTCTCGGGTCCGGCCCGTTGTGACCACAGTCGTCGGATCGGCACGAAGTGCGCGGAGGAGCGGCAGCGGTCGAGGGGTCGTCGTGACGATCTGGCGGGCGCCGGGTGCCCGGAGGGCGAATTGAACCTGATCAAAGACGGCCAGGTCGGGGTAGGCGGCAAGCTCGTCCAGCCACGCAACGTCGAACTCGTAGCCGCGAAGGGCGTCGGGTTTACCTGCGCTAAAGCCGTAACCGATCGCCCCGTTCGAGAAGACGAGGTGGTGGTGGTTCGACGGCTGGTAGAGCAAGCCGGGGCCAACCGCCGCCTGGAGGGCGGCGATCGAGATGGTCCGGACGTCATCGGCCGTCCGGGCGACGATCGCGATCCGTCGCGCATTGCCATCGCGCACCATGGCGGCGATCGCCTCGGCCGCGCTGCGGCTCTTGCCCCAGCCGCGACCGGTCATGACCAGCCACGTTCGCCACGATCCGGCCGGGGGAAGCTGTTCCGGCCGAGCCAGAGCCAGCCAATCAGCTCCGGCCCGACTCTGCCGGCGGTGCACGAGCTCGAGCTCGCTCAGGGCGATGATCTTGCGGCGGTCGGCGCCCGACAGGTGCTCGAGGCGGCTCATTGGTCGAGCTCGCGCGCGCGTCGCTCGACGTCCTCGAGGACTTCGGCGACGGGGATCCCCTGGAGTGCGGCGACCCGCTCGACTTCCCGCTGGATCTCACGGCGAACATCCGGTGTCTCGCGGCGGTAGCGTTCCGGCCGGAGCCCCCTCAGGAGGAACATCAGGAGCTGGTCGCTGCCATTCATCGCCCGTCGACGGGCCTCGGCCTCGAGGCGATCGACGGCCTCCTCCGCGGCCATCTGCCAGGCTGCCTCGAAGGCCGCATCCCGGGTAGCTGCGGCGTAGGGTGTGGAGCGATCGATGCCCGCGGCGGCGGCCGCGTCGCTGGCGTTGCCCGTTGCGCGGAGGTTCCTGAGGAACACCGGCCGCCAGGCGGGGCGGCGCTGCCGACGGATCCGGGTCACCGGGTTCGACGGTGTCACGACGTCACCATCGCGCGGCTGGTCGGCGGACGCGCAGCCACCGTCGGCGGGGAAGGAAGGGAAGGGGGTCAGGGCATCGTCGGAGCTGACGATGGTGGGCCCGCCGTCGGGGCGGTCGCCCGGGAAGCGGATCAGGTCACGCGCCGAGTTGGGGGAGGGGGAGGAGCCGGGATTAACAGCCTGAGTCGAGTCCAGTAAGAACCTACTAGCGGTTGGATGGTTGGCCCGCAGGATACCGCGTTTCGGCGCCGATTGAAACTCCAGGTCAAAGGGAACATATGTGCTATACTCCGAACCGACCATCTGGTGTCGAATCTGTTGAATCTCGTGCGTCGGATCGGATTACATGGGCTTGAGCCGAAGGTCTCGACCCACCCCCGTTGCGAATGGTCGCCCGCGGCGCGCGGCTGTATCGGACCGATCGGAACGGGCGCGTCGAGACGACGCTCGATGGAAGAACCCTGACCCTTCAGGCCGAACGGGGACCGGCCACGATGGGGCATGGCAAGGGTTCACAGTCCGAGGCATTGTCCGGTCCGTCAAGAGCGCGAAGGACCCTCAACGCGACAACGGCTGCCTTCCGTTGCGGGATCACCCCACCCACGTTTGGTGTGCTGACCTCACGACCGGTTTCGCGAGCCCTCGCCGCTGGTCCTTCGCGGGGCGCCGCCGGGACCCGATTGGCCGCGGCGACCGAGGACGGCCTGTACCATCGGGTGGATGTCCATCCCGTCCCGGGTGGAGGCCGCGGCACTCCTCCTCTCGATCGACCCGTCAGCCCGGGCCCTCCGCCACGCCCGTGCGGTGGCCGAGGTGGCCGGCTGGCTGGCCTACCGGATCGACGCCCACGGGATCGCCATCAATCGCCACGCTGTCGAGGCCGCGGCGCTGCTCCACGACGTCGACAAGGTGCTGCGCAAGCGACTGCCCCGTGATCACCCGATCCGCGCCCTCGCCCATGGTGACGGCAGCGCTGCATGGCTCACCGAGCAGGGTCACTCCGAGCTCGCCCGCCTCGTGGCCAATCATTCGGCCGGCCGGCTCGTAGACGAGGAGCGCTATACGACCTGGTCGGCGTTTGCCGGCCGCGAAGAGCGGATCGTGGCCTACGCCGACAAGCGGGCAGCCCAGCGGCTGGCCCCGATGTCGGTCCGGTTCGCCGACTGGGAGCGCCGCTATGGCGACGGCCGGGGCTGGGGCGGCGCCCAGCGCGGGCTAGCCTGGCAACGGGCACAACGGCTCGAAGCGGACGTCTGCCGCGCGGCGGGCGTCGCGCCAAATCAGGTCCGGCGGCTCGCCTGGACCGGACCGGCGCTGCGGGCCGCCCGCGCCGCGTTGGGAACACCGTCAGGTCGGGCAGCCTCCAGAGAAGCCCGGTCAGGACAGTGAGCCCACGCCCGATCCCGGCCGCGCCAATTGGGTATTACCTCGGAATCGACCGGTTCCTGCTCGACGCCGCCGCGCTCTCGCTGGGCCAGCGCGTCGCCGGGCTCGACGGGGTGCCGCTCGACCACTGGCGGGTGACCGGCTTCAGCACCTCCGCCGACGCCATCGCCGAGCGGATCGCGACAGGCTCCATGTTCGGTGGCGGCACCCTGGCGATCGTCCTCGAACCGGGCCCGCTCCTTCGCTCGAAGGACGGGCGCGAGGCCCTGCTCAGGATCGTGGGGCTCGTGGCGCCGGGCAATGCCCTGGCTTTCGTCGATCCGCAGGTATCTCTGCCCAGCGAGCGCAAGCCGCTCGATGCCGGCCGGGCAGCCCTGCGTGACGCCGTCGTCGCGGCCGGCGGTGAGTTCCGCCAGGTGCCGGCCCTCACCCAGGGCCACCTGACTCGTTTCATCCAGGATCGGGCGGACGCGACGGGCCTCCGCCTGGCGAGTGGTTCGGCGCGGGAGTTGGCCGGGCGGATCGGCGGCTTCGTCCGGGAAGGCGACGCGGATCTCAGCGGGCTCGGCCAGCTGGCCGCAGCCGAGCTGGACAAAGCGGCCCTCTACCGGCTCGACGGTGAGCTCAGTCCGGATGACGTCCGAGCGCTCGTCCCGGAGGTGATCCCGAGCTCGGTGTTCGCCTTGACCGATGCCGTGGGGATGCGTCGGGCCGACGCGGCCGGTCACCTCGAGCGAGCGCTGGACGTCACCCCTGAACCTGTCCTGCTGGTCAGGCTCCATCGCCGGATCCGGGAGTTGCTCGAGCTGGCCGATAGGATGGCCGAGGGCGCCAGTATCCAGGTTGCGGCCCGGGCCATGAAGCTCCACGAGTTCCGCGCTCGGACGCTCGAAACGCAGGCGCGGCGCTGGACGCTGGCCGAGCTCGAAGCGGCGCTGGGCGGCCTGCTCGAACTGGACGCGACGGTCAAGGGCGCGGGGACCGGCGGNNCTCCTGGAGCACCAGGTCACTCTCGATCGCAAAGACGCAGCGGCTGTCGCCAAGGTCCAGCAGCTCGATCAGGTCCGGGTCAATGTACAGCTGGCTGCAGTCCTCGCACAGGCCGGCCGGGATACCGAAACACAGTCGCTCGGTTCGATCGGGCAGCCGAAACGTCGTATCGAACCGGGTGATGACGAGCTTGTGATCGCACGTTGGGCAGCGTTCGCGGAGGCGAGACACGGATCCGTGACCTCTGATCTGGACGCCCGTGGCGTCGTGGCTCCAGATGCTCGCCGCGGAGCAAGCCGGCCGACATGACCCGGCAGTACCCCCCTGGTTGGTACCCGACCTATTGAACGCGAAGGATCGCCTTCGCCTCGGACCAATGGTTCTCGAGGCCGTAGTAGTCGCGCTCCGGCGGCGTAAAGATGTGCACGATCACGTCGCCGAAGTCGACCAGCATCCAGTGCGAGGCTGGCAGGCCCTCCTGGCCGATTGGCCGGATACCATCCTCACGCATCCCCCGGACGATCCCGTCGGCGATCGACTCGAGCTGGCGCTCCGATCCGCCGGAGCAGATGACGAACGCGTCGGCCAGTGTCGTCAGGCCGTCGAGGTCGAGCAGCAGGATGTCGGCCGCCTTCTTGTCCTCGGCCAGGCCAACGATCCGGCGGGCCATGTCGAGCCTCGCCGTGGCAGCGGCCCGGCGCGCCGGCCGAGGACGTTTTGGCAGGCCCATGCTGTGCGGGGGTGGTTGGGACGTGGGCACCGGGTCAGGTCCGGGCGACGGCTCGGAGGAAACCGGCGGTTTGGGCACGAGCGAGGTTTTCTTCACGGTGGGTCAGTGTAGAGGCGATGCGCATGGATGTAGTCGGCGACCGCCGGCGGGACGAGACGATCGATCGGCAGCCCAGCCCGAACCCGGTCCCGGACCGTTGAGGCCGAGACCGAAACGAGCGGAGCGTCGACGAAGTCGACCCGGTCGCGCCAGGCTGGCAGGTGCTGGTCCAGCCAGCCGACGTCGACTGGGCGGGCACCGGCCCGGGGCGCGACGGCAAGCCGGGCAAGCTCAAGGATCCGGCCAGGTTCGCGCCATGTGGGGAACCCGGCGAAGGCCTCGGCCGAGAGCACGAATTCCAGCGGCGCTCGCCGGCTGGCGCTGTTCTCGGCCAGCTTGGCCAGCGTGTCGACAGCATACGAAGGACCCGGACGGTCGAGCTCGATCGTGCTCAAGCTGAACGTCGCCTCAGTGGCAATGGCGAGGGCCACCATCGCTCGGCGATCCTCACCGGAGCTCAGGCGCAGGCCAGGCTTATGGGGCGGGATCCCGGCCGGAATGAAGATGATCCCGTCCAGATCCAGAGCCGCCTGCACCACGGCCGCGATCGCTAGGTGTCCGTTGTGGATCGGGTCGAAGGTCCCACCGAGGAGTCCAATCGGGGCGCCTGGTCGGGTCAATCGGCCTCCCATGGCTGGCGATCCCACTCAAGCTCCACCCGGCCGATCCGGACGGTGTCCCCTGAGGCCACGCGGCGGCGGCGCAACTCCGCTTCGATCCCGAGGCGGGCAAGGTCGTGCTGGAAGCGCTCGGCGGACTCCTCGTTCTCGAAGTCCGTCTGGCTGGCGATCCGCTCGATCCGTCGGCCGCTCACGCGGAACGCCCCGTCGGGTTCAAGATCGACGCTGAACCCGTCGTCCACCCCCGCGATCGTGTGGACCACCACGCCGGCCGGCTCGGGCGGAGTGCCCAGCTCGGCAGCCGACGGGAGCATCGCAGCCAATGCCGCACGCAGCTCGGCCAGGCCGTCACCGCGGGCTGCGGCCACTGCCACCACGGCCAACCCGTCGCGCTCGCGGGCTTGCTGGAACGCCGGCCAGGCCGCCGCTGCCGCCGGCAGGTCGATCTTGTTGAACGCAACCAGGAGTGGCCGCTCGAGCAGCGCAGGGTCATGGGCGGCCAGCTCATCCCGGATGACCTGGTGGTCCCACTCCGGGTCGCGCGACGAGCCGTCGACCACATGGACGAGGACCCGGGTCCGCTCCACGTGGCGCAGGAATGCATGGCCGAGGCCGAGGCCGGTACTGGCGCCCTCGATCAGGCCGGGCACGTCGGCGATCGTTGGCCTGCGGCCGTCCTCCAAGCCAAGATCCAGGACGCCCAGATTCGGCTCGAGGGTTGTGAACGGGTAGTCGGCGATCTTCGGCGTGGCAGCGGTGAGGGCTGCCAGCAGGGTGGACTTGCCGGCGTTGGGGAGTCCCACCAGCCCGACGTCAGCCAGCAGGCGAAGCTCCAACCGCAGCCAGCGCTCCTCGCCCGGCTCGCCCTTCTGGGCGTGCTTCGGAGCGCGATGGATCGCGGTGGTGAAGTGGACGTTGCCAAGACCGCCCCGGCCGCCCCTCGCCACCTCGGTGACCTGCTCGACGCTGACCAGGTCGGCCAACAGGGCCCCGGTGGCGACGTCGTAGACGGCCGTCCCTGGCGGGATTGCAAGACTGAGGTCCTGGCCAGCCTTGCCATGGCGCTTTGAGCCCGTCCCCCGGCCACCGGAGCCCGCCTTGAAGTGGCGATGATCACGATACTCACGGAGGGTCGTCTGGCCGGGATCGACCCGCAGCGCGATCGAGCCACCGCGCCCGCCATCACCGCCGTCCGGACCGCCCCGCGGGACATGGGCTTCGCGGCGGAATGTGGCCGCGCCGTCGCCGCCATCACCAGCATGGACGAGGATTCTGACCTGGTCGAGGAACATGAGAAACGATCGTCGCACACCGCTGGCGACCCTGCCGTGGGCGCCGGGTTTGCGTGTCCTAGAAGTACGGCAGGGGGTTGACTCGAACGCCGTCGCCCCAGACCATCCCCTGCCACACCTCGAAATGGAGGTGCGGGCCGGTGGCATTGCCGGTCATCCCGACCCGGCCGACCTGCTCCGCTCGACCGACCTCCTGACCAACGCCCACGAGGACGGCGGACATGTGATTGTAGGTGGTGAACAGGCCGCTGCCGTGGGCGATCCAGACCTGGAAGCCGCCCCCATTGTCCTTCCACCCCGCCCAGATCACCGTGCCCGCCGCGGCGGCCAGGACCGGGGTGCCTTCCGACGCGGCGATGTCGAGGGCTGGGTGGGTGGCATGGAAGTACTGGCTGATGAAGCCGCCCGGAACCGGCCAATACAAGGCGCGACCGTCATAGCTCGTCGGCGCCTTGGCGTGGATCGTGCCGGAGCTTGTCCGGGTGACCGCAACCGGCTTGGGCGTGGCGATCGGCGTCGGGATCGGCTTGCCGAGTGCGTTGGGAATGATCAGGACCTGGCCGAGGACCAGCGTCCGATCGGTCAGGCTGTTGTAGGCGACGATGGCATCGGCCGACATGCCCGTCAGGGCAGCAACCGAATCGAGGGTGTCACCGGCCTTAACCACGATGACCAGTCCGTCGACGGGTGGGATCTCGAGCTTTTGGCTGACGTGCAGGACATCCTTGGCGGCGAGGCTGTTCGCCCACCACAACGTCATCATCGAGACGCCGTACTGCTTGGCGATCCCGGTCAGGGTGTCACCCGACTTCACTGTGTATGTGATCAGCCTGGCCGAGGCATCGCTGACGGTCGTACTGACGGCGAGCGGCTTGAGCAGTGTGCCGTCGGCGAGATACTGGCCGAGGTCCGTTGGACCGGCGGCCGTGGTCGAGCCGGTCCCATTGACCAAGCCGGCCTGGTCCGGGCCGTTGACCGAGGCGGTGCCGGGGTCGATTCCGCCGATCGTCAGGCGCGGGCCTGAGCCGGCGCCGTTGGTGCTGCCGGTCGCGCCGTTCGCGGTTCCGCTGACCGCGGCACTGCTGACTGCGACACCGCTGACCGAGGCGATGAGAACGAGGATCGCGATGCCGATCGGGAGGACGTGCTCGCGACCGCCGAGCCGGGCAACCAGGCGCTCGAGTCGGGGCGAGATGACGGCGAGCAACTGATCTGCCACACGCTCACCGCGAGAAATCCGGTGGGCGTCCGAGCGGATCGAGGCGGTGGTCGATCGGTTTGGGCGGGGGCGCAAGCGTTGCAGGGCGCGCTGCACGCCGGCCGTCTTCTTCTGCAATACGAACTCCGAGGTTAGGGACGGCGCTCAGAAGATGGGAGCGCTGGGGCCGCGGTCGCCGTCCGGGTGTCGGTCGCGTTCTTGAGCTGGGGGTCTCTTGAAGCGGCTTCCCGACAACATCTGGTCGGGACCCTTGGTGTCCCGGGCACCGTACCATGCCCTGCCGGATCGGTGCAATCCGGGCACCCACGAGACGGAACGCGGCCGCGAGCAGTCAATCCGCCGCGCAACAGCGCAGCAGGAATCGAAATCTAGGCGTTCGCCTCGAGGCCCTTGGTCAGCTTGCCCAGGAACTCCGCATTCGACTCGGTCTTCGACAGGCGGTTAAGCAGGAGCTCGATACCCTCGTTGGTGCCCACGGCCGACAGCATCCGGCGCATGGTCCAGACCATCTTCAAGGTGCCTTCCTCGAGGAGGAGCTCCTCGCGCCGTGTGCCCGAGCGCTGGACGTCGATCGCCGGGAAGATTCGCTTCTCGGCGAGCTTGCGTTCGAGGATCAGTTCGGAGTTACCCGTCCCCTTGAATTCCTCGTAGATCACGTCATCCATCCGTGAACCCGTCTCTACGAGGCAGGTCCCGATGATCGTGAGCGAGCCGCCCTCCTCGATGTTCCGGGCGGCGCCGAAGAAACGCTTCGGGGGATAGAGCGCAATCGGGTCGATGCCGCCCGACAGGGTCCGGCCGCTGGGCGGCAGGGCCAGGTTGTAGGCCCGGGCGAGGCGGGTGATCGAGTCGAGCAGGATGACGACGTCACGACCGCTCTCCACCTGCCGCTTGGCGATCTCGAGGGCCATCTCGGCGACGTGGGTGTGGTTCTCGGTCGGCTCATCGAAGGTCGAGCTGATCACCTCACCCTTGACGCTGCGGCGCATGTCGGTGACCTCCTCGGGACGCTCGCCGATGAGGGCGACCATCAGGAGGATCTCCGGATAGTTGGTGGAGATGCCGTTGGCGATGTGCTTGAGGAGCATGGTCTTGCCGGCCTTGGGCGGGCTGACGATCAGGGCGCGCTGCCCCTTGCCAAGCGGGTTGACGAGGTTGACCAGCCGCTGGCTTAGATTCTTGGGGTCCGACTCGAGGTTGATCAGCTCGTCCGGGTGGATCGGGGTCATGTCCCCGAAGTGGGGGCGGTGGCGGGCGGTCTCGGGATCCAGGCCATTGACCGAGTCGACCCGGAGCAGCCCGAAGTACTTCTCGGCCTCACGCGGCGTGCGCACGGCCCCCGACACCCGGTCGCCGATCCGCAGCCCGAACCGGCGGACCTGGCTGGAGCTGACGTAGACGTCCTCGGGGCTGGGCAGGAGGCCATGGCGGCGCATGAACCCGAAGCCCTCGTCAACGACATCGAGGATCCCGGTCGCGTAGGCAAGGCCGGCTCGCTCGGTCTGGCGCTGGAGGATCCGGTCCATCAGCTCTTCGCGCCGGTCCGCTGGGACCGCCTCGATCTCGAGCTCGCGGCCGATGGTCCGCAACTCCTTCTCGCTCATCTCGCGCAGGTCGCCGATGGCGAGGTCGTTGCGACCCCGGGCCGCCTCGGCTTCCGCCTGCTCGTCGAAGTCCGTCACGGGCGGGCGGGGGGCATTGGGGCGGCGGCGGGTGCGCCGATTGCGAGAGCGCGGATCGCGCGGGTCGGGGCCGATTGCAGGCATCAGGTAAGGGTCACCAGTGAAAAGGGGTCACACAGGAATGGTTCCGGGGCGCTCGCGCGGAATCGCTATTCCGGCGGCAGCCGAGGTGGGAACGAATCGAGAATACCTGCCCGATCGAGCCACGTCAACGGGTAGCTTTGAGCGCCCGGCACGGAGCCAGACGAGCCCCGGCTAGGACTTCGCAGCCGTCCCGGCGCGGGCCTTAGCCCAGTCCTCCTTGAACCGGACGATGCCCGAGTCGGTCAGTGGGTGGTGGATCATCATCTGGAGAATCTTGAACGGGAGCGTTGCGACCTGGGCCCCGGCCAGGGCGGCCTGGGTGACGTGCAGCGGGTGGCGGATGGAGGCCGCCAGGACCTCGGCATCGAGCTCGTGGATCGCGACGATCTCGACCAGCTCCCGGACGCAGGTCATGCCGTCCTCGTTGATGTCGTCGAGCCGGCCGACGAACGGGCTCAACAGGCTGGCCCCGGCCTTGGCCGCGAGGAGGCCCTGGTTGGCTGAGAAGATCAGGGTGCAGTTCGTCTTGATGCCTTCGTCGGCGAAGCGGCTGATCGCTTCCAGGCCGTTCTCGCTCATGGCCACCTTGACCACGATGTTCGGGGCGATCTTGGCGAAGTGGCGCCCCTCGGTCAGCATCCCTTCGACGTCATCGGCGATGACCTCGGCCGAGACGGGTCCCGACGTGATCTTGCAGACCTCGGCCAGTATCTCGTCGTACGAACCGCCGACCTTGGCGTACAAGCTGGGATTGGTGGTCACGCCATCGAGGACGCCCCAGCGGGCCGCCTGCCGGATCTCGTCGAGTTCCGCGGTGTCGAGAAAGATCTTCACGGGTCAACTCCGGGGCTGTGGAGCGGGCCACCGGCCTTCGCGGGCAGGCGACGGGCTGGGACTTCAGATTGGGGCATCGATTCTACGCCCGCCAGGCTCAGGACCGAATCGCCGCCGACTGCCCGGTGAGGCTGGAGGCGCCCTGGACCGGCACGGTATCGGGCGCCCGGGCAACCACCCGTGGGGCGAGGACCGGCTCCCGGCCGTCAGCCACCGCCACGGCGCTCGCTACGAAGCCATCGAACAGCGGGTGGGGACGGTTCGGGCGGCTCTTGAACTCGGGATGGAACTGGCTGGCAACGAACCAGGGGTGGTCCCGAAGCTCGACGATCTCGACCAGCCGGCCGTCGGGCGACTGGCCCGACAGGACCATGCCGGCCGCCTCAAGCGTCTGGCGGTAGCGGTTGTTCACCTCGAAACGGTGACGGTGCCGTTCATAGATCACCTCTGAACCGTAGACCGCCGCGGCCTTGCTACCGGGGGTCAGGCGGGCCGGGTAGAGGCCCAGGCGCATCGTCCCACCCTTGTCCTCCATCTCGCGCTGGTCGGGCATGAAGTCGATCACCGGATTGGCCGTGAACATCTCGAACTCAGTGGAGTTCACGTCGCGGGTGCCCAGCGCATGTCGGGCAAACTCGATCACGGCGCACTGCAGGCCCAGGCACAGGCCCAGGAACGGGACCCGCTGCTCGCGGGCGAAATGCGCCGCCAGGACCTTGCCCTCGATCCCGCGATGGCCGAAGCCGCCCGGAACCAGCACGCCGGCTACCTCGCTGAGCTTTTCGGACACGTTGGCGGCGGTCAGCTCCTCGGAGTTCACCCAGCGGATCCGGGCGTCAACGCCGTTCGCCCATGCCGCGTGGCGAAGGGCCTCGCTCACGCTCATGTAGGCGTCGGGCAACTCGATGTACTTACCGACGAGGGCGATCTCGAGGCTGGGCTTGGGCCGCTTGATCAGCTCGACCAGTTCACGCCAGGCGGTCAGGTCCGGCAGCGTGGCCGTGTCGGCCAGGCCCAATTCGCGGACGACGAGCTCACCCAGGCCCGCCTCCTCGAACTGGAGTGGAACCTCGTAGATCGTGTCGGCGGTGACCGCCGGGATGACCGCCTCCATGGCGACGTCCGTGAACAGGGCGATCTTCTCGCGGATCTCGTCGCTGACCGGGTGATCCGAGCGGAGCACGATCACGTCGGGCTGGATCCCGATGCCGCGCAGCTCCTTGACGCTGTGCTGGGTGGGCTTCGTCTTCAGCTCGCCCGTCGCGGCTAGGACGGGCAGCAGGGTCACGTGGACGTAGAGGACGCTGTGGCGCCCGACGTCCTTGCGCATCTGGCGGATCGCCTCGAGAAAGGGCAGGCTCTCGATGTCGCCGACGGTGCCGCCGACCTCGACGATCACCACGTCCCGGTCGCCGTCCTTGGCCAGCCGGCCAATCCGCTCCTTGATCTCGTTGGTGATGTGCGGGATCACCTGGACCGTGCCGCCGAGGTAGTCACCACGGCGTTCCTTGGCAATCACGGCCTGGTAGATCCGGCCGGTGGTCACGTTCGAGCGCTGCGACAGGTTCTCGTCGATGAACCGTTCGTAGTGACCGAGGTCAAGGTCCGTCTCGGCGCCGTCATCGGTCACGAAGACCTCGCCGTGCTGGTACGGCGACATGGTCCCAGGGTCGACGTTGATGTACGGATCGAGCTTGAGAATCGAGACGGACAGGCCGCGCGCACGGAGGATCCGACCAATGCTCGCGGCGGTGATGCCCTTGCCGAGCGAAGAGGTCACGCCTCCGGTCACAAAGACATACTTCGCCATGGGACGGGTCCTCCGGGGGTTTTTCCAATGCTACCGGAAGACGTGCCCCGGGGCAATCCAGGTCGCCCCTTCAAGCTTCGCCCGGCGGTCGTTCGGCACCGGGTGGGTCTTCGACGCCGTCGCCCCACACTTCCGGGCCGCAGAAGATCGGGTGGGCTGCCGGGGCCGGGAACGCGCCGGCCGGGTCACGCCGCCAGGCGTCGAGGCGCCCGTTGAGCCAGGCGTGGATCTCGCTGAACTCGGTCCAGCGCTCGTATGGCCAGCCGTTGGCGAGACAGATCGGGACGAGTGCCCGCTTGGCAAAGATCAGGTCGGCGTAGCCGGCGGCGTAGCGGTCGCTCTCGCCGTCGCCGATGAACAGGACGGCCCGGCCGGCCGCCTGGTGGTCCAGGACCCGCTGCCGCTTGCAGGTCCCGCACACGCGGCAGGACGGATGCCCGTTGGGCCATTCGATGGCCCCATGGCGTCCGTTGAACGTCGTCCGGGCGGTGACGATCGGCAGGTCGGCCAGGCCAAGCCTGGCAAGCGCCGGCCCGATGAAGAAGCCGAAGCCATCGCTGACCACTTCGACCGGGATCCCAGCCGCCGTGGCCCGGCGCGCGAACGGGGCAAAGCCGGAATCGTGGGGCTGGGCGGCGGCCGTCGCCAGGAGCTCCGCCTCGGTGGCCCTGATGAGCGTGATCTCCCATTCCATCAGCCGCCGTGAGCCCATCCCGCCAGCGTCGTAGATCGCCACGATCCGCTCCCAGTCAGCGTGCGAGACGTGCTCTGCCATCACCGTGTCAGAGACATCAGTCAGGGCGATCGTGCCGTCGTAGTCGACCAGGATCGCGATCGGCGGCAGGCCGGGCCGGAGCGGCGTGACCGGCGGCGCGGCCGGGATCGGCTTGGCGCCGGGGCGGCCGGACGTTGCGCCAACTCGCACCGCGATGGCCAATGGATCGGACATGACGACGCCCGGCGCAGTCGTCGCGTCGGGCGTCATTCGAGCGAACATGTGGCCGCCCGTCCGGGCCCGGCGGCAGGCCGTCTCCGGAGCCGACCGGCGGGAAGTTGGTCAGGCGCCTTCCTGGTCGAGAACGAGCGATTCCTCGTCCGACTCCTCGGTCAGCTTGAGCCACACGAACAGGCCGGCCAGGATGACCAGCGGGATGATGATCAGTGCGCCGAGGGTAACCCCGAGTGCCACTGCAACCGTCTTGAGAGCCTTCATGGTCGATACCTCCCCAGTTACTTCTTCTTGGTGTCGCCCGGGCCGGTCTTGGCCGGAGCCCGGGTCTCGCGGAGCGCCGGGCCGCCGGCGATCATCGACTCCACGTCCTCCTTGGTGAACTCGGAAAGGACGTGCTTGCTGCCGGTCTGGGACGACATCAACAGACGGACGACGAACGCACCTTCCTGCTCGAAGAAAAATGTGTCCTTCGGCTTCTGTTGATCCATGTAGCGCCCCAGGACGCGGAATGCCTTCTCATAGTAGCCCGCTCTGGACCAGTCCTCCGAGGCTTGCCCGTTGCGCCGGGCCACGGCCTCTTCCATGAACCGGGCGATGTCGTCGTCGAGGAAGGTCAGGGTCTCCTTGGTCTGGCTGCCCAGGGATTCGCCCCAGCCACCGGCCGCCTTGACCGTCACCAGGCCCTGCACGATGAACCCGTCGGGCGCCTCGGCAAGGAGGACCTCACGCATCCCGCGCTGATCGAGGAATGCTCCGATCGAGCGGAAGACCTCCTCAAAATCCTGGCGCGGGGACCCCTCGTAGATCCGCATTCGGCCTCCATGTCATCTCAGGATCCGGTGGTTCGATCGATCAGGCCGCGGTCCTTGGCCCGTGCCTCGCCAGCCCGGAAGAGAACGGCTGAGACGAGTGTAACGACGGCTCCGGTGAGCAGCAAGGCGGCGGCAACCTGGACGCTGGTCGGATTGAGCTCGCCGGACAGTTGCTGCCACAGTGAGCCGGGCCCGCCGATCGAGCTCGGGCCGCCCTGGAAGAGCGCCAGGCGCACACCAGCGATCCACCAGGTCAGCGGGCTGATCAAGCCCAGGACCTGGAGCGGAACCGGCAGGACCGACAGCGGGAAGACCGCGCCGACCACCAGGAACAGGGCGCCGACCACGACCTCCGGGTAGTCCCATGACTCCTGCCGGGTCTGGAGGCAGACCGCCGCCATGACGACGCCCAGGGCACTGATCGTGATCACCCCGAGCACGAGGACGATGCCCAGGAGCGGCCAGTCGACGGCAACGAGGTCGAAGGGTACCCCCAGCACGAGCACCCCCACCGCCAGGGTGATCCCGGCGCCCATCGCACCGACCGCCAGGCGGGCGATCCCCCGGCCGAGCAGGATCGTGATGAACGAGCTCGGGCTCACGTAGATGTACTTGAGCATCCGGTAGCGCTCACGGTCATCGAGGACGGCCCACGCCAACCCGGCAACTCCGCTGACCACGAACGACCACAGGGCACTGCCCACGATCACAAACGGCCGCAGGGCGATGCCGGCCGGTCCGGCGATCACCTGGAGCATGAACACCAGGATCAGGGCCGAGGCGACCGGCTTGGCCACCGAGTAGATGAAGAAGAGAACCGGGTCGGTCCAGTTTGCCTCCATCTTCCAGCCGAGCGAAGCCGCCGTCCGGAAGCTCCGCAGGACGTCGATCGTTCCCCGGCCGCTGGCGCGGGCGGGGTCGAAACGGTGGCTTCGGAGAACGCCTCTATCGATCATCGCCAGCGCACGGTCAGGCGACCTTCACGGCGCGCCCGCTCTTCCATCGAATGGAGCAGCCAGCGGGCAAGGCCGATGAAGAACACCGTCATCACGACGAGGATGAGCGACTCGATCCAGGGCGCGGGCGTCCCCGTCGGGCCGGTCGAGACGAACGCCAACTGGCGCATCGCATCGAGGCCAACGGCCAATGGGATCAGGGCAATCGCGAGCGCGCCGATGAAGCCCAGCCGTCCGACCGGGAAGTTGAGCCCAGACACGAAGTAGACCGGCTCAGTCATCAACTGGGTCAGGTGAAACGCTTCGCGGCCCCACATCACGAACAGGCTGGCCAGCATCATCCCGAAGCCATACAAGGCAGCCAGGGTCAGGATGAACACGGCGATCAGGAGCGCCCACTGGCTGATGCTGAAGGAGACCCCGTAGACCACGGTGGCGATGAACAGGATGGCGACGGCCCGGGTCGAGCTCATCACGAGGCCCCCGACGGCCATCCCGAAGAGAACGCTCATCACGTTCATCGGTGCTGCGAAGTACAGCTCAAGATTGCCCTGGTCCTTCTCCCAGTAGAGCTGGGCGGCCATCATCCAGACCACGTTCAGCCAGAAGGCCGTCATCGCCCCGCCGATCACCACGAATCCGATGTACGCGGCCGGGGCGTCGAGAGCGCGATAGACGAACACGAACGATGACGTCGTCAGGAACGGCAACAACATCTGGAAGAGCAGCCAGGAAGGCTCGCGGGTAAGGCCGCGGACCCGGGGATAGGCCCGCCCGACCACGGACCGGAGGTTGTTGGCCATCACCTGGCGGGGCGTCCAGTTGGCGGCTTCCTGGGGACTGGCCGTCGGCCGACCGACGAACGCCAGCCGGAGCGGGGCGACCGGCGCCGGGTCTGGACGCGCGATACCGGGAGCTGCCATCAGAGCTGCTCCTCGGGATCGGGCTGGCCGGCCTCATGGGGCTCGATCGGGAATTGGTCCGTCCCGCCGGTGTCTTCGCTGTCGTCGAATCCTCGACCGACGAGCTCCACGAAGACGTCCTCGAGGCTCGGTTCCGACTTCGCCAGGGCCACGATGTGGGCGCCCAGCCCATCGAGCGCGGCGACCACCCCGGCCAGTGCTGAATCCTCGCGCAGGACCAGGTTGACCACGACGGTCTGCCGGGCGCTACGGTTCGGATCGGCCGGCGAATCGGTCGCCGCGACGGCCGAAACGACGCCGGGCAGGCGGGCCAGGCCCGCCGGTCCGCCAGACAGTCGATCGAGCTCGAGCCGGAAGATCGACTCGCGCTGGACGCGCCGCTTCAGCTCGGCCGGGCTGCCGATCGCCAGGATCCGGCCGCGGTCGACAATCGCGATCCGCTCGCATAGCTCGTCAGCTTCGGCCATGTAGTGGGTGGTGAGCAGGATGGTTCGACCCGGGACGGCAGCCCGCCAGCTGATCATCAGCTCGCGGACCGAGCGGGCTGCCGACACGTCGAGGCCCAGGGTGGGCTCGTCCAGGAAGAAGACCCAGGGATCGTTGAGCAGGCCCCGGGCGAAGTTCATCTTCTGGCGCTGGCCGGTCGACAGGGTGCTCACCCGCTGGTGGCGCTGCTCGCCCAGGCCCACCGCGTCGATCAGCTCGTCAACCCGGCGCCAGCCCTCGCGGGCCCCGAGACCGTAGAACTGGCTGAACATCCAGAGCTGCTCGCGCGCCTCCAGGATGCCGTAGCCCGACTGCTCGCCGCCGGCCACCATGTTCATGATCCGACGGATCTGCTTCGTCTCGCGGGCCACGTCGAAGCCGAAAATCCGGGCCGTGCCGGCCGAGGGCAGCAAGAGCGTCGTGAGGATCTTGATCAGGGTGGTCTTGCCCGCCCCGTTCGGCCCGAGCAGGCCGAAGAACTCGCCCGGGACGACCTCCAGGTCGATCCCGGCGAGGGCGGTGACATCCTTGGGCTTGGCCTTGTACACCCGGGTGATCCCACGCACGTCGATCGCAGGCCCCTGAATCAAGCCGGACACGGCACCGCCTCTGACGGGTTCGGGGAGGCCGGAGTCTACCATCCGGCGACCGGCCCGAACAGGGCCCGGCGNNCGGAAGTCAGGGCCGAGGCTGGCCTGCCCGCGGATCAGGCGCGAGGGCGACCGCGAGCAGGCCAGCCACCCGGGCATCGTTCTCGATCAGCGCCGTGTTCGCCCGGACCGAGGCGCCGTCGGTGAGCTCGGCGATCCGGGCCAGGAGCCACGGCGTCAGGGCCGGCCCGTGAATGCCGCCCGCTTGCGCGTCGGCGATCGCGTGCTCGACCGCGGCTTTCGTTTCGGCCTGCGGCAGCGCCGCGGCCTGGGGGACGGCGACGCACAGGAGGATCCCGGAACCGAGCTCCAGCTCGAGGTGGGCCGCGACGATCCGGGCCGCCTCGCTGATGTCGGCGGCGATGTGCGGGGCCGGAACCCCGCTCGACGTGGCGTAGAAGCCGGGGACTTCGTCCTGGCCGATGGCCACGACCGGCACACCGCGCGTCTCGAGGTACTCCAGCGTGAGCGGCAGGTCGAGGATCGCCTTCGGGCCAGCACACACGACCGCGACCGGGGTCCGGGCCAGCTCCTCCAGATCGGATGAGACGTCGAGCGTGGCGCTCGCGCCGAAGGCTCCCCGGTGGACCCCGCCAATCCCGCCGGTCGCGAAGACCCGGATCCCCGCCGCATCGGCCGCGATCATCGTCGCCGACACCGTGGTCGCAGCCCAGCCGCCGGCCGTCAGGGCGACGGCAAGACTCGGTCGGGCGGCTTTGAAGACCGTGCCGGCTGGAGCCGTGGCCAACGCCTCGAGCGCGCCGTCGTCGAGCCCGATCAGGATCCGGCCGGCGTGGATCGCGACGGTCGCCGGCGTGGCTCCCGCGGCACGAATTGCCGCCTCGGACGCCCGGGCGACCGCCACGTTCTGGGGATACGGCAAACCGTGGCTGATCAGGGTCGACTCGAGCGCCACGATCGGACGGTGGGCAGCGATCGCTTCGATCACCTCGGGTGCCAGCCGGAGCCGGTGGCGAAGATCAGGTCCAATGGTCTGTCCCACAGGTGGAGCGTACGGCAATGCGGCGGCGCGGTCGCTACGCTTCGGCGATGGTTTCGATTCAGCGCACCGGCCGGCCTGCCGAGGACGAGCACGGAACACGGCTCCCATCGATGATCCCGGCGATCATCAGGCGACAGGTCGTCCTCGAGGAGCTGGACGTTGCGTCGAATGGGCGGTTGGCGATCGTCATCCGACGGTTTGTAGACCGCCAGGATCGCTACATCTCGCACCTTTGGCTCGTGCCCCTGGTCCGGGGCCTCGGCCGGACGCGCGCCCTCACCGGCGGCGCGGTCCGCGACGGCCGGCCGCAGATCAGCCCGGACGGTCGGCGCGTCGCGTTCCGACGGATGCGACAGGACATCAACGACGCTCCTCGGACGCTCGAGATCCTGACCTTGCCGGACGCTGGGCAAGCCCGGCCCGAGCCGTGGACCCTGGCCGCGCCGGAACGCGGCGTTGGCGCCCTGGCCTGGTCACCCAAAAGCGATCGAATCGCGTTCACGACCGCGACGGATCCGGTCCGCTTTCTCATCCCTGAGGCCGGCGCTCGCGGGAGGTCCCGAGACCCGAATCGCGAACCGCTCGGGCGTCGGATCACGCGAGCCGACTGGCGCTCGGACGACGAAGGCCACCTGGATCGCTGGGAGCACCTCTTTGTCGTCGGCGTTCGGACCGGTGCCCGCGCCCGCCAGCTGACCCACGGCGACTGGGGCGTGAGCCAACCGAGCTGGGACCCATCGGGACGCTCGCTCGTCTTTGCCGCTGATCGGAGCTCGACAGCGGACCTACGTCCGAAGACGACGATCTGGCGGGTTGGCCTCGGCGGCGGCGAGCCGCGCGAACTCATGTGCCTTGGTGGCCCCGCCAGTCATCCGGCGGTCTCGCCCGACGGCCGCTGGCTGGCCGCGATCGGGGTGACCGATCCGGAGCCCCTCGACGACGTGAGCCCGGGGATCGCGATTGCGCCGGCCGACGGTTCGGGATCGGCGGTTACGCTGGCCCCAGCCCTCGACAGGCCGGTCGGCTCGTCGGTGGACACCGACCTCCAGGGCTGGCAAGTCACCTCTCGCGGCGGGCCGTTCTGGGCTGGCAGCAGCGGCCTGATCGCCCTTGTCTCGGACCGCGGCCGATGTGTTCCATGGCGTTTCGAGCTGGATCCGGCGACCGGCGAGGGAACTGGCGATGCGCATCCGCTCGCGGTCGGCGACGCTGCCTGCGACCACCTGGCGGTCTCATCGGGCGGCAGGCGGGTCGTCGTCGTCGGCACGCTCGACGGCCGGGCGCCCGAGGTGATGACCGCCGAGCGCGACCAGCTTCGGACGCGAACCCGGATCGGGTCGGCCTGGCAGCGAGGCGTTCGCCAACCCGAGATGCGCTCCACCCTCGCCATCGGCGACGGCGGCCCGATCGAGGTCTGGATTGCATCGCCGCCGGACCTCGGCGACGGCCCCCTGCCAACCATCCTCGACGTCCATGGCGGTCCACTCGGGGCCTGGGCCCCGGCTCCGAGCCTGGAGGTGGCCCTCCTCGTCTCGCGTGGCTACCGCGTCCTGCTACCGAACATCCGTGGTTCGGAGAGCTACGGCCGGGATTGGATCCGACCGCAGCTGGGCGACTGGGGCGGCGTTGACGCCGCTGATGTGCACGCTGCCCTTGACCACGCGATCAGCCTGGGCCTGACCGATCCGGAGAGGGTCGGCGTGCTGGGCCTGAGCTACGGCGGCTTCATGGTCAACTGGCTGATCGGCACGACCGACCGGTTCCGGGCGGCCGTCAGCGAGAATGGCGTGGCCAACCAGGTCAGTGCCTGGGCGAACTCGGATAGCGGCCCTGAATACTGCCGGACGTCGCTCGTTGGCGACCCCTTGAGCGAAGCCGGCATGCTCAAGCTCTGGAGGCAGTCGCCGCTGGCCCATGTGGCCAACGTCCGGACGCCAGTCCTGATCCTTCAGGCCGAGGCGGACGAGCGCTGCCCGAAGGCGGACAATGAACAGTTCTTCGTGGCCCTCCGGAACCTCGGTCGAACCGTCGAATACGTGCTCTACCCAGAGGAATCCCACGTCTACCAGGCGTCCGGCCGGGTCGATCGCCGGATCGACCGGATGACCCGGATCCTCGACTGGTTCGACCGCCACCTGGGCGGCTGAGGTTTCATGGCGGCGGACCGAGGGTCAGCGCAGGTCCAGCTCCGGACGCGGACCGAGCAGCTGCCGGGCAGCCGCGCGATGACCGGCCAATACCGCTCGGCGTAGTCCGGCCGGCGTGGAGCGGCCCGTCCGGCGGCCCTCGATGAAGCCGACGAGGAAGCCCGCGTCGAACGCGTCGCCGGCGCCCGTCGTGTCGGTCGCCGGCAGGGGCCGCGTCGCCACCTCGAAGGTGATCGACGCTCCGGAAACGTCGAGCATGTGGACTGATGCGCCGCTGTTACCCCGCTTGACGATGACGATCGGGGCGATCCCAAGTGCCCGGGCTCCGAGCACCGCGCGATTGGGCGAATCGAGCAGGGCGCCGAGTTCGCTGGCGGTCGCCAGCAGGACATCCGGCGCCACCGCCCGAACGAGAGCGAGTGCCGCTGGCCGGCCGGAGGCCAGCAGCGGCCCGACCGACGCCAGGTCGAGGCTCACCGCGGCGCCTGTCCCGCGGGCGAGCCGGATCGCCTCCCGCCCGGCCGATCCGAGCGGCTCACCGATGAGCGAGTAGAGCGGCAGATGGAGCAGGTCGGCAGCGTTGAACCAGGCGGCCTGCAGGTCGGTCGGCGCCAAGTGATCCGCGGCCCCGCGATCCGCGACGAACGAACGCTCGGCGTCGGTCGACACAAGCACCCCGATCCGGCCGGTCGGCTGGCCTGCCACTCGCGAGGCACGCGCAACCACGCCGTCCGATCGGACCGCCTCAACCAGCGCGCGGCCGGGCCCATCGCGCCCGACCGCACAAATCAATTGGGTGTTCGCCCCGAGTCGGCCGAACCAGCGTGCGGCGGTAGCGGCGGAGCCGCCCTGGCGCAGCCCGACGGTGCCGGGAACGTCGCTGCCGGCGATCAGTGCCCGATCCGGGCTGAGCACAACATCGAGCGTGAGGTCACCGATGACGATCACCCGGGCGCGCGCTCGGCGAAGACGGGTGGGCCGACGGGACAGGCGGCTGGGCACGATCAAACGGTTCGGCACGCTTCCGAGGATAGCGACGAGCAGTGAGTGGCGACGGGCGGTCCGGCCGACCGCACTACAATGGGTGGGCAGCCCCAAGGCCGGCCGCGCCCACCACGAAGCACCCGTCAACGGAGCACGGAACTCGCCATGGCCCTTGCCCCGGATGCCCTCGACGTCCTGGCCATCAATACGATCCGAACCCTCTCGATGGACGCCGTCCAGAAGGCGAATTCGGGGCATCCCGGCGCACCCATGGGCATGGCGCCGATGGCCTTCACCCTGTGGACGCGCTTCCTGCGTCATGCTCCCACCGTGCCGGACTGGCCGAATCGAGATCGATTCGTGCTGTCGGCCGGCCACGCCTCGATGCTCCTCTACTCGCTCCTCCACCTGACCGGCTACGACCTGTCGCTGGCGGGCATCGAGTCCTTCCGACAATGGGGCTCGCGCACGCCTGGCCACCCCGAGCGCGGTCTGACCGCGGGCGTGGAAGCGACGACTGGGCCGCTTGGCCAGGGTGTCGCCAATGCGGTCGGGATGGCGATTGCCGAGCGGCGGCTGGCCCACGAGTTCAACCGCCCGGGCCACGACATCATCGACCACTGGACCTACACGATCTGCTCGGACGGCGACATGCAGGAAGGGATCGCCTCGGAGGCAGCGTCGCTGGCCGGCCACCTCCAGCTGCGCAAGCTGGTCATGCTCTACGACGACAACGGGATCCAGCTCGACGGGCCCACTGCGATGGCGTTTTCGGAGAACGTGCTCGAGCGCTTTGGTGCCTACGGCTGGGACACCCAGCGGGTTGACGACGGCAACGATGTCGGCGCGATCAGTACGGCGATCCACCGTGCCCACGAGGATGGCCGGCCAAGCTTGATCGCCGTGCGGACGCACATCGGCTACGGCTCGCCCCACAAGCAGGACACCCAGAAGGCGCACGGCTCGGCGCTGGGGGAGGACGAGGTCCGACTGACTAAGGAGGCCTACGGCTGGGACCCGGATCGCCACTTCTACATCCCGGACGAAGCCCTCGATGTCTTCCGCCGGGCGATCCCTGAGGGTCAGGCACTGGTCGAGGCGTGGGATGCCGAGCGGGAGCGCTATGCCGGCGATCACCCGGACCTGGCGGCCGAGCTCCGGCGGCGCCTGGCCGGCCACCTGCCCGACGACTGGGACCGGGGCCTCCCCAGCTACGCCATGGGCGAGGACTTCGCCACCCGGCAGGTCAGTCAGGCAACGATCAACGCGCTGGCCGGATCGCTGCCCGGCCTATTCGGCGGGGCAGCCGACCTGTCCGAGTCGAACCTCACGGACATCAAGGACGCCGGCGACTTCTCGACCGACGAGCCCGGCCGCAACCTGCGCTTTGGGGTGCGCGAGCATGCGATGGGCGGAATCGCCAACGGGATCGCCTACCACGGCGGCTTCCACCCGTACTGCGCGACGTTCCTGACCTTCAGCGACTACATGCGCGGTTCAGTCCGATTGGCGGCGCTCGCCGGGCTGCCGGTGACCTACGTCTGGACCCACGATTCGGTGGGACTCGGCGAGGACGGACCCACCCACCAGCCGATCGAGCAGCCGATGGCCCTCCGGGCGATCCCAAACCTGTGGTACATCCGACCGGGCGATGCCAACGAGGCGGTCGCAGCCTGGGCGCTGGCGATCGAGCGGCGGGACGGTCCGGTCGCCCTGGGCCTCACCCGCCAGAAGCTGACCACCCTGCCGGAGACCGCGGCCGCCGCCCGGGAGGGTGTCCGCCGGGGTGGCTACGTGGTCCGTGAATCGAGCGGCGGGGCCGCGACGATCGACCTCATCCTCGTCGCTACCGGCTCCGAGCTTGGCCTGGCGGCAGCCGCCCGCGACGCCCTCGAGGCCGACGGAATCCGGACTCGCCTCGTCAGCCTGCCCTGCTTCGCCGCCTTCGAGCGCCAGGATGACGCCTATCGTGAGTCGATCCTGCCGCCGCCCGCCCGCAAGCGGGTCACGATCGAGGCGGGGGTAACCCTCGGCTGGGACCGCTACGCCGGCGATAACGGGGCGATGATCGGGATCGACCACTTCGGTGCGTCGGCTCCCGGGGCCACTGTCTTCGAGCACTTCGGGTTTACCATGGAGCACGTTGCCGACGTTGGCCGGCGAGTCGTCCGCGAGGGGCTCCACGGTCGGATCCCCACGCTCGACCCGGGTCACCAACCGGCCGGGTTGGGCCTGGGCCATCCGATCAGTGCGACGGGAAGCTCGGGCGCCAGCCCGGTTCCGGCGAGCCCGGACTGACGATGCGCGTTGCCTTTGCGGCCGATCACGGCGGGGCCGCCCTCAAGGATGAGCTCCTTGTCCGCCTGC
Organism: Chloroflexota bacterium; assembly: GCA_003152165.1. Taxonomy (GTDB): domain Bacteria; phylum Chloroflexota; class Limnocylindria; order Limnocylindrales; family CSP1-4; genus Palsa-1033. The sequence continues at coordinate 24,034 of PLZO01000121.1, forward strand.
GCGCCCAGGCTGGCCCCGACGAGCTGATCGATCTCGGCGGCGACGGCTCGGATCCAACTGACGACTACCCCGACTTCGCCGTCCGGCTGGGCGGGGCGATCCAGCGCAATGAGGCCGACCGCGGAGTCCTCGTCTGCGGCAGCGGTGTCGGTGCCTCCGTGGCGGCCTCGAAGATGACCGGGATCCGGGCCGCCGTCTGCCACGACACGTATTCGGCCCACCAAGGCGTCGAGCATGACGATCTCAATGTGCTCTGCCTGGGCGGCCGGATCGTGGCGATCGAGCTTGCCCTGGAGATCGTGCGAGCCTACCTCGGTGCCACATTCAGCAATTTGCCGCGTCATCGCCGCAGGGTCGACAAGGTCCGGGCGATCGAGGCAGCCGAGCGGCAGCGATGATCCAGCGCCGGTTCATGACGACACCCGGAGGCTCCCGATGACCGACACCATTCCGGCCGGCGACGCGATTGCCCCAGGGCTGCGCCTCGGGCCGGCCGAGGAGACCCTGTGGGCCGCGGCGGCGGCCCGGGCCCGGGCGGACCGCTGGGCCAAGCGCCTGTTTGACCGCGATCCCTCGCTCTGGTCGAACGACCCGGCGGTCCAGGCGGGCATCGCCGAGCGACTCGGCTGGCTCGACGCACCCGAGCATTTCCTGGCCCAGGTACCGGCTCTCGAGGCATTCGGCGAGAGTCTCCGGGCCGACGGCTTCAGCGCGGCGGTCATCGCCGGGATGGGTGGCAGCAGCCTCGCCCCCGAGGTTCTCCTGCGGACGTTCGGGGTGGGCCCGGGATGGTTGGATCTGCGCGTCCTGGACTCAACCGATCCCAGCGCGGTTGGAGCAGTCGTCGATGACCTCGACCCGCTGTCGACCTTGTTCGTGGTCGCCAGCAAGTCCGGGACGACGACCGAACCACTCGCCTTCCAGGCCGATGCCTGGGCCCGGATCCAGGCAGCCCTTGACGCCCGCCACGAGCACCACGAGCAGCCCGGCGCCCTTATGGCTGCGATCAGCGACCCAGGCAGGAGCATTGAGGCAATCCCTCATCACGACAACCTCCGCGAGGTCTTCCTCAATCCGCCCGACATCGGCGGCCGTTACTCGGCCCTGACCTACGTGGGCCTCGTACCTGCGAGCTTGATCGGTCTGTCGCTGGGCGAGCTCCTCGGATCGGCATCGGTCATGCTGGCCCGCTGCCGCGAGGCGGAACCAGCCGCCAATCCCGGCCTCACCCTGGGCCTCGCCCTCGGCTCACTGGCTCTGGCCAGCCCGGCCGGCGCCGGCCGCGACAAGGTCACCTTCGTGCTCGATCCGGAGATCGCCTCGCTCGGTTCGTGGCTCGAGCAGCTGATCGCCGAGAGCACCGGCAAGCACGGCCTGGGGATCGTCCCGGTTGATCTCGAGCCGCTCGGAGCGGTAGCCTCCTACGGTCGCGACCGGGTATTCGTTCGAATTACGCTGGCCGGCTCGGCCGGTCCGCCACCCGCATCGGATGGGACCGCGGCCGATGCCCTGATCGAGCAACTGGCGGCGGCCGGGCACCCAGTCATCCGAATCGAACTTGACGACCCGATCGACATCGGCGGCGAGTTCATCCGTTGGGAGGTGGCCACCGCGATCGCCGGGGTCGTCCTGGGGATCGATGCCTTCGACCAGCCCAACGTCGAAGAGGCCAAGATCCTGACCCGCCAGCTTCTTGCCCGACATGGCGAGGCCGCCGATGCCCGCCTCCACGAGGCGCCCCCTCCGCCGATCGAGCTGCTCGCGGTTGGCGCCGGCCTGGCCCTGGTCGGCGATGCCCAGTTGACCGCCGGCGGTCCGGCCGACACGATCGAGGCGGCGCTCCGGCGGCACCTCGCCCGGGCCAAGCCAAATGCCTACCTGGCCCTGCAGGCGTACATCGGATCAAGCCTTGAACGGGATGCCACGATCGCCCGGATCCGGACACTCCTGCGGGATCGGACAGGCCGAGCCACCACGGCCGGTTACGGCCCCCGATTCCTCCATTCAACCGGCCAGCTCCACAAGGGCGGCGCGCCGATCGGCCTCTTCTTCCAGCTGACCGCCGACCATCCCACCGACCGCCAGATCCCCGGCTGGCCGTATACCTTCGGCCAGCTGATCGACGCCCAGGCCGTTGGCGACTTCCAGGTCCTCGAGAGCCATGATCTACCTGTCCTGCGGGTCCACCTCGAGGCCGACCCGGATGCCGGCCTAGCGGCCTTCGAGCGAGCCCTGACCGCCGCACTCGCCGGCTCGTGACCGCAAAGGACGGGCCGCGCACATTCCGCGAGCTGCGACTGGCCCTCGACGGCCGGCGCAAGCCCAAGGAAGCGAAGCCGGCCAACCCGCTCCGCCAGGGGCTTCGCCTGGAGCGCGTCCCGGACCCGTGCGCGATCGTGCTCTTCGGGGCCACCGGCGATCTGGCCCACCGCAAGGTCCTGCCGGCCCTCTACCAGCTCCGCCGGACCAACTTGCTGCCCCACGAGTTCATGCTCGTCGCTGTCGGCCGGCGCGCCTATGACGACGATGCCTTCCGGGCCGAGATCAGCGCCTCGCTGGCGAAGTATTCGCGGGTCCCGGTCGAGCCGGCGATCGTCGACGAGTTCGTCGCCCGGATCGTCTACCACCAGGGCGACTTCGGAGACAACGAGGCGTTCGACCGGCTGTCGACCCGCCTCGACGCGATCGACCTCGAACACGGTACGCGAGGCAACCGATTGTTCTACCTGGCCGCCCAGCCGTCGGCCTTCGCCGAGGTCGTCGGCCAGCTGGGCCGGGTGGGACTTGATCACGAGGTCCACGGCGGAGGCTGGCGTCGGGTCGTCATCGAAAAGCCATTCGGACGCGACCTGGACTCGGCGACCCGCCTGAACCGGGAGGTCGGCAAGGTCTTCCGCGAGAAGCAGGTCTACCGGATCGACCACTACCTCGGCAAGGAGACCGTCCGCAACCTGATGGTCTTCCGATTCGGCAATGGGATCTTCGAGCCGCTCTGGAATCGGCGCTACGTGGACCACGTCCAGATCACCGTGGCAGAATCGATCGGGGTCGAGAGCCGGGGCGCCTTCTACGAGGAGACCGGCGCCGCGCGCGACTTCCTCCAGAACCACCTGATGCAGCTCCTCGCCCTCGTCGCTATGGAACCGCCGGCCGCTTTCGAGGCGGAGGCGCTGCGCGACGAGAAGGTCAAGGTCCTTCGGGCGATCTCGCCGATGACCCCCGACGAGATCCGACGCGACGTGGTCCGCGGCCAGTACGGGCCGGGCTGGGTCGCGGCGGCGAACGTGGCCGGCTACCGGTCCGAGCCCCACGTGAGTCCCGAGTCGGAGACCGAAACATATGTCGCTGCCCGGTTCACGATCGACGACTGGCGCTGGGCGGGCGTGCCGTTCTACGTCCGGAGCGGCAAACGGCTGCCGAAGCGTGCGTCGGAGATCGCGATCCAGTTCAAGCACGTCCCCCATCGCCTCTTCCGTGATACCGCGGCCGAGCCTGAGCCGAATCTCCTGGCGATGCGGATCCAGCCCGACGAAGGAATCCTGCTGCGCTTCAGCGCCAAGGTGCCGGGCCTTGGCATCGACGTCCGCAACGTGAACATGGACTTCACCTATGGCTCTGCCTTCAGCGTCGATTCGCCGGAGGCCTACGAGACGCTGATCCTCGACGCCCTTCTCGGCGATGCCTCGCTGTTCACCCGGGCCGACGAGGTGGAGGAGGCCTGGTCGATCGTCACCCCGATCCTCGAGACCTGGATCGACATGCCTGCCCCCGCATTCCCGAACTACGAGGCGGGTTCGTGGGGTCCGGATGACGCCGACGAGCTAATGGCCCGGGATGGTCGGCGCTGGCGCCGAATCTGATGGCGCTGAGCGGATGACCGGACGCGGCCCGGTCACGGGTGGTCCGATCGCCTTCGACGGGACGGCTCCGGTTGGGACTGCCCAGCTGCGCTGGGCCTCCCGGGCGTCGACGATTGACGGGATCGAGCGCGAACTGGCCCGGATCTGGGCCCAGCCAAAGCTCACCGCCGAGGTGGACGGCGTCGAAGTCCGCAACATCGCCGCCCGAACGAGCGTGATGAACCTGGTCGTGATCGCCCAGCAGGCCGAGGACGGCGAGCACGGCGCGTCGGTCATCGGCCAGCTCACCGGCCGGCACCCGTCGCGCACCCTGATTCTCAGCGCCGCCGACCCGGATGGACCGGGTTGGCTCGACGCCCGGATCACCGCCCAGTGCATCCTGCCCCGGGCCGATGCACCGGAAACCTGCGCCGAGACGATCTATATCACGGCCGGTGGTGAGACCGGCCGGCATCTCGATGCGATCGTCGAGCCGCTCCTCATCCACGACCTGCCGGTGACGGTATGGTGGCCAGGCGAAGCCCGCCTCGAGAGCCAGCAGGTCCGCGACGTCCTGGCCTCCGCGGACCGCCTTGTCGTCGATGGCTCGAGCTGGGGCGGCGACGGCCTGGCCCGACTTCGCGAGCTGGCCCGCCTCGCGAGCACAACCCGGACTGCCGTCTCCGACTTCGCCCTTGCCCGGCAGTCACGTTGGCGCGAGGCCATCGCCTCCACGTTCGACATGCCCGAGTTCCTGCCGTATCTGTGCTCGCTTCGCCGGGTGGCCGTCACCTACGGCACTCGCGACGAGAGCGGGTTGCCGGGACGGACCAACCTGGTCAAGCCGCTCTACCACGTGGCGTGGCTCGCCTCCCGGCTGGGCCTCGAGGTCGTCAAGCCGCTGGCCGCTGTAATCGGGGCCGTGGCAGCACCCCGACCAGGCGTCAAGCCAACGCCCGGTCGGGGTTACGCCGCGACGTTGCGCCAGGGCACGATGGACATCGCGGTCGTCATCCGGCCGGTCCTGTCGTCAACCCCGGCGGGGACCACTCTGCGGGTTGAGCTCCTGTGCGAGAGACGCGGCTCCGAGCTGCGCGTGGACGTCACGGCGCAGGCGGAATCGGTCGGGGTTCGAGCGTGGCAGGACGGTGTGGAGATCCTCGACCGCCGCTTCAACGCCGCTCGCCGGACCGAGGCCGACCTGCTGGCCGAGGCGATCGAGGCAGGCGGACACGACCAGGTTGCCGACGATGCGGTCCGGATGGCCGCCCTGATTGTCGCCGCGGCGTAGACGATGACCCTCCCGGACGACGACGGGCAGGCGCCAGGCGAGCCGACCGTCACGATCTTTGCCGACCCCGACACACTTGCCGATGGCGCGGCCGGGCGAGTTGCCGATGCCCTGGTCGCCGCCGTCGAACGTCGTGGTCGAGCCGACCTGGCGACGACCGGCGGATCGACCCCTGCCCCGCTCTACCTCCGGCTGGTGAGCAGCCCGTTGCGCGAGCGAGTGCCGTGGGCGCAGCTCCACATCTGGTGGGGTGACGATCGCTACGTTCCTCGCGGCCATCCACTCTCGAACGTGTTCAGTGTCGACGAGATCCTGCTCGATGAAATCCACGGCGTACCGATCCGGGATGATCACGTCCATCCCTGGCCGGTCGGCCGGGCGATCGCCGAGGACCTTGGTCCGGACTGGTGTGCCGACGCCTATGCCACCGAGGCGCGGGCGGACCTGCCCCTGGACCCCGCCGGCGTGCCGGCCTTCGACCTGGTGCTGCTCGGGATCGGCCCCGACGGCCATCTCCTGTCCGTCTTCCCGGGCAGCGCGGCGATCGGGTCCGAGCGACTCGCCCTGGGCATTCCGGCCCCCGGCCTGATCGAACCGCACCTGCCCCGGGTCACCTTCAACCCGTCGATCCTCGACGCGACAGCGGCGATCATGGTAATGGTCGCCGGCGCGGCGAAGGCCGACGTCCTGGCCCGGATCCTTGGCGGCCCGCGCCTCGACCCGGGCTCGTCCGACGGGCTGCCGGCCCAGCTCGCCCGGCGCTCGTCCGCCAGCTGGCTCCTCGACGCGGCTGCGGCGTCACGACTGGGCCCTCGGGCATGACCGCGCCCGGGGTGCCATCCGGCTTCGTCGAATCGACCGACGGCACCCGGATCGCGTGGTGGCGAACCGATCTGTCGAGGCCGCGGACGACGGGGCCGGTCCTGCTCCTCGTCCACGGGGCCACCGCCGACCACACGGCGTTCCGCGCCGTCGGGCCGCGCTTCGCCGAGCGGCGGAGGGTGATCTCCATCGACCGTCGGGGCCGCGGCGCGAGCGGCGATCGGCTGCCCTACGCGATCGAGCGCGAGTACGAGGACATTGCCGCAGTCGTCGACTGGCTCGCGGCCGATTCTGGCCGGGGCGTCGATGTCGTCGGCCACTCATTCGGCGGCCGCTGCAGCCTGGGCGCCGCGCGTCTCACCGGGAACCTGCGCCGGCTGGTCGTCTACGAGGGCGCTCCGGCAGCGGTCGGTTGGGCGTTTCACGACCCCGGGCTGCTGGCCCGGCTGGACAAGCTCGCGGCCGAGGGCGCCCTGGACGACCTCCTGGCCACCTTCCTCGGCCAGGTCGTGCGCCTGTCGGCTGCGGAGGTCGAGGTCTATCGCCGCTCGCCGACCTGGCCGATCCGAGCCGCTGCGGCGCCGACGGCGATCCGCGAGCTGCGGGCCGAAGCCGGCCGAGACGCGGGCGTTGAGCGCCTGGCCGAGGTCTGCATCCCGGTCCTTCAGCTGATCGGCGGGGCGAGCCCGGCCGTTTTCAGCGCGGGCACGCGCGAGCTCGACGCCCTGTTGCCGAACGGACGAGTGGTCAGGCTGGCCGGCCAGAAGCACGCCGCCCACCACACGGACCCGACCGCGTTCGTGGCCGCCGTCGAGGCCTTCCTCGACGATCGCGATACCATCGCACCATGACCGATGTGACCGCAGCCCGCCCACTCAACGCGACACCACCCGTCGAAACCGCACCAGACACCCGGCCCTACTCGCCCGGCATGGCCGGTGTGATCGGCGCCGAGAGCGCGATTGCCCTCGTCGACGGGACACGCGGCCGACTCCTTTACCGGGGCTATCCGATCGGGCAGCTCGTGGCCCGGGGGACCTACGCCGAGGTAGCCGACCTGCTGTGGACCGGCGAGTGGCATCCCGGCGCCCAGCTCCATCCCGAGCCGGTACCTGCCCCGGTCCTGGCCGTCCTCCGGTTGTTGCCCCAGGATGCCCACCCGATGGACGCCCTGCGAACGGCCGTCTCGGTCTGGGGCGCGACCCAGAAGCTCTCATGGCCGCCCACGCCCGAACAGGCCCGCCGTCTGACCGCCTTCTCGCCGTCAGCCCTGGCGGCCTTCGGCCGGCTGCGGCGCGGGCTGGAACCGGTCGAGCCCGACCTCTCGCTGGACCTCGCCGGCGCCTTCCTCCAACAGCTCACCGGTGCGCCACCGGATCGGGCCGCGGCGCGCGCCCTGGAGGCCTACTTCATCGCTGGCGCAGAGCACGGGTTGAATGCCTCGACGTTCGCTGCCCGGGTAATCACCTCGACCCGCTCGGATCTCGCCTCAGCCGTTTGCGGTGCGATCGGCGCGCTCAAGGGCCCGCTCCACGGCGGAGCCCCGGCCGAGGTTGTCAGTCAGCTGCACGAGATCGGCTCGATCGACCACGCCGAGGCGTGGGTCCGCCAGACGATCGCCGACCACGGCCGGATCATGGGCTTCGGTCACCGGGTCTACCGCGCCTACGATCCGCGTGCAGCCGCCCTCCGTCAGGTCGCCGAGGCCATGGACGAACGACCCGAATGGCTTGACCTGGCGATCGCTGTGGAGGACGTCGTCCTGCGCGTCCTGGCTGAGCTCAAGCCCGGCCGGAGCCTCAAGACGAACGTCGAGTACTACGCCGCGGCCGTGCTCGAGGGTGTCGGCCTGACGCCCGACCTGTTTCCGGCCACCTTCGCCCTGGCCCGACACGCCGGCTGGACTGCCCATTCGATCGAGCAGGCAGGCCTTGACAAGCTGATCCGGCCCGACCTGCGCTACACCGGTCCACTCGACCGGGACCTGCCGGTCTGAGGGAATGAGCCTGGGCAACGCCAGCCTCGCCCGGACTGCGGCGAGGACCGGCTTCGGGCGTCCGCGACCCTCGATCGAGCTCGTCGGAATCGCGGCCGCGGTCGGGATCTGGCTTGTCGTCTGGGCCTTCGGCGAGCCCTGGAGCCGCTTCCTCGTAGCCGGGCAGGATGCACGCTGCTACTGGGTCCCTGGCTACGATGCGCCGTATGCCCTGTCCGAGTGGACCGCGCCGATCGCGTACGTCTACTCGCCGGCCTTCCTGCAGCTGCTGGCGCCCCTCAAGCTGCTCGATTGGGAGCCATTCCTGGGCCTCTGGACCATCCTGTTACTGCTCGCCGTCCGGTTCCTGTCCGGCCCGCGCCTGTTCGCCCTGGCGATCGCAGTCGCCGTGCCCGAGCTGATCGGCGGCAACATTCACCTGCTGATCGCGGTGGCCATCGTCATCGGCTTCCGCTATCCGGCCGCCTGGTCGCTGGTCCTGCTGACCAAGGTGACACCGGGGATTGGCCTGCTGTGGTTCGCAGTCCGGCGCGAATGGCACGCCCTCGCGATCGCACTGGGGGCGACTGCGGCGATCGTTGCCGTCTCGCTGGCCGTGGATCCGCGAGCCTGGCTCGAGTGGATCGGGGTCATCGGCGGGAGCGTCGGCAAGACCAACGGAACCTGGGCCGCGATCCCCATCCCGCTCTGGTTCCGCCTGCCGATCGCCGCCGGAGTCGTCGTATGGGGCGCCCGAACGAATCGGCGCTGGGCCGTCCCGGTTGCAGCCATGCTCGCCCTGCCGGCGCTCTGGTATGGGGGCCTGGCGATGCTCCTGGCGGTGATCCCGCTACGCGACCCGCGTCGGTCCGCGTTCTGGTCGCCGACCGCACGGACTGGACGGCGGAGCGCGGTCCAGGGGCCTCCTGACCCTTCCCGCCATGACCAGCTCGGCGAGCTGGCCTGAGTCAGGGCTGGCCAGCCGGGCGTGCAGCCCGGACCACGAGCACGGCGACGCCGATCGCACCGAGCAGGAAGACGAGGGCGGCCACGGCAAAGGGCGCCCAGATGCCCACGCCCACCACGATCGCACCAAGGATTGGACCGACGATGCCGGCTGCGTAGAGTGGCAGGTAGACAAGGTTGAGGGTCGCCGAGAGGCGCTCCTCGGGCACTTCCGTTGCCAGCAGCCCAAAGACCATCGCAGCGACGACGGCATAGCAGGCTCCAAACACGAGCACACCCAGGGCCAGGGCTCCGACGCTACCGAGGGCCGGCAGCGCTCCGACCGAGACACCGCCCAGGAGCAGGCCACCGATCAACACCGGCCGGAAGCCGATCCGGTCACCGAGCCAGCCGCCGGCCGGCGAGACCAGGGCCCCGACCAGTGCTGCGGTGCCGCTCACGAACCCGATCGCGCTGGCCAGGTCCACTCGGCCGTTCACGGCTTCGACCAGGACCGGCAGGTATGGCCGGCTCATCTGCGTACCGAGGAAGGCGACTCCAAAGATCAGGAAAATCCGACGGATGGCAGGGTCGCTCAGGGCGCCCCGAACCGCGGCGAAGGCGAGGGTCACCAGGCGCCCCTGGGGGATGACGGTCGGGCGGATCTCCTTCGAGCCGAACGTGACCAGCAGAGCGGTGCCCACAGACAGAGCCGAAGAGACCCAGAAGACCACCGGTAGGGTCTGGTGGAGGCCGTCGACGATCCGACCTCCGAGGACCGGCCCGATCGCCATCCCGACCGGGCCGCTCGCGCCGAACAGGGCGATCGCACTGCCCAGCCGAGGGCGCGGGGTTGCGTCCCGGATGGCTGCCAGCATCACTCCTGTGTTGCCGAGTTGGAATCCCACGAGGAGCATCGAGGCGGCCAGCTGCCACGGCTCCCGACTGAGGGCGACGCAGGCGAAGACGACCGCCTCGACGAGAGCGCTGCGGACGATCACCACCTTGCGGTTGTACTTGTCGGCCCACACGCCCCACAGGGGTACGAGCGGCGCGCCGACCACAAAAATCAGGGCGCTGAAAATCCCAATGAAGCGCAACCGGTCGGCGTCGGCCACATGCATCGCCGTCAGGTAGGCCGGCGCAAAGGCGAAGATCTGGTTGACGCCGAGGCCTTCGACCGCGCTGGTGATGCAAAAGATCACGAGCAGGACCCGCCAGTCCTGGGTTCGACTGGCCGATCCGGACGAAGGCTCGCGGTTCACCGGGGAAGGCTAGCGGAACGAGGAGGCGGCGGCCGGTTCGCGCGGCGCGCATGATCGCCCGGATGAACGAGCCGAGCGCACTCAGCCCGATCGAGATTCCCGGTGATGCCCTCGTCCTCCTGATCGGCGCTGCCGGGTCGGGTAAGACGACTCTGGCGGCGCGCCTCTTTCCGGGTGAGGCGATCCTGTCGTCGGACGCCCTCCGGCAACAGGTCAGCGGTGATCCGGCCAACCAGGGGGCAAGCGCACGGGCGTTCCGGATTCTCCATGACCGGGCCAGCCGACGGCTCGCGACCGGCCGGCTCACGGTCGTCGACGCGACGAACATCGGCGCCGCGGCCCGCCGCCCGCTCCTGAGAATCGCCGCGCTGCACGGTCGGCCGGCAATCGCCCTCGTCCTGGACCTGCCGGGTGCCGTCTGCCTCGAGCGCAACGCCCGTCGGACGGGCCGGATCGTTCCCGAAGCGGTTGTCCGGCGCCAGCTCGGCGCCCTCCGCCGGGCGCTGGACCGGGGCGATCTCGACGCCGAGCGCTTCGATCGACTCGTCCTCCTGACCGATTCGGCGCTGGTCGATGAGGCGACCGTCGGGCTGACGGAGCCGGCCCAGGGGGCTACCCTGCCGCTATCGGCGTTGCCTCGCCGGACCAGGAGGCGCATCCCGTGAACAACCGCCGGCGCACGATCGCGATCGCCCTGGCCCTGATCCTCGCCCTGCTCGGCGTGCTTGCCTCGGCCGTGGTCCTCAACAGCGGCCCCGGCCCAACGGTCCTGCCCAGCCCAACGACAGCCGCCGGCGCCTCGAACCAACCATCGGGCGGCGGCTCGAATCAGCCATCGAGCGGCCCATCGGGACCGGGCAGTTCGACGCCCACCGGGTCGCCCTCGCCCACTCCCTCGCCGACACCCCAGGCGAACCTCTCCACGATCACGTTTACGTCGATGCGGCTCGACGCACAGAAAGGGAGCGCGGCGGGCGCGGCCCGGACATTCGCCTTCCAGACCGAGGGACCGGGCAGCGTCGTGGCGGCGATCAAATCGACGATCACAAGCGGCCGGACGATCATCTGCATGAAGCGGGTTGGCGGGTCAAACGTGTGCCGGACTTCGACGGCAGCGACGCTGACCGGCACGACCACGCTGACCAAGACCAGCTGGATCATGACGGCCATTGGCAGCGGAACCGATTCACCCACGCTCGATATCAGCCTGACCTTTGGGACGGCGCACCCGTCGGTGACCCTGACCAACGGCCGGTTCGACGGAACTGCGTTCCCGTACGACGGGGCGACGTTCCGGCTGACGGCACCCACGAGCGGGACGATCGCAGTCACAGCGACCTGGGGTGCCCACCCATTCGACTATGCCCTGCTCGTCGAGCCGGCCTCGACCCCGCCCCACGGCCTGACCTCAGCCGGGAACGCCCCCGGCGTGACAGCCGCGTTCCCTGCGGTGGCCGGTACGGCCTACAACGGAACGCTGGCCAACCTCGAGGTTGGCTTCGGGACGACCAGCCTGACGCTGACGGTCAGCTGGCCCTGACCATCCAGCGGACCGGCGATCCGGTCAGCCGGCTCCGATCAGGACGATCGCGACGATCGCCAGGACGACTCCCACGAGATGGCTGCCCGCGATCCGCTCGCGCAGGATCACCGTCGCCAGGATCACCGTCGTGACGGGATAGAGCGACGACAGGATCGCGGCCACGTCGAGGCGACCCGACTGGGTCGCCAGGATGTACAGGGCGTTGCCGCCCATGTCCAGTGCCCCGACGAGGATGACCAGCAGCAGGATTGGTCGCGCCAACCGCCACGGGCGGCGGCCGAGCAGGACGATCAGGACGCACAGGATCCCTTCGGATATGCGCACGACCGTCAACGGCGCGAACACCTGACCCGACGCGAAACGCGATACCGCCACATTGAAGACCGCCAGCCCGAAACCAGCCAGCAAGCCCAACCCGACATCGCGACGGCTGCCCCCGCCGCCCGCCCGCGAGACGAGGACCACTGCGACCAGGGCCAGGGCCATGCCGGCGAGACGGGCAGGCCCGGGAACGCCCTGCAGAACGATCCCCAGCGCGACCGGGATCGACGCCGCCAGCACTCCACTGATTGGGGCAACGACGCCCATCCGGCCGATCGCCAGTCCATGGTAGAGGGCCATGATCCCGATCCCGCCGAACACCCCGGCAGCGAGGGCCCAGCCGATCTCCCATGCCGGCGGCGCCGCCTCGGCCCGACCCACGGCCACGATCAGGGTCAGCCCGGCGCCGACGAATTGGGCGGCGATGACGACCCCGAGCAGCGGCCCGCGACGCGCCGCGATCCCCCCGCCAAAGTCACCCGCGCCCCAGCTCAAGGCCGCCAGGAGTCCCAGGACGATGACGCTCAGGGCGGCCCGCCGGCTCCGTCCACAGCCGTCGGGCCGGCTAGCACGACGACGGCGTCACCGGCCGCGTCGAAACGGTTCGAAGCGGTCAGGTACACGATCTGCTGGCCGGCTGCCAGCTCGCGCAGCAGGTCGAACGAACCCGCGGCCCGGGCGTCGTCGTAGCCGGCGAACGGGTCGTCCAGCAGAAGCGGCGGGAGTTGCCCGCCGGTGACGAAGCCGAGCAGCCCGATCCGCGCCGCGAGCAGAACCTGCTCGGCCGTCCCGTCAGACAGTGCCTCGATCGGAACCCAGTCGCTTCGATCGGCTGCGAAGACTCGGACCGCCAATGTTCCGTCGTCGATCGCCACCCGGCGATAGCGGCCGCCGGTCATTCGACCGATCGTCGCGTTGACCCGGCGCTCGACATAGCGGGTCGTCTGGGCCGTGGTCGCCGCCTCGGCCCGCTCGATGCCTCGGAGGGCCGCTTCGTAGACCCGGGCCCGGCGCTGGAGCCGGGCGAGCTGGGCCTGCCAGACGGCCAGGCGTTCTGCCTCGCCGGCGGCCTGCTCGGCATCCGCGGGGTTCGCGTCTGCCGCAGCGCGGGCTGCAGCCGCAGCCTGGCGAGCCGCCTCGAGTCCGCTCTCGGCCTCGCTGACCTCCGTCTCCAGGCGAGGACGCGCGCCTTTCGTGCGAGCGGCTTCGGCGAGGGTGGCCAGGTCGGCCGAGCGATTGGCCGCAGCGGCCAGCGCCGAGTCGCGGCTGGCCGGGAACGTTTCGACGGCATCGCGGCCGACCAGGCTCTCGAGCCTCGCAGTGAGCTCGTCGATCCGGGCGACGTGCGCCTCCTCCTGGGCAAGCGCGGCTTGAGCCGTGCTGAGGTCAGGCTGGCCGATCCCGTGGATTTGCTGGGCGAAGTCCGACTGGGACTCCTTCAGCTCGTTCTCCAGCTGGGACCGCCCGCGCAGGCGGCGATCGATCTGGACATCGGCCAGCTGCTTCTGGCGATCGGCGCCGATGGCAGCGCTGCGCCGTCGCCGGGCGAAGACGAGCAGGCCCGCCCCGATCAGGGCCAGGCCGAACCCCACGCCGAGAAGCACGGCTAACCCCTTGACCACGGCTCCGGCAATCAGCAGACCCAGGCCGACCACGATTCCGAGGCTGCCCAGCACCGTGGGCAGGCGCCAAGTGGGCTCCGGCGCAGTTGCCTCGAAGTCGACCTGGACCTCGCCCTCGAGCTGCCGCTTCAGTTCGTTAATCCTCGCGTCGAGCGCCTGAAGCCGTAGCACCGTCGGGCGCAGGATCGGCAGGCGTTCCTTGGATGGGTGGGTCGCCGCCAGAGTGGCCAGGTCGCGGGCGATCGTGATCGCCTCGGCATAGCGGTGCGCCCGGTCGCTGGCAGCGTCCCGCTCGGCGGCCAGCCGTTCGGCCCGACGCGCCTGCTCGAGGAGGTCCCGGCATTCGGCCAGGTGGCCCCCCGCGGCCACCTGGGCCGCCTGGCCCTCGACCGCCGCGGCTCGATCCGCGGCCAGGCGCTCGAGTGACCCATCGGCGGCCTCGACCAGCTGCGCGGAGCGGCCGACCGCGGCCTCGGCCACCCCGAGCCGGCCCAGGCTATGCTCGCCCCGGTTCTGCAGGTCGGCCAGCGCGGCGGTCAGGGTGGCCTTCGCGGCGGTGCTCCGCCGGTCGGCTGCCGTGATCGACGCTGCCAACCGCTGCCGGATCGTCGAATCGCTCGAGATGCCGGTGAGCTCGGCGTGATGGATGAAGGCGGTGCCCCGGAAGAACGCCGCACTCGGCAGGCCCGTCAGCTCGACCAGCCGGGCATCGACAGCGGCCGGATCGGTGATCGACAGGCCGTCGAAGGTCAACGTGGTGGTCGGGCCGCCACGACCAAAGACCCGGCTCACGCGCCCAGTCCGGACTCCCGGCGCAGCGCCGTCCCCGTCAGCCCGGGCATCTTCCGGGTCGAGGCTGAAGTCGATGGACACGCTCGGCGTTGCGTCGGCCGGTGCGCTCCACGTCCGTAGCTCGTCCGCCGTCCGACCCTCGGGCGGGGTGAGCGCCAGCTCGATCGCTTCGGCCAGGGTGGACTTGCCCGCCTCGTTCGGCCCCTTGACGATCGTCAGGCCTGGCGCGAACGCGAGATCAAGCGAGCGATGGCGACGCAGGTCGCGGAGCTGGATCCGGCTGATCCGGAAGGCCGCCATCAACGACTCTCCCGGCCGGCGAGGAGGCGACGCCCGAGGCGGAGTGCCTCGAGTAGCTCGTCTGGCGGCGGATCGCCCTCGACCGGCGCCGCGCTCCGGTTCTCGAAGTCGCGGATGAAGGCGCCACCGACGGTCTCGGCCGGCGGCGCAGCCTCTCCGCTCAGGGTGGGCCTGGCTTCGTTGCGGATGCGCAGGTTCAGGAAGCGCGGCCGGAGGGCCATTTCGAGGGCCTCGGAATCCGCCTCGAGTGCGTCCGGCCAGGCGCCCGTCAAGCGGACGTCGAGGATCAGGTCCGCGCCCGCCCCGCCGTCGGCCCGGGTGGCGATCGCGGCCTCCAGGGCGTCGTCATCGGAGAAGCCGGCGAGGTCCAGGCTGAGCGCCTCGTAGCGAGTCGTGCCCACCCGGCGGCGCTCCACCGACACGGAACGCCGGTCGCCCTGCTCGTCGAGGCGGACGAGCACGATCTCGCCAGCCCGGTCGCGCCGCACGTCCACCAGGTCGGGTGCGCCGCTCGCGCCCCATGCCACGTCGGCGGCACTGCCGGAGGCCTCTTCGTGGGGGCCGCCGACGGCAAGGTAATCCACGCCGGCCCCGGCGATCTCGTCATCTCGCGGTCGGGCCAGCCGATGGACAAGGCCCACCCGCCAGCGGTCGTCGCGCAGGTCCGGGGCGGGAAATCGGGCGGTGATCGTCAGGCCGAGCTCGTCGACGGTAAGGTCGCCCGCCGGACCGGCTGCCGGATCGAGGACGACGACCGAGCCGGGCACGCCGGCCAGCGCCGCCAGATCGAAGGCACGGTAGACCGACGACGAGTCAAGCCGGTCGTGATCGCCGGGCAGGATCACCGTCCTGATCCCCGCAGCAGCCAGGCGGGCGAAGCCCGCGGCCAGCCGACCGACCAGTCCTCGGGTGACCGCGTTGGAGTCGAACAGGTCGCCCACGATCAGGACGACGTTGACCTTCTCTGAGATAGCCAGGGCGAGCGAGCGCTCGAACGCCGCGAATCGCCGGTCGCGGAGCGAGGCCGCAGCCTCGCCCATGGCGGCGTCGCGGGCGCCGAGGTGCAGGTCCGAGGTCTGCAGGAGTCGGAGCATCGCCGGGCGCCTCCAGCGGGTCGGTTCGAGGTTCTCGAGCGGCCGCGCCCGGGCTGGTCTCCATCGCGGGATTTGCGCGAGCGAGGAGCCCCCTTGCCCTCGCTCGCCAGCCCGAGTCTCGGTGCGCATTGTGACAGGTTCGCTGGCACTTGGGGGAAGCTCGATTGCGGAACCTTTGGTATCCTCACGACTCGAAACCGGTGTGCCCCGACAGGGACCTTCGGCATTTGGACCTGGATCGCGCGGCACCTGTGTGGGACTCGCCGACTCGCTTCCGTCCTCAGCCACGCCCTGTCCCGGGCCACCCGAGCACGACAGACCTGGAGGACCGGATGACCTACGCCGATCGAACTCTCGCCTGCGTGGACTGCGGCGTCGAGTTCATTCACAGCGCGGCCGATCAGGAGTTCTACGTTCAGAAGGGCTTCGTGTCGGACCCCAAGCGCTGCAGCAGCTGTCGGGCGAGCCGACGGGCTGTCCGCGAGCCGGCGGACTACGACCTGCGGGATATCGGCGGTCCGCGCGGTTACGAGCGTGGTGATCGACCCGCCCGCGAGTATTTCGCGGTGCTCTGCTCGTCCTGCGGCAATCAGGCCCAGGTCCCGTTCAAGCCGCGGATGGACCGCCCGGTCTACTGCTCGGACTGCTTTCGGACCCGCTCAGCCAGCTGACGCCCGATCATCCGGCCCCGGCGGGTCAGCGGGCCCGCCTGGCGGTGATGTTCAGGCGGACGTAGTCGATGGCCGGCTGGGGCAGCATGGCTGCCACCGCCTGGACGAACGGCTGGCGCTCCCCTTCGGACAGACGAACGAGATGGTCGCCGAGGATCACCGTGCGCAGGTACGTCTCAGTCGCAGTGCCCGGCTCGAGGGGCGTGGGCTCGGATTGGAGCCAGGTCTCGATCTTGGTGAAGCCGGCCACCTTGAGCCGTGCCTCCGTCTCGGCAGGCGTGGCAAACGTCCAGGGTCCGGTCCAGCCGTCACCGAGGGTCGCCAGGACCGCCTGAATCGAGGCGATGTTGCCGACCCCGCCGCACTGAGCCACGAGCCGGCCGCCCGGGCAGAGGACCTCGGCCAGGTTCCGGAACAACGCGGCCTGATCCGGGAGCCAGTGGAACGTGGCCGTCGACAGGATGGCGTCGACCGGCTCATGGACCGGTAGCGGCTCGCGCAGATCGGCGACAAGGTACTCGATCCTTGGGCCGAACCGCTCGAGCCGGGCCCGCGCCTGGCCGATCATCGCCGGCGAGCCGTCGAGGGCGATGACCCGCCCCTCGGGCAGGCATTCGGCGAGCTGCTCGGTCACCCGGAGCCCGAACCGCAGCCCGCATCGAGGACGACCTCGTTGCCGCCCAGGGACAGGCGCTCGAGAACGGCCTCACCCCAGCGGGCCATCGGATCAGCGATCCGATCGTACGTGGCGGCGTCCCAGTCGCGAGCCGGGTTCACCCCGCCGGCGGGCTCGGTTCGGGCGCCGACGGCGGGCTCGCTGCGGCCATCCGGCCGGACGATGGCACCGGGCGCAGGCCCACGAAGTTGACGGCACCACCCGCGGCCAGGAGCGCTGCGCTGACCAGGAGGGCAAGGTGGAAGGCATCGGTCGACGCCTCACGCGCTGCAGCGACGATCGCCGGCTGCGTTCCGTCGATCGGTCGGTCGAGCGGCTGGACCGCGGCCCGGAGCGTCGGATCGTTGGGGTCCACGCCGGGCACCTTGGCCGCCAGCGAGGTGTAGAACGAGGCCGTAATCACGATGAAGATCACGGCCGACAGGAGCGGCTGACCCACCCGCGAGATCGCGTTGTTGACGGCCGAGGCAAGGCCGGCGTTGGAGACCGGCACCGAGCTCATAAGGGTGCTCGTCAGCGGCGCCACGACCAGGCTGATCCCGATCCCGAACAGGATGATCCCGGGCAGCACGTCGATCAGGGTGTCGACGGGCGGCACGAACCCACTCGTCCAGGCCGCACTCGTGGAGGGGATCCGGGCCAGCCAGAGCAGGCCGGCTGCCATGATCAGCGGACCGGCCGTCAGGAAGCGGCGACCACCAAGCCGACCGGCCACGGTGCCGATCCGGGTCGACAGAAAGGTCAGGAGTAACCCGATCGGCAGGCCGACCGCCCCGGCAGCAAACGCGGCATACCCCAAGGTGCCCTGCAGGAACAGGCTCTGGAAATAGAAGGTGCCGTACAGCGCGCCGTAGATCAGCAGCGTCGACAGGTTGATGATCGCGAACTGGCGGACCCTGAAGAGGCGCAGTGGGACCAGCGGGTTGGGCCGCTTCGACATCAGGATCGGGAAGGCAACCAGGGCCACGGACCCCACGCCGAGGGCGAGGAACGAGACCGGATCGCGCCACTGCTGGGCTTCGCCCCGGATGGCCCCGAAAGCGAGCCCGCCGACCGCGAGGGCAATCACCAGCGCACCCAGCCAATCAAACCGTCCGGTGGCCCGCTCGTCCCGGCTCTCCTGGACGTACCGGATCGTGGCGTACAGGGCGACCAGGACCAGTGGCACGTTGATCAGGAAGGCGACCCGCCAGCTGATCGCCTGGATCAGCAGGCCGCCCAGGGTGGGGCCGAGGACGGTGGTGGCCGACGTGGCTGCCGCCCAGATCCCGAAGGCCCGGCTGCGAGCCGGCTCCTCGAACGTCGCCGTGATGATCGACAGCGAGCAGGGCACGAGGAGCGCGCCGGCGGCGCCCTGCAGTATCCGGAAGACGACGAGGAGCTCGAGGCTCGGCGCGAGTCCGCACACGACGGAGGTCAGGCCGAATCCGGCCAGGCCGATGATGAAGACGCGCCGGCGGCCGTAGAAATCCGACAGGGCTCCGGCCAGGATCAGCAGGGCCGCCAGCGTCGCCAGGTAGCCACTCGTGATGTAGGTCTGGCCCTCGAGGACACTGACGATCGAATGGGGCAGGTTATGGCCGATTGACGGGAGGGCCACGTTTACGATCGTCCCGTCCAGGAACACGATCGACGAGCCGAGCACGGCCGCCACCATGGTCCAGCGCTGGCGCCTGTTCATGCCGGCCAGTGTGGGGCTGCGTTCCACCCCGATGCAAGACAAGCGGCCCGAGGCGACCGCCGGACCGACGAGGAGACCCGCGCTAGACTCGCCCGATGCCCGGACCCGTAGCTCTCGTCGGCGCCGGTGAGTTCCTGCCCGCGATGGCCGCGGTCGATGCCGAGCTGCTTGCCGCCAGCGGACGATCCCGGCCGCGGGTCGCAATCCTGCCGACGGCTTCATGGCCGGACGGCGAGGCCGTCTTCCTGCGCTGGGCCGCGCTGGGCGTCGAGCATTTCGAAGGCCTTGGCGCCGAGGTCGAGGTGGTGCTCGTCCGTACGCGCCCCGATGGCGATGACCGGGCGCACGCCCAGGCAGTCGGTGAGGCGGACCTGATTTACCTCTCGGGTGGCCGGCCAGATCATCTGCTCCGAACGCTCGCTGGGACGGCCCTGTGGGCCGCCGCCGTCGCGGCCAACGCCCGCGGCAGCGTGCTCGCCGGCTGCTCGGCGGGAGCGATGGTCCTGTGCTCGCAGCAGGCCCGCTTCCGGAGTCCACCCCACCTGCCGCTCGGTTTTCAGCCCGGTCTGGGGCTGGTGGCCGGCGTCGCCGTGCTGCCCCATTACGATCGTTTCCCCGAGACGCTGGCGGCCCTCCGGGTGGCCCGCGCACCGCGTGGCACCGTGGTCCTGGGGATCGACGAGGACACCGCGGCGATTGGCAGCGACAGCGAGTGGCTGGTCAGGGGCAGCGGCCGGGTCACCGTCTGGCGCGGCCGGCGTCGGGAGCGACATCGCGCCGGCGACATCTTCCGGATCTAACCGGCGACCATTTCGAGCCCAGCATACCCAGCGTTAACCGGGGGCGTAGTCGGCGATAACGAAGACCGCGGAGACTACGCCCTGTTGCTTCTGCTCCTCCGGTCCCCCTCCTCCCTGACGGGACCGGGCTCCTCCTCCCACGAGACTCCGATCGCAGGGTCGGGGTCTCGCTCGTTCTGGGACAGATCACGCCGCTCATCTATGTCGACCAGGGTCAAGGCGCCCGGGTCCTCGCCCTGCCAGTCGGCGCGGGCCAGCGCCACCGCTTCCAGCCTGGCCAGGAGTGCCCGGAGACGCCGCTCACCCACGGCCAACAGCTCGTCTGCAGCGACCAGTGCAGTCGCCCGGTCCAGCGTGCAGGGCAGCGGCCGGCTGACTCCGGCAGCATCCGCCAGCACTGCCGGAGCTCGATCCACGAGCAGACGGAGAACGCCCGGTACGAGCCAGGGCATGTCGCCGCCGACCACCAGCACAACCGAGCCTCGAGCTGCCCCGAGACCCGTTCTGAGGCCCACGAGCGGACCGCCGAAGCGCTCCGGGTCGGTCACGAAACGAACCGGCCGACCGAACGGCCCAAGCTCCGGCCGCGCCCGATCAGGGGCGATGACGACCACGATCTCGTCGACGATGCCGGTCAGCGCCCGCAGCGCATGCCCCAGGAGCGGAACCCCGTCGATCGGCGCGGCCAGCTTGTCACTGCCGAATCGGCGCGAGGCCCCGCCGGCGAGCACCACGCCCGACACGATCACGAGACCGTTCGCCCTGGTGCGCCGCCGATCCCCGCGCCCAGCCCGGCCGCCAGCCCAGCTCGCGGCCCTGGGACGTGACCAGCGGGCGTGCGCCGGAGGATCCCCCGGCGGTCCAGGTCCTCGAGGATTGCCAGCACGTACTTTCGGCTCGTCCCCGTGGCGTCCCGGTAGGCGGCAGGTGTCAATGCACCCGCCGTAGCCATCAGCACGGCCTTCCGGGCTAGCTCGAGGTACAGCGGTCCGGCGTACGCCAGGTCATCGTCGAGGCGGACGATCCGGCCGGCCGATTCGAGGGCGCGCAGGCCCTCTGGCGGGCAACTGCTCGCCCGAACCGCAACCGCCAGGGCCGGTGGTGTGGCCGTCGCCAGGGCCCGCTCGAGCCGGTCCATCGCGGCGGTGACGGCCGGCGGCAGGTCCAGCGCATGGCCCGGTTCGTGCAGCTGATCGCCATCCCGCGCCATGCGGCCGGCGGCCACGAGGTTGGTCAGCAACGCGTCGACGATGACGCCGGCGTCGTGCTGATCGACCGTAGCGGCCCGTCGGAGCGAGCGCCCGAGGGTCGTCCCCAACTCCGCCCGGGAGATCCCCGGCGCGAGCGGAGCCACCCGGGCACGACTGGCCAGTGCATCGAGTGCCTCCGTCTCGAGCGCCCTGGCGATCGCCAGCACGACGAGCCGGCCCGCCAGCCGAACGGCTCCAAGGGCTCGGTCGTCGAGGTCGTCCGCGGGCAGTCGGCCGGGATCGATTACCCCGTGCAGGCCGACCAGGGCGCGCGATCGTTCGGTGCTGCTGGTCGAGGCCAGGCTGGCCAGGCGATCCGAATCGGCCCGGCGGCGGCCCGGGCCGATCGGCGGGTTGGGATCGAGCACCGAGCCGCCGATCGCCCTGCCGCCGGGTGCGCTCCGGCGCAGTACGAAATGGTCGCCGGTCGCCACTGCCACCGGCCGAGGCAAGCGGAGCCGGGCAACAACACGGCCATCGGGAAGCAGCACAAGATCCATCCGCCCGCGGCCGAGACTCGCCTGCACCTGCTCGGTTCCAAGGTGCAGCCGGAACAAGGCGCCAGGCGCGACCGGCCAGAACCGGGCACCGGAGCGGTCGCGACCGGCGGGCCCGCCGGTCCCGGAATCGGCGCGCTCGAATCCGCGTGGCGGCCGCAACACGGCGAGGATCGCCGCGCTCGCCAGGACCCGTGGATCGGTGGTCAGGACTGCGCCCCGAGGGAGGTCGCCGGCATCCATGCCGGCCAGGTTGAGCGCGACTCGCCCACCTCCCTCGACCGCCTCCACCGTCCCACCGTGGACCTGCAGCTCGCGGGCCCGGACGACCCGTCCGCCGGGAACGAGCCGCAGCAGGGCACCGCGCTCGAGGCGGCCGCCCTGGAGGGAGCCGGTGGCCACCGTCCCGCGGCCCTTGATCACGAAGGTGCGGTCGATCGCGAGCCGGACCGGTTCGCCGGCCGCGGCCGGTGGCGAGTGCTGCAGGACCCGGTCGCGCAGCCGCAGGAGCTCGGTCGACAGCTCGGCCAGGCCGCTGCCGGCGACCGAGGAGACAGGCACGATTGGCGATCCCTGAAGCGTGGTGCCGACCAGCAGCGCCCGGATGAGCTCGGTCGCCTCGCCGACTCGGATCGGATCCACGCTGTCGATCTTGGTCAGTGCGACGATCCCATCCTGGATCAGCAGCCCATTGAGCAGTTCGAGATGTTCGATCGTCTGCGCCCGGGGCCCATCATCAGCCGCCACCACGAGCATCGCCGCCTGGATCTCGCCGGCCCCCACCAGCATGTTGCCGACGAGCCGGTTGTGGCCAGGCACGTCCACGAAATCGAGCTGGCTGCCGTCCGGCAGACGGAGGTGGGCATAGCCGACATCGATCGTCATCCCCCGCCGGCGCTCCTCGGGCAGCCGATCCGCGTCGATCCCGGTGAGGGCCAGCAGGAGGGCAGTCTTGCCATGGTCGATGTGACCGGCGGTCCCGACGACGACGGTCATCGCCGGGGCGGTCCGATCACGGCTCGACCAGGCGGGCAATCGCGCGGCCGATCAGATGGTCCGCGGTGGGCTCCACCGTCCGCAGGTCGAGGACGACGGCCGCGTCGGCGATCCGGGCGACGATGCAGGGGTCAGCCCGACGGAGATCGGCGAGCAGGCGGCTGGCCGATCCGGCCCGGATCACCAGGCCGAACGAGGCCAGGGTCTCGCCGGGCAGTGAGCCCCCGCCGATTGTCGCCTCCATCGCTTCCGCGCTGACCGTGTCTCGGTGCCGCGTCGGCAGGCCGTCCCGGATGGCCTCGGCCCTGGCCCTGAGGGTGGCGACCCCGGCCGCGATCATGCGCCAGACGGGGACGTCGATCTGGGCCAGGCCGGCCCGATACAGGCCGAGGGTCGCGCCGAGAGCGGCCAGGGTCGCCTTGTCCGGCCTGGTGGCCCGGGCCAATGGGTCGCGCCGAAGCCGGGCAACGAGGTCGGCCCGACCCACGATCAGCCCGGCCTGCGGGCCGCCTAGAAGCTTGTCGCCGCTGAACGTCACGAGATCGGCGCCGGCAGCCAGGCGCTCCATCGGCATCGGTTCGTGAGCGAGGCCGTACTGCTCGGTGGCTAGGAGGGCGCCGCTGCCGAGGTCGTCGACGAGGATCGCGCCGTGGCGGTGGGCAAGCGCGGCGACCGCCTTTGGATCGGGCGCCTCGGTGAAGCCGGCGATGACGAAGTTCGACGGATGGACGCGCAGGACGACCCGGGCGCGGCCATCGGCCAGCGCCGCTTCGAAATCATCGACCCGGGTCCGGTTCGTGGTGCCGACTTCCACCAGGCGCGCGCCGCTGCGCCGGATGATCTCCGGGATCCG
Source organism: Chloroflexota bacterium (assembly GCA_003152165.1). Classification (GTDB taxonomy): domain Bacteria; phylum Chloroflexota; class Limnocylindria; order Limnocylindrales; family CSP1-4; genus Palsa-1033. Next base: position 47,267 of record PLZO01000121.1, read on the forward strand.
CACGCCGCCACCGATCTCGACGAGCTCGCCGCGCGAGACGGCCACCCCACCGCCGCGCCCGGCGAGGCCCACCGCCAGAACCAGCGCCGCGGCATTGTTGTTCGCGACAAGGGCATCCTGGGCGCCGGTCAGGGCGATGAGATGCGCCTCCGCGGCGCGGAAGCGAGCACCTCGCCGGCCGGAACCCCGGTCGAGCTCGAGCAGGGTGTAGCCCGCCACCGCCGCCCCGGCCGCCTCGATCGCCGCCGCCGGCCAGACTGCCCGGCCCAGGTTGGTGTGGAGGATCACGCCGGTCGCATTGATCACCCGAACGAGGCCCGAGCCGAGCGGATCGGCCAGACGCTCGAGCCTCGCGACCAGATCGTCGGCGAGGGCGGGCAGGTCCCGCCACGCGCCCCCGCCGGCAATCCGGCCACGTTCGGCGTCGACCAGCTCGTGGGCGGCTGCCAGCAGGGCGTGATGGTCCCGCTCGCCGGCCAGCCGCGGCCGAACCGCGCTGAGCAGCCGCTCAACCCCGGGCGGGCGAGGCGCCTCGGAACCCGGCATTCGGACCTCCCTGTCGAGAACCGTTGGCGGGAGCGCATGGGAGTCGAACCCACCGCGCCACGCGGAGCGTGGCGCCACCGGTTTTGAAGACCGGGGAACCCACCGGGACCCCTCCGCCCCCAGATCGATCCAGAGCATAGGGCCGGCGCCGGCCATGAGCACCGGCCCCCGCCCGCGCGGAGGCTCAGGCTGGCTTGGCGAGGGCCTCGACTTCGGTGAACCAGTCCCGGGCGAGCTGGCTGAAGTCGTCAGGCCGCTCGAGCGAAGGCAGGTGGGCCACGTCGGGCCAGCGCACCAGGGTGGCGCCGGGGATCTCCTCGGCCAGGCGCGCAGCCGTGCGGCCCACCGCGGCCACGTCGAGGTCGCCGACGAGGATCCGGGTTGGAACGGCAATGTCGTCCGCCCGGGACCCAACGGCAGGCTTCAGCCCGCGATCGTCGAGATCCTCCGCGTTCCAGCCGTCGATGTTTTCGAAAGCCTTCATCTGCATCTGGCCGACGAACGCGCGAATCGCCGGGGCAACCCGGTCCGAAGGCTGACCGGGGCCGTCCACCCAGGTCTCCAGGTTGGCCTCGACGGCTCCCTCGAGGTCCTCCTCGGCGAGCGCCACCTCCTCAGCCTCCCAGAACGCCTCGATGTCGGCAGTGACCTCCGTCCGAAGCGAGCCGCTCGGTGCAACGAGCAGCAACGATTCGACCAGCTCAGGCCGAGCCAGGGCGACCTCGGCAACCACGCCGGCACCCATCGACACGCCGACGACGTGGGCCCGTTCAATCGCGAGCTCGTCGAGCAGGGCTGCGACCTCGAGGTGGTGCGCGAACGGAGCGGCCGTCTTCCGATCCGAAGCGCCAAAGCCGCGCAGGTCCAGGCGCACGACGCGACGATCGGCAGCCAACGCGATCATCTGCGGATCCCACATCCGGCGATCGCAGATCCCCGCATGGACCAGGACCACCGGCCGACCGGGTGCCGCGGCCTCGGCCAGGGCCGAGGGATCGGCAGAGTCCGACGGCAGCAGGTCGTCGTAGGCGAGGCCCGTCTTGGCGCGCAGGTCGGTCGGCATGCGGGCAGTCTACCGGGGGCCCCGTATGATCGGCGAATGAACCTGCCCTTCGTCGAGGCTCCGTCCCTGACCTCGCTAACCAGCTCGGGCGGCTGTGCCGCCAAGCTCGGCGCGGACATCCTGGCCCAGACTCTCGCCCAGCTCGGCGCCGAGGACGTGCCGCCCGAGCTGATCGCTGGCCTGAATCCGCCCGACGACGCGGCGGTCTATGTGGTCGCGCCCGGGCTGGCCATCATCGGTACGCTCGACTTCTTCCCGCCCCTCGTGGACGACCCTTGGACCTTCGGCGAGATCGCCGCGGCGAACGCCCTGTCCGACGTCTTCGCCATGGGCGGCCGCGTCCTGTTCGCCCTGTCAATCGCCGCCTTCCCCGAGGAGCTGCCGCAACAGACGATGACCGCGATCCTGGCCGGGGCCAGGGCCAAGGTCCGCGAGGCGGGTGGGACGCTCGCCGGCGGCCACACGATCCGCGATGCTGAGCCGAAGTACGGTCTGGCCGTCATTGGAGTCGCCCATCCGGACGAGCTCCTGCGCAAGGGTGGTGCGGGGCCGGATGACGTCCTCGTCCTGACCAGAGCGCTGGGCACAGGCCTCCTCGTCGCGGGCCGCCGCCAGGGCCACCCGGCGGCAAGCGCTGCGGCCTTCGATGCAGCCGTCGACGGGATGCGCAGCCTGAACCGAGCTGCGGCCGAGGTCCTCGTCGCCAACCGGGTCAAGGCCGCGACCGACGTCACCGGCTTCGGGCTGCTCGGCCACGGACTGGAGATGGCTCGCGGGTCGGGGACCCGGTTCATCTTCGAGGCGTCCGCCCTGCCGGCCCTGGACGGCGCCCTGGACCTGGCCAGGGCCGGAATCGAGACTGGCGGCGCAGGCCACAACCGCCGGTTCGTTGCCCGCTCGTTCGGGCTCGACCCGGCCACGGCAGCCGAGCTGGTCACCCTGGCCCACGATCCGCAAACCTCGGGCGGCCTGCTTGCGGCGATCGAACCGGCGAAGCTGGCTGGCGTGGAGGAAGCGCTGGCTGCAGCGGGCGTCTCGAGCTGGCGGGTCGGCCGGGTCGAGGCCGTTCCCGACGGCGAGTCGCCGGGTGTTGTGCTGGACTGCTAGAGACTCACGCTACACTCGATCCCACGCTCCAGGTCGACATCGATCGGCTCCCAGCCAGGAGGTTCCACCGTGGCCAGGCCCTATACCCGACTGATGACCCCGCTCGTGCGCGACGGCGACAAGCAGGCTGGCGCACCGTTCCGGCCGGCCACGTGGGACGAGGCGCTGGAACGGACCGTCGACGGCTTCCGCCGGGTGGGTGCAGCCCATGGCCCGAGCACCTTCGGAACCTTCAGCTGCTCCAAGGCGACGAACGAGCTCAACTACGCCGCCCAGAAGTTCAGCCGGACGATCCTGGGCAGCAACAACATCGATAGCTGCAACAGAACGTGACACGCCCCTAGCGTCGCCGGTCTGGCGACCGTCTTCGGTGCCGGTGGCGGCACAAGTTCATATCGTGAGATCGAAGACACGGATTTCTTGATCCTGTGGGGCTCGAATGCCCGCGAGACCCACCCGATCTTCTTCCACCACCTGCTCAAGGGCGTGAACAAGGGCGCCAGGCTGTACACGGTCGACCCGCGCCGGACAAGCTCTGCGGAGTGGTCCGACGGGTGGTTGGGTCTCGACGTTGGCTCGGACATTGCGCTGGCCAACGCGATCGGTCGAGAGATTCTGGCCGCCGGGCTCGAGAACAGGGAGTTCATCGCCCGGGCAACCAGCGGCATCGAGGAGTACCGGGCCAAGGTCGAGTCGTACACCCTCGAGTACGCCGAGCGCGAGACGGGCGTGCCGGCCGCGATGATCCGCGAGCTGGCCCACGCATTCGCCAGCGCGCCGCGGGCGATGATCTGCTGGACCCTCGGCATCACCGAGCACCACAACGGCGTCGACAACGTCCTCGCCCTGATCTCACTGGTCCTGCTCACAGGACACGTCGGCCGCTATGGCAGCGGGGTTAACCCCCTGCGCGGCCAGAACAACGTCCAGGGCGGCGGTGACATGGGCGCATTACCGGATCGGCTGCCGGGCTTCCAGCATGTCGAGAACGACGAGCTTCGGGCAAAGTTCGACCAACTCTGGGGCGTGACTGTGCCACCCAAGCGCGGCTGGCACCTGTCCGGGATGTTCGACGCCATGGAGCGCGGCGACCTGTGCGCGGTTTATGTGATCGGCGAGAACCCGGTCCAGTCCGAGGCCGACCAGGCCAAGGCGATCCATCTCCTGTCGAACCTCGAATTCCTGGTGGTCCAGGACATCTTCCTGACGAAGACCGCCCAGCTGGCCGATGTCGTCCTGCCCGCCTCGGCCGCCTGGGCCGAGACCGAGGGCACCGTCACGAACTCGGAGCGCCGCGTCCAGCGGGTCAGGCGGGCGCTCGCCCCACCCGGCCTGGCCCGCGACGACCTTGAGATCGTGGTCGACTTGGCCCAGCGGATGGGCGGCAACTGGCCGGCGACCACCCCCGAGGCAATCTGGGACGAGCTCCGGATGCTGTCCCCCGTTCACGCCGGTATGAGCTACAAGCGGCTCGAGGAGCTCGGCGGACTGCAATGGCCGTGCTACGACGAGAACCACCCGGGTGAGCTGTTCCTCCATTCCCGCCTCTGGGAGGACCCGGTCCCGGGCAATCGGGCGCCGTTCATCCCGGTCGATCACGACCCGCCGGTCGATCGGCTGGATGCCGATTTCCCAATCCGGCTGACGACCGGGCGGCGGCTGGACTCGTACAACACCGGCGTCCAGAGCGCCGGCTACCGGTCACCGCTACGACGGGGCGAGTCGCTCGACATCTCGCCCGAGGACCTGGCTCGCTACGGCCTGGCCGATGGCGAGCTCGTCCGCGTCGTCTCGCGGCGCGGCCAGATCTCGGTCGCCGTCCGGGTCGATCCGTCCCTCCGTCCAGGCCTGACGTTCATGACGTTGCATTTCCAGGACGATGTCGCGGTCAACCTCCTCACCATCGACGCAACCGACCCGAAGTCCGGCACGGCCGAATTCAAGGCGACAGCGATCCGAATCGAGAAGCTCAAGGCCGCCGTTCGCGTTCCCTAGCGGCTGAGCGGGCGCGAGCAGCGGGCCGACACGGGCGGTCGGGCACGCCGGCGCTCGGCTTGAGCGGGGCTCGCTAAACTGGCGGAGATGGACATCCATGTCATTGCGCCTCTGGCCAGTCCCGCCGAGCGAGCCGCGGTTGACGCACTGCTTGGTCCGCCCAGCTCGGGCTGGGCCGGCGGGTCGAGGGACTCGGCCAACGACGGCCACGTCGCGCGCGGCGGCCATGCGGCTCGGGCCGAGCGCGACCTCCTCCTGCCGGCCCTCCACGCAGTCCAGGATCGGATTGGATGGATCAGCCAGCCAGCGCTGGCCTACATCTGCCGCCGCCTGACGGTCCCGCCGGCCGAGGCCTACGGCGTGGCGACGTTCTACGGGCTGCTCGCCACGCGCGAGCGGGCGCCGATCGTTGCCCATGTGTGCGACGACATCGCCTGCCGGCTGGTCGGAGCCGAGGAGGTCTGCTCCGACCTCGCCAGAACCCACGGGCCGGCCGGCCAACCGAGCGCGGACGGCCAGACGACCTGGCTGCGGAGCCCCTGCCTGGGCCTGTGCGAGCGGGCACCGGCGGCCCTGTTCACCGTAGCCGGCGATGCTCCCGAGCAGATCGGCGAAGCCCCGATCGACGCCGTCGGCGTGATCGCCAGGCTGGCCAGCGCGGCCGCCGGACGGCCGATCGCGATCGACGGAGCGAGCTTGTCGGCAGAGGAACGCCTGGCCGACGCCCGCATCTCGGTGCCCCAGGCCGGCGACGATGGCCTGCAGCTCCTGGCTCGAGTCGGCCGGGTCGATCCGGGCTCGCTCGAGGCGTATCGCTCAGCCGGCGGCTATGCGGCCCTTAACCGGGCGATCGAGCTGGGTCCGGAGGCGGTGATCGCCGAGGTGACCGCTTCGAAGCTGCTGGGCCGGGGCGGTGCCGCCTTCCCGACCGGGCGGAAATGGGCCGGAGTCCGGGCCGCACAGGGATCCCCGAAGTACGTCGTCTGCAACGCCGACGAGTCCGAACCGGGCACGTTCAAGGACCGCGCCCTGCTCGAGCACGATCCGTTCGTGCTGATCGAAGCGATGACGATTGAGGCGTTCGCCACCGGCGCCAGCCGGGGCTTCCTCTACCTGCGCGGCGAATACCCTTTGGCGGCCAGCCGGCTGCGCAACGCGATCGCCCTGGCCAGCGCTGCCGGCCTGCTTGGCTCGGATATCCTGGGGTCGGGTTTCGCCTTTGAAATCGAGCTCCGGATTGGTGCTGGAGCCTACATCTGCGGCGAGGAGACGGCTCTCTTCAACTCGATCGAGGGCAAGCGCGGCGAGCCGCGCAACAAGCCGCCATTCCCGGTCGAGGTCGGACTGTTCGGCAAGCCGACGGCGGTCAACAACGTCGAGACGCTGGCCAACGTTCCGCTGATCCTGCGCGAGGGCGGCGCGGCGTTTGCCACGATCGGGACCGAGGGATCCGCGGGACCCAAGCTCTTCTGCGTCTCCGGCCATGTTCGCCGGCCGGGAATCTACGAGGTCCCGTTCGGAACCACGCTCCGGGCACTGCTCGAGCTGGCCGGCGGCGTTCCAGCCCCGATCGGCGTGACGGCCGATGACACCATCCGGACGATCCTGCTGGGCGGCGCCGCCGGCGTGTTCGTGGGACCCGAGGTGCTCGATACGCCGCTTACGTTCGAGGCAACGAGGGCCATTGGGGCAACGCTCGGTTCGGGCGTCGTGATGGTCTTCGATCGGACCGCCGACCTGGTTGGCACGCTCCGCCGCATCGCCGCCTTCTTCCGCGACGAATCATGCGGCCAGTGCGTACCCTGCCGGGTCGGCACCGTGCGCCAGGAGGAGCTCCTCGCCCGGCTCGCCGCAGACCGGCCGCACGGCTCCCGGGCCGACGAGCTGCGCCTCCTTGGACAGATCGGCCAGGCAATGCGCGACGCGTCGATCTGCGGGCTCGGCCAGACAGCTTCATCGGCCATCGAAAGCGCCGTCCGCGCGGGTATCGTTCCGGCATGAGCAGCGTGCCGCCGATCCAGTTCTACCCGCCGGCACGGTCGAGCCAGCCGCCAATGCCGCCGGAGGCAGCGCGGGTCGTCCAGGTCGAGCTGACGATCGACGGCCGAACCGTGAGCGTGCCTGCCGGATCAACGATCCTCGACGCCTGCCGCGCCGAAGGGGTCGACACACCCACCCTGTGCTATCTCGAAAACCTCACCCCGATCAACGCCTGCCGGGTGTGCGTCGTCGAGGTTGCCGGCTCGCGGGTGCTTGCTCCCGCCTGCTCGCGCAAGGTGGAGCCGGGGATGGCCGTCCAGACGGACACCGAACGGGTCCGGCTGTCACGCAAGGTCGTGCTCGAGTTGCTCGGCTCGTCGGTTGACCTCTCGACGGCGCCCCAGGCGCCCGCCTACTTCGCCCGCTATGGCGCCGATCCCGAACGGTTCGGAGCCGCCGCTCAGCCAGCCGCAGCAAACGAGCGCGACGGGCTCGAGGCGGGCCACCATCACGCCGCCGACGGCCAGCCAAGCGCGGCCACGGTGGGCCAGCCCGTGAAGATCGATAACGAGCTGTACGTCCGCGACTACTCGAAATGCATCCTCTGCTACAAGTGCGTCGAGGCCTGCGGGGTCGATGCCCAGAACACCTTCGCAATCGCGGTTGCCGGACGCGGCTTTGATGCCCGGATCTCGACCGAGTGGAACGTGGGCCTGCCCGATTCGGCTTGTGTCTACTGCGGCAACTGCATCGGCGTGTGCCCGACCGGTGCCCTGATGTTCCGCTCGGAGTACGAGATGCGCGAGGCCGGCACGTGGGACGAGGCCGCCCAGACCAGCACCGACACGATCTGCCCGTACTGTGGCGTTGGCTGCACGCTCAGCCTGCTCGTCCAGGACAACGAGATCGTCAAGGTGACCTCGCCGCTGGATTCGTCCGTGACCGAAGGCCACCTGTGCGTCAAAGGCCGCTTCGGATTTTCGTTCGTCCAGCAGCGCGAGCCCGGCGCGGCCCCGACGACGTGATCCCGATTCTCGAGGCACTGGCCCGGGCCGTCAGAGATTAATACGGGCTCGACCGGCGTAGATGTTGAAGCCGTCGCCACGCAGGAAGCCGACGAGGGTCTGACCGAATCGTTGAGCGGCCTCGACCGCCAGGTCGGACGGGGCCGAGACAGCGCACACGATCGGGATTCCGGCGACGGCGGCCTTCTGGACGATCTCGAGGCTGACCCGACCACTGACCATCAGGATCCGCTCGTTCAGGGGCGCCAGGCCGGCCAGGACGGCCCAACCCACGAGCTTGTCGAGGGCGTTGTGGCGGCCTACGTCCTCGCGCAGGACAAGCAGGCCGCCGGCGGGGTCGAACAGGCCGGCCGCATGGAGCCCGCCGGTTCGCTCGAACACGGCCTGGCCTTCACGCAAGCGAGCAGGCAGGGCCAGGATCACATTACGGCTCACCACGGGACCGGCCGGGATCGGGTCGCACCGGACGGCGACCTCGTCGAGGGAGGCTTTGCCGCAGATGCCGCAGCTGGCTGTGGCCACGAAGTGGCGCTCGGGGACGGTCGAGGCGTCGAACGGGCGATGGAGCCGGACGATCACGGTGTCGTCCGGTTGGGAGAGGGTGGCTGGATCGCCGAATTCGATCTTCGCGACATCGCCATCGCGGATCAGGCCTTCGGTTCTGAGGAATCCCACGGCTAGCTCGGCCTCCGAGCCGGGCGTGCGCATCGTGATGGCGACCGCAACTGGGTCCTGGCCAGGCCCCCCAACACGGATCTCCATCGGCTCCTCGCCCACGAGCGTGTCGTCGCGCTCCTCGATGGTATCGCCGCGAACGGCCAGGATCCTGGCGCGGGAGACGTGGCGGGTGGGATGGGTCACGGCCGCAGTCTACGATGAGCGACGATGGTGACCGAGCAGCCGCCGCCCATCCTGACGGCGTCCGATCGACGCCTGTTGGTGGCCGTGCGCACGGCCACCCTGGCGACGATGGACGACTACGGCCGGCCGCGACTCGTGCCCTGCTGCTTCGCCGTCGATCCCGACCGGCCTCGGGTCTGGACGCCGATCGACCAGAAGCCCAAGAACTCGACTGATCCGCGCCGGCTGGGACGGGTCGTCGATCTCATGGCCCGGCCGCACGTCAGCCTGCTCGTCGATCGCTGGTCCGAGGACTGGTCGGAGCTGGCCTGGCTTCGGCTGTACGGCGACGTGACGCTGCTCGAAGCAGACGGACTCGGCGCCGCAGCCGAGCGGCTCCGCGCACTTCGGGCGCTCCGGGCACGCTATCCCCAGTACGGCGGCCACGACCTCGAGTCTCGGCCGGTCATCGCCGTCCAGATCAGCGCTGCGATTCGCTGGGCCGCTTCGGACAGCTAGCCGGCTCACGGGATTAGCACCATCCTCCCGGCCTCCGTCTTGCCTGACCATCGCTACAGCGACGATTTGGCGCGACCCGGCAGGCCGAGGACGGCCAGGATGGAACCGGGACTAGGACGCTAACGACTCGAGCATGCGGCGCGAGGCGGCAGCAATCTCGGCCACCGCACCGTCGAATGCCTCAGCATTCTTGCGCGACGGCACACGATAGCCGCTCACCTTGCGCACAAACTGAAGGGCAGCCGCGGCCACTTCTTCGTCGCTGGCGGCCGTTTCTGGTCGACGAAGGGTCTTGATGCTTCGGCACATGGCCAGATCGTAAACCCGGAGGCCCGGGCGCGAGACTCAGGGCGGATCAGGCCCGGGCGCGACTCCGGTCGGGATCGTAGAGCGCCGCGTGATGGACCGTACCGGTCGCGCTGGTTCCGTCGACGGTCGTGACGACGACGCCTGTCCCGTCGGCGATCGAGGGTTCGAGGTAACCCAGGGCCAGTGTCCGACCCAGGGTGTAACCAATGTCGGCCGAGGTGATCTTGCCCACGGATCGACCATCGAACGTCACCGGATCGCCCAGCTTGGGCAGGAACCCGATGCCGTCGAAGGCGATCCCGACGAGCACCCGGTTGACGCCGGCGTCGCGCTGCCGCTGGAGCGCGTCGCGGCCGACGAAGTCGCCCTTGTCGAGGTGGACGGTCCACCCAACGCCTGCTTCGTAGGGGCTCGTCGTCTCGTCGAGATCGAGGCCATAGAGCGGGTACTTCTTCTCGATCCGCACGCTCCGAAGGGCACCCAGCCCGGCCGGCTTCAGCTCGTACGGTTCGCCTGCGTCCAGGATCGCCGTCCACATGTGATCGGCGTAGTCGCGCGGGTAGAACAGCTCGTAGCCAAGCTCGCCCGAATAGCCCGTCCGTGACAGGACGACCGGCACTTCGGCGAGGATCCCCTGGCGGAAGTGGTAATAGGGCAGTGCCGCGGTCGACAGATCGAGGCTGGTCAAGCCGGCCAGGATCGTCCGGCTGTGGGGACCCTGGATCGAGAGGTAGGCCGTGCCCGAAACGCAGTTTGTGATGTAGGCCAGGCGGCCGCGGGACTGCTCGGTCAGGTGGGCGACCACGCGGTCGACCCGTGATGGCGTGGGGCACAGCCAGTAATGCTCGGCCGAGAACCGGAAGACGGTCAGGTCGTCGATCATCCCACCGGCCTCGTTCGGCACGGAGCTGTACAGGACACCGCCATCGGTGAGGCGCCGGACATCGTTGACGAGGACCGAGTTGAGGAACGCCTCGGCTTCACGACCCTTCACGTCGACGGCGCCCTGGTAGTAGACGTCGTACATCCCGGCGGCCGTCCGCGTCGCCACGTGCTCGGCCTGGACGGAGCTGAATCGGAATGCCGCGTCGAACCCGATCCGGTCGACGATCTCCGCACCGAGCGCCACGAACTGGTGGTAGTACGGCGAGTGTCGGCGAGCCATCGGAAGCCTCCTGCTGGTCGGCGGCGCGTGCTCGTCAGGCGAGCGGTCTCCGGTCAGCATGGCCGTTGGAGCGGCCAGCTGCTGGCTCAGTCCCGCGCCTGGGAACGAGAAGCGCCCCGGCCGAAGCCGGGGCGCTTGGATCGGTTCGAGGTCAGCCGGCGCGAACGCCGTCCGAGATCAAGCTAGCGGCGCTGGGTTGCGAAGCAATCCGCGCAATAGACGGGCTTGCCGCTCGTGGGGCGGAAGGGGACCTGGGCCTCCTTGCCGCAGCTCGAGCACGTCGCGGCGAACATCTCGCGAGGACCGCGATCACGGCTCCCGCCGCCGCCGCCGTAACCACCGCCGCCCGAGCCATAGCTGGAGCCGCCGCCGTAGCTGGAGCCCCCGCTATAGCTGGAGCCACCGCCGGTCTCACCACGCGCTGCCTTGCGGCTGGCTCGGCAGCTGCTGCAACGGCGCGGCTCACTGAAGCCGCGCTGCGAGTAGAACTCCTGCTCGCTCGAGGTGAACGTGAACTCCTGGCCGCAATCGGCGCAGCTCAGGGTCTTGTCCGCGTACAATGAAAAATCACTCCTACTATGCCCGGTTTCCCCGATCGATCTCGCGGAAACCGTGAGAGGAGTGACCGTGTTCGCCGTGCGATTCACTTGGCCCCCTGGCGGGGACGGAGCAAGCCTAGACCACCGCGCAGCTTCGCACAAGCCCCGAGATTCAGCGGCTAATCAGGTTTCGATTCAGCCCCGGCGGGCGCGAATCCGAGCGAGTCCCGCCAAGGCCTGGCTGGCGTGGACGCGGTCGTGACCGGCCAGCAGCCGGAAGGTCAGGTCGTAGCTCTCGGGTCCGCGCTCCAGGTGCTGACCTACCCGCGCCCGGTCGGCGGCGGAGGCCTCGCGCCAGAGCCGGAGATTTGCGGCGCGCAGGGCATCGAACAGCGGCAGGAGGGCTTCGAGCGGCTCGTCGATTGAATGGAACCTGGCCGCCCAGTCGTCCTGATCGTACGGCACAAGGTCGGGCTCGTCCTGCGCGAGGATCCAGCGATTCGGACCGACGACGCCAGTTCGGTATCGACCATGTGGCCGATCAATTCCACGGCCGACCATTCGTCCGACTCGGGGCGGGTCCGCAAGTCGCCGCCCGCCTCGTTAACCAGCGCGCGCAGGATCGCCGGGGTGGCCGCCTGGGTGTCGGCCGGATCATCCTCGCCGAGCGCCGCCAGGAGCGTCTGCTGATAGGCTCGGCCCGCGGCCAGCGATTCGGGTGAAGCGGTCATCGGAGTCTCCTGCGGGGTATTCATCCGATCCTACGACGTGGCGAGGGCTGCTGCTTCCACGGACCGGGAGGGGGGCGTCGCCGGCTTCGAGCTGGCCCCGGAAGCCTGGGAACCCGGCTCGCGCGACTAGGAGGGCCCAGCCAACGGGGACGGCCCGGGTGAACCCTCGGCGGGCGACTCGGAAGCACCAGGTTCCGTAGTGTCGGTCAGGCAGGCCCCGATTCGTGACGCCTCGATCGTGACGACCAGGGGCCGGCCCGGGTCGATCGTGAACGGTGACCCACATTTCGTCGAGACCACCGGGCTGGGCGAGGCGGGCTCCTCGTCCCAGGTGATCGCCGAGTAGTTGCCGGGCTTGAGCGAGATCGTGCCCGTGTCGACACTGCCAGCCGTCTGCAGGGTCGTATCGATGACCAGTGCATTCGTCGCATCGAGGACCTGCAGGTGAGTGGTGTGGGCAACGCCGGCACCCGGTCCATCGATCAGGTAGACGAATGTGACCGGTAGAGTGCCGGGCGTCGGCGCTGGCGTCGGCGAGCTCGACCCGCCACACGCCGCGAGGATGCTGCCCCCGGCCAGGCCCGCCAGCAGGATGCCGAGGCCGAGTCGTCGGGACCGCCCCGAGACCCCCCTTTGGCCGAGGTGCACACGAAGGTGATGATTCATCTGGGCGGGACGCTACCATGCCCGCCCATGACCCAGCCCACCAGCCAGCAGCCGGATGCCGAGGCGAGCCTGCCGTTCGACGGCCCGTACGATCTCGGGCGGACCCTGGGCCCGCTCCGCCACGGGTTGGGCGACCCGACAGTCCGGATCGAAGCCGATCGCGTGCAGCGGGCGACCCGGACGCCCGAGGGACCGGTCAGCGAGGAGCTTGTCGTGCTCGGGCCGATGATCCGGGTTCGCGCCTGGGGCCCCGGTGCGACCTGGGCCGTGGCCCACGCTCCAGACCTCCTCGGCCTGTCCGACCGACCCGCCCCGTTGAGGCCCAGCCACCCACTGCTCGACGACCTGGCCCGACGCTACGCCGGCGTCCGCTGCGGCCGGACCGAGGCAGTGATCGAGGCACTCGTGCCAGCGGTCCTCGAGCAGAAGATCACCGGCGACGAAGCGCGCCGCGTGTATCGAGCGCTGATCCTGACCCACGGCGATGATGCGCCCGGGCCCCTTCGGCTGCGCCTCCCGCCTGCATCAGATCGCCTCGCGGCCCTCCCCTACTACGCCTTCCACCCGCTCGGTCTGGAGCGCCGCCGGGCTGAGCTCCTCCGACGACTGGGCGGGTCGGCCGCCCGGCTCGAGGCACTGAGCGCGATCGAACCGGCCGAGGCCGGGGTCCGGCTCCAGGGGATTCCAGGGATCGGGCCGTGGACCGCGGCAGAGGTCGGTCGGGTCGCCTTCGGGGATCCCGACGCGGTCAGTGTCGGCGACTACCACGTCCCGAGTCTCGTCTGCTGGATCCTGGCCGCTGAGCGACGTGGCGACGATGCTCGAATGCTCGAGTTGCTCGAGCCGTGGCGCGGCCAGCGCGGCCGGGTGGTCCGCTGGCTGGAACTTGGCGCTCGCGACCTAGCGGGGCTTGGGCCCGCGCGTCGGGGTCCCCGCCTGTCGTCGCGGTCGATCGCCGGCGTGTAGGGTCAGCACCGCCGGCCGCGCGCCGGTCAGCGGGGCAAGGTCTGCCGGCGACGCCGAGCCGATTGGCTCGTCGTTACCCTCCACTGCCCGATACCAGCTGGCCAGCTCACGGTTGATCACCAGGGTCGACCAGTCGCGAACGTCCAGGACCCCACCGACTATGAACGCGATCGTGGCATCGGTCAGGGGCACCAGCAGATCGCGCTGCTCAAACGTCGAAAGGGCGTCGACCCCGGGCCGCTCATGGAGCCGTCCAAGGACCGTATATGGGCCGATCTGGGCACGCAGGCGATGGCGCGTTGTCGCGATCCGGAGCGCCCGGGATCCGCGCGGTCCGGTCACCCGGACGGCGCACAGCTGGCTCCGCTCGATGGTGAACTCGGCGGCGCTGATCCGGCGCGCATTCCCGAGATCTTCGAGCTCGACATCGACGAGATGGACGAGCGGGTCGGCATTCAGCTGGTCGGTCAGCCGGGACGCCCGCAGGTCCAGTTTGCCGTTGATCAGGCAGTCCCCGGCAAAACCGGTGAAGTTGATGAACATCGTGGCCTCGAGCGATCTGGTTGACGACTATCGTGCCCGGCTGGGGCGCCCATGCGACAGGGCACGAAGGTTTGGTGCGGGTGCGGTCGATGGTCCGCATGAAGGGTCCGGGTGCGGGGCGGACGGGTACACTCCCGACGTGTCCGGGCCGTTGACAGGAGTCGATCCAGGGGGCCTTGCTGCCGTCCTGGCCGGCGGCGGGACCGTCGGGATCGCCTGGGAGCTCGGTGTCCTGATCGGCCTCGAAGCCGAGGGGGTCACCCTCGCGCACGCCGCCCGGATCATCGGCACGTCGGCCGGATCGATCGTCGGCACACTGCTCGGTTCGGGGCTTCCCCTGCGGGACTCCGGGCGGCGCCTCCTCGGCCCAAATCCGGAGCTGCCCAGCGACCACGCTGTGCCACCGGCTGCGATGATCGCGGCCCAGGTCAGCGCTCGCTGGTCGGATGGCCCACTGAGCCAGGCGGTGCGGGCGGAGCTCGGCCAAATCGCCCTGAGCGCCCCCACCGTCCCGCTCGAGATCTGGCTTGCGCGGATGTCTGCGACGCTAGGAACGGACGCCTGGCCGGCGGCGCTCGTCGTCACTGCCGTCGACGCCGAGAGTGGCGCGTTCGGAACCTTCGACGCCGGGTCCGGCGTGCCGCTGGCCGCTGCGGTCGCCGCCAGCTGCACCATCCCGGGCTCGTTTCCGCCTGTCCCGCTCGATGGTCGCCGCTGGGTCGACGGCGGCCTGCGCTCGACGACGAACGCGGACCTCGTTGGGACGGCCGACCGGATCGTGGTCATCGCCCCGTTGCGCGTGGAAGGCCGGAGTCGGCGCCGGCTAGAGGCCGAGCTCGAGCCGGTCTGCACGGTCGGCGCCCGGGTCGCATTCGTCCTGCCCAACCCGGCCTTCCTCGACTCTACCGGCAGCAACCTGATGGATCCCCGCTTCGTGGCCGCGGCCGGGGCGGCCGGCCTGAGCGACGGCCGGCGGGCCGCGGCCGAGGTTCGAGCTGTCCTGGCCCCGCCGGCAACCAGGGCCGCGTCATGAGCCGCCCGCTCAAGGTTGGCGTGCAGCTGCCCGAGGTCGAGCGCGTTGTGCGCTGGCCGGAGCAGCTGGAGATGGCCCGCCGGATCGAGGAACTGGGCTATGACGCGATCTGGGTCGGCGATCACCTGCTCTATCGCTGGCCGGACGCGGCCCAGGCCCGCGGCCCGTGGGAGTGCTGGACGATGCTCGCGGCGATCGCCGCCTCCACCAGCCGGGTGGCCCTTGGCCCACTGGTCGCTTCGACCAGTTTTCACGCCCCGGCAATGCTGGCGAAGCAGGCCGCGACGATCGACGAGATCAGCGGCGGCAGGTTGATCCTGGGCCTTGGCGCAGGCTGGAACCAGACCGAGTACGAGGCCTTCGGCTTCCCCTTCGACCACCGGATCGGCCGGTTCGAGGAGGCGTTCACGATCATTCGGACGCTCCTGCGCGAGGGCTCGATCGACTTCCAGGGGACCTACTACCAGGTTCGTGACTGTGAGCTGCTGCCCCGGCCGGCGCGACCCGGCGGCCCGCCCTTGCTGCTCGGCTCGAGCGGCCAGCGGATGCTCCGGATCGCGGCCCCCCACATCGACGTCTGGAACGCCTGGTACAACGCGACCGGCAACCGGCCGGCCGGCGTGGCGCCACTACGTGCACAGGTCGATGCGGCCGCCCTGGCCGCCGGCCGCGAGCCGGCCGAGATCGAGCGGACCGTGGCCGTGCTGGTCCGGCTCGCCGGTGGCACGGGGCGACTCATGGGCAACGAATCCATGGGTGGAATCCCCGCCTTGACCGGTTCGGCCGAGGCGCTGGCCGAAGAGCTGCGGGCCTACGCCCGGGCCGGCATCGGAGCCGTCCAGGTCGTCCTCGACCCGATCACGCTCGGGTCGATCGAGGCATTCGGGTCCGTGCTCGAGGTGCTCGACCGCAACTGACAGTCGACGATCTGCCCGGCCAGGACCCCTGTCGTGATCGGCATACAGGTGTTCCGGGCCCAGCGGATCACGTCGTTCGCGCCACCGAAGTAACCCGCACCCGCGCTGAAGCCGCCCACCAGGACGTAGCGCACGTCCCCCGCGGCGACCCGTGCCTCGAACTCCGCGACGGTCAGCGTCTGATCGTCGCCGCTGAACCCGCCCAGGCTCATCACCGGCAGGCCGGTGGCGATGATGATCGGCGCCGCCTGCTGCGCGCTGGCGGTGGCCAGGACGAACGTGGCATCGTGCTGGTGTTCGAGAGCGAACGCGACCAGGGCCGATGAGGCCTGGCCGCCCGGACCGCTGCCTGCCGGGGACCCCGTCGGACCGCCACCGGGCAGCCCGAGGAACGAGCCGCCGCCTCGAGCAGAGCCGGCCGCGGGTGGTCCACCGACCGGCAGGCTGGCTCCGGGCGGATGGAGGGTCGTCCATGCCGACCAGGTCAACGGAGCCACGGCCAAGGCGAGCACCGCGGTGACGGTGAGCGCGAAGCCGGCGGCCCGGTCGCGCCCAATCGTGCCGAGTCCAGCCCGGAGGAGCAAGAGGCCGCCGCCAAGCGCGAGCGACAACACGACGGCGGTCCCCTGGAGCCAGTCGAAGCCGCGGGCCACGCCCACGATCATCGCCTCCGCGAGGCCACTCGCGACCACCGAGATCGGCAGCAGCCAACCGGCCGGGCCCGGCCGCCGCCAAGCCCGAAGGAGGGCGGCGCAGCCGGCTCCCGCGAGAGCTGCCACGGCTGGAGCGAACATCACCAGGTAATGCGGGTGCCAGAACCTGGCGACGCTGAAGAAGACGGCGGCAGTCGCGAACCAGCCGGACCACAACGCCAGCGGCACGAGGAAGCGGCGCCGCGCCGGCCGGCGGCGCAGCTCGACGACGGCGACCGCCAGGCCAAGGAGGCCGAGCACCAGCCACCAGCTGACCTGCCCGGACAGGGATGGGTCGAACAGGCGCAATGGACCAACGCGCCCAAGGTTCGGAAATGACTGGCCTCCGGCAAGACGCTCGATCCCATTGTAGTTCAGGGCGAGATCGACCACCGAGTTCGCTGCGCTGCCGCCCACAAATGGACGACTGGCGGCCGGGATCGCATCCACGATCAGCGCCCACGAGAAGGAGACGAGGAGGAGCGGGACCACGGCAAGGGCCAGGTGCCCGACCCGGCGCTGGAGCGACCAGCGCTCATCGACCAGGACGGCCAGGCCGAGGGCCGGCAGGACCAGATACGCCTCGAGCATTTTCACATTGAAGCCGACCCCCACCAGGACCATGGCGAGGATGAGCCAGCGCGCTCGGCCGGTGTCGCACCAGCGCAGCGTGCTCGCTACTGCAAAGAGGACCACCAGCACGAGGAGGCTGTCGACGGTGTTGTTTCGGGCGGTTGCCACCGAGATCGGGCTCACCGCCAGGACAAGGGCGGCGACCAGTCCCGCGAGACGCCCGAATCGACGCCCCACGAGCCGGGCCAAGAGCCACACCGACGCGATCGCGGCGAGGGTGCCCGGCAGCAGGAGGCTGACACCGGAGTAGCCGAAGAGCCAGGCCGAGAGCGCCTCGACCCAGAAGCCGAGCGGTGGTTTGTCGATGGTGATGAAGCCGCCTGGATCGAATGCCCCAAAGAAGAAGGTCGATGGTCCGGCGAGCATGCTTCTGACCGCAGCGGCGTAGTACGTGTTGGACCAGCCCTCACGGTCGAGGGCAAAGAGGTTCAGCAGAGCAGCCACAACGACGATCGCGGCGAGTGCTGCGCGATCGGGCGTCACCAGCGCGCCGGCGCGGCGAGGGATCGCCGGGAAGGAAGCCATCGTTGGTCTATACCAGAGATGCCTGAATGCACGCTGACGACAACCTGCGAGACCCGCGGGCGCGCCGGATTCGTCAACCCCGGTTCGCCTTGGCGACAAACCGGGGTTGATCGGAATTAACGGGCCGGAGCCCTGCGGATCAGCTCCCCAGGAGCACGATCACCTGATGGGCATCCTGGCGGGCACCGACCAGCAGCGTTCGGGCCTGATGGATCGTCTCCCGGGCGGACTTGAGGATGGGACCGGCCGTGCCGTTGTTCCAGTCTGTCGGGCTGAGCGGCAGGATCGAGTCGGCGACCGCCGCGATCAGGCCATTCGCCTGGGCGACCTTGGCGTTCAGGTCGGCGAGCTTCGCCTGGGGCGCCGTGACGTCGATGCCGTCGGCCCGCGCCTGGTTGATCAGGTTCTGCAGCTCAGCGGACAACGGGCCGAACTTGGCCGAAGCCTTCTCGGTCGCATCAGCCACGCTGACGAGGTGCGTCTTCGGGACGACCAGCAGGTAGACCCGGTAGTGCGGCGCAATCTTGGCGACATCGAGGCGCAGGGCCGCGACCGTGCCATCTGAGTCGATCTGGCTCTTGAGCGCGACCAGGCCGGTCCGCTCGGCTGCGAACGAGGCCGGATTGACCGAGTTCACGTCGCGCAGATCGGTCATGTGATCGGCCGTCAACACGTCCGAATTGTTGACCAGGTAGGTCAATCCGTCGAGCGTCACGACCCGTCGATTGATCTCACAGTCACCGGCGGCCCGGAGTGTATCGACGCTCGGGCTGGCGGTAACGGCAGCCCATTCCGGAATACAGAAGTGGTGGACGGCTGGGGCAGCCGTGGAGTTCGTGATCGGGCTCGGCTCGGCCGCCAGGACCGATGAGAACGAGCCGATCGCGAGGAGGCCGGCGGCCCCCAGGGCGAACGTTGCCCGACCGAGTCGGGGCGAAAGATGGAGCTTCATTGAAATCACTCTCCTGGATTGTTGGCGGCGGCAGCAGCGTTCGACAACTCGCCGTCGAGTTCATTGAGCAGGTGATCGACCTGCGCGAGAAGGCCGCTTGCCTTGCTGGTCGAGATCACGGGCGGAGCCGGGGTAGCCGCCGTCGGCGTGGCCTGCAGGCCGCTCGGCGTCGTTGCGGGACTCGTCGCCAGCGTGATCTCCGGCGTCGGGTTGGAGCTGAGGAGGGCGCCCAGGTCGAACGTGGGCTCGGCTGGGTCGAGATCCAACGCCGACGTTGGCCCCGCCGGTGCGTCGTTGCCGGAGCCAGCCGAGTACCCGGAACCGTTGGCCGTGGTCCCGGCAGCGGAGACGCCGGAACAGGCGACCACGATGAGAGCCAGGCCAAGCAAGGCTGGCCCCACGCCCAGCGAGCGACGAACTGACATGGCTGTCCTCATTTGGTTGCTCAGGGCGCCTCGTTGCCGTAGACCCAGCCTGTCAGGCGGTCGTCAACCGCTCCATCGCGCCCTGTAAGCGCTGCGTAAGGCGGGGACCGCCCGGTTCGCGGCCGGGTGGGCGCCTCAGCCGCCTTCGCGCATACCCCAGGGGGAGCCCGGGCCGTGGCCCCTGTTGCCCAATCTAGCCGAACAGGGTTTCACCGATGTAGCCGCCCCGACTCGTCCCGGGCGGGATCGCGAAGAGCCCACTGCCGACGTGCTGGACGTACTCGTTCAGGGCATCGCTCGCCGCCGGCCGGGTCTGGACCGGTACGAAGCCAGTGAGCGGATCGCGCTGGAAGCAGACGAAGAAGAGACCGCCGTCGAGCTGGCCCGTCTGGCTGTCGATCCCGTCGGTGAACGAATAGCCCCGGCGCAGGAGCCGGATTCCGCCGTTCGTGGCGGGAGCGGCCAGGCGGATATGGGCACCGGCGGGGAGGACCGGCTGGCCGTCCGCGGCCAGTGCGGCAAGGTTCACCGTATCGCGCTCGTTTGATCCGCCAAGCGGCGCCCCGCTCAGCTTGTGACGCCCGATCGTTGCCTCCTGGTCTGCCAGGCTGTTCCGATCCCACGCCTCGATCCGCATTCGGATCCGGCGGGCCACCAGGTACGTCCCCCCGTGCATCCAGGCAGGATCATCGGCTGGGCCTGCCCACACGTGCTGGTCCATGGTCGGCTGGTCATCGCCGTGGACGTTGTTGGTGCCATCAAGGAAACCCAGCAGATTGCGCGGCGTTACCTGGGCGGACGTGGTGCTGGAGGTTCGCCGAAACCCAGCTGGGCCCAGCGGATTGCGACGATCCCTCGGCCGATCCGGGCCAGGTCACGACCTAACGGCGGCCTCCCGCAGCTTGATCATGGTGATCTACTCCGTGACAGTGAGAAAGCCGGTCGCGGACGTCGTGCCGCCGGGGCAACTCAGGCGATAGGCACCCGGCTTGAGATTCAGGGTGAAGCTGCGGTCGACGCCGGGCACCACGTTCTCGACCTCGCCGATCACCCTGTCAGCCTGGCCGATCTCATACTCGAGGACGGTAGCCGAGCCGGAATTCGTGACGATGAAACGTGGCCGGCCGGGCCGGCAACTGGATTGCCTGGGGCGCACAGCCGGCGTCGCTGATCGAGACGTGGACCTGGCGGACCGAGGCGATGGCGGCGACGGAGCTCGGGCGCAGGATTCCAGATGGCGCCGCGTCGGCCGGCGCAGTCGCGACCTGGCCGCCATTCGAGCAGGCCGCCAGCAGGCCGGCCAGGCCGGCCAGGCCGAGGACGAGGCTCACTCGTCCGCCGCGGGAGCCCACTCAGGCGAACCGGGGCCGGCGCAACAGCCGGAGGCGGTCGCCGCCGACGAACAGGCCGAGAACCGGGACGAGGTAGCCGAAATAACCGATGAGCTGCAGGGCGGTTGGCTGGGCCCGGTAACCGAGCAGGCCGGCAAGGAGCGACCCCAGCGGGCTGGTCTCGGGCAGCAGGCCGGCCAGGTTGATTGCCGGCGCTCCGCTTGGCAGCCAGCCGGCGTCGACGAAGGACCCGATCGCCGATGACACCAATCCAGCGGCCACCAACAGGATCACCACCCCGGTCAGGCTGAAGAAGCGACGCAGGTTGAGCCGGATCGCCCCGCGCACGATCGCCGAGCCCAGCAGGACGGCGACGGCGAGGCCGGCCAGGCCGGCGAGCGGCAGCTCGGGCGAGAACTCCCCGGAGGCGGCCGCCGAACGAAACAAGGCCAGTAGGAAGAGCGCCGTCTCGAGACCTTCGCGCACAATCGCCACGAATGCGAGTCCGACGAGGGCCGCCGTCGAGCCGGCGCGCAGCGCGTCGTCTAGCTGGCCCTCCAGCTCCCCTTTCAGCGCGCGACCCTGGCGCCGCATCCAGAACAGCATCCAGGTCAGAACGCCCACTGCGAACACCGCCGCCAACCCCTCGATCGGCTCCTGGATCGCCGACGGCAGGTCGCCGATCGTGACGAAGACCAGCACGCCCAGGCCGACTGACACGACGAGGGCGGCAACGATCCCGATCCACACCCAGCGCAGTGCATCCCGCCGCCCGATCTTGACCAGGTAGCCGATCACGATTCCGACGACCAGCGCCGCCTCGAGTCCCTCGCGGAGCAGGATCAGGAACACCGTGAGCATCGTCTTGCTCCATGTCGACAGGATCACTTGCATAAAGAGTGCAAGCGCGCTTGAGTCGAGAGAGCGTACGGCGGTCGGGTCGCCTCGTCAAGTGGCTCGATCAAGGCCTCAGCGAGCGGGCAGCGAGACCTCGAATCGGGCTCCACCGCCGATCGGCGAGCTCGCTTCGATCGTGCCACCATGGCGCTCGACGATCCAGCGGGCGATCGAGAGGCCCAGACCAGCGCCGCCACTGGGGGCGTCGGGGGCCCGCCAGAAGCGCTCAAAGACGCGCGGCAGATCCTCTGGCCGGATGCCCGGCCCCTCGTCGCTGACCGAGACGACGGCCCTGTCGCCCGACGGCTGAGTATGAACCGATACGGTGCCACCTGGCGGGCTGTGCCGGATCGCATTGTCGACGAGGATCGTGATCAGCTGACGGATACGCAGGGCGTCGCCAATGGCGGGGGTCGGCCTGGCATCGAGCTGGATCGTGACCCCTCGCTCAGCTGCGAACCCGGTCAGCGGCTCGAGTGCAGTCGTCGTGGCATCAGCCAGCTCGAGCGGCTGCCGCTCGAGCTCGATTATCCCGGAGTCAGCCCGGGCGAGCAGGAGCAGCGCATCCACGAGTTCGGTCAGGTGGTCCGTTTCGGCCTTGATGTCGTCTAGCGTTTCATGCTGATCGGCGATCGTCGAGGCGGGGTGCCGGAGGAGGTGCTCCACGCTCCCTCGGACCACCGCCAGCGGGGTGCGCAATTCGTGGCTNNAGCGCCCGACGCGCATACAGGGACCCACCACCCACGGACAGGCCAAGCGCCGCAACGCCGCCCACGATCAGCACCACCACCAGGAGCTGGAGGGCCCGCGCCTCGGCCGTCCGGTCGGCAACCACCTGGATCACGTAGGTCTGGCCAAGGTGGACGACCGGTTCGCTCACGAGTTGGATCGGAGTCCCATCGATCGACGTCTGGCGCACATCGGTCGCCCCGGCTCGGGCGGCGGCGACGGCACTCATATCGGGCAGCCCATCGAAACGGGAGTTCTGCGGTCCGACCGACTCGTTGGCTGGCCCGATCACCATGGCGAGGGTGCCGGAGGACGGGCCGCCGAAGACGATCCCGGTCTGGAGCTGCGGTCCGAGGCTCGCGTCCTGGCCGGGCGTCTGGCCGATGAAATCGGCGATCTGGCCAGCCCGATCACGCAGACGCTGCTCGGTGCTATCGGACAGGGAGCGATCCACTGCCAGGTAGATCGCCGCGCCGAGGACGACCAGGATCGCCAGCGTGATCCCGCCGCTCCACAGGATCAACCGGCGCCATGTTCGCCGCAGAAGCCGGGCGTCGCCAGCGGCGCCGGGCGGTCCCTCGGCACTCATCCAGCGACCATCCGGTAGCCAACGCCGCGCTCGGTCCGAATGAGCATCCCGGCGGTTGCGCCAAGCTTCTCGCGGAGTCGATGGACGTATGCCTCAACCGTGTTGGGGGTGACGGCCAGACCGTACGGCCAGGCCGCGTCGAGCAGATTGTCCCGGGTAAGCAGGCGGCCGGGATTGCGCAGGAAGCATTCGAGCAGGGCGAACTCACGCGGGCTGAGGGCGATCGGCGCCCCGCCAACACTGACGGCACGATCTGCCTCGTCCAGTACGATCGGCCCGTTGACCAAGTTCGGTCCCGACGGCGATCGATCGGCCCGCCGGGCGAGGGCCCGTAGGCGGGCCGCCAGCTCCTCGTAGGCAAACGGTTTGACCAGGTAGTCGTCGGCACCCGCATCCAGGCCACGAACCCGGTCTTCAATTGCGTCCCGGGCGGTCAAGATCATCACCGGCAGGTCCGATCCCTGCCGGCGC
The DNA here is from genome assembly GCA_003152165.1 of Chloroflexota bacterium. GTDB lineage: Bacteria > Chloroflexota > Limnocylindria > Limnocylindrales > CSP1-4 > Palsa-1033. The sequence goes on from PLZO01000121.1 coordinate 70,455, forward strand.
AGCTCGCGCAGGACGTCGAGGCCGGATCGATCGGGCAGCCCGAGATCGAGGATCACGGCGTCGAGGGCCACCTCGGACTCGAGCAGCTCGGTCGCCTCCCGGGCATCCTGCGCCAGCTCGACGACGTGACGATCGTCGCCGAGCAGGCGCCGGAGCAGGCGGCCCAAGCGCGGGTCGTCTTCGACGACCAGGATGTGCATGCCGAGAACTATGCGGCTACTACTTGACGACCGTGATCGTCCCGACGCTGGCATTACCTAGGCCCGCCCCGCCGGAGCCACCGCTCGGCCGGGGGTTGCCGCTGGCCGTCGGGCCGGCACGGCCGGCCAGGGCCAGGCCGACTTGGACGGTCGCACCGGGGGTGACATCGGCCGCGGAGCCGGTGGTCGAATCCCGGTAGGTCACATTGGTGCTCAGGTTGAGGGTCATGGTGTTACCGGCTGCCAACTTGATCACAATCGAGCTGGCGCTGACCGATACGACCGTGCCGGTGATGCTCACCCCACCGCCGGTCCGGCCGGCGCCCCCAAATCCGCCGGCGCCGCCGAAGCCGGTGCCGCCTTCGCCCGTCCCGGTGCCTCGGCCGGCACCCGCGAAGCCGCCCGTCGTGGCCGCCGCAGTGGGGGCCGTTACCCGGCCCACGGCAAAGGCAACGCCGCCGATGGCGACGAGGGCACCGACGAGCAGCAGGGCGGTCCCGGTCGACGCCCGGTTCTTCTTCGGAGTCGTCGAGGCAACCAGGGGCGCCGGAGCAAACGAGGTCGGGGCTGCCACCGGGACCGGGTTCACGGGAGTGCTGGGCACCGGATCCGTCGCCCAGGTTGGCGGCGGAGTGGAGCCGGGGGTGGGTTCGTTGATGGTCATCGCGGGGACTCCTTTCGAGCGGACGTTGTCCGGCGGTTGCTAACCGGGCCGGATGGGCAGGTCATTCGTAGCGGAGGGCGACGATCGGATCGAGACGGGCCGCCTGGCGGGCCGGCCAGACCCCGAACACGATCCCAACGGCAAGGCTGAAAAGGACGGCTATAAGCGGGGTGATCGGATTGAACACGAAGCCCCAGCCGGCGAGCGCCCCGATCAGGGCCGAGAGGGCCACCCCAAGCACGATTCCGACGAGGCCGCCGAGGAGCGACAGGACGAGGGCCTCGACCAGGAACTGGGCGAGGATGTCCCGACCACGCGCCCCGATCGCCTTGCGGATCCCGATCTCACGGGTCCGTTCCCGAACGGAGACGAGCATGATGTTCATGATCCCGATCCCTCCGACCAGCAGGGAGATCGAGGCGATCCCGGCCAGGAGCACGGTCAGCAGAGCGCTCACCGAGCCGACCGTGCTGAGCAGCTGGCTCTGGTCGGCGATCGTGAAGTCGTCGGTCCCCCCGACGGGGATCCCGTGGCGGCTCTCGAGCAGGGTCGTGATCTCGGCCTTGACCAGGTCGATCTGGTCGGCCGAGGCGACGCTGATCCCGATCGAGCGGACCGTATCGCCGGGGACGAAGTGGTCCTCGACCGTTGTGTAGGGGACGAGGATCTGGTCGTCCTGGCTGAGCGGCCCCGTGCTGCCCTTGGCCTGCAGGATCCCGACGACCTGGAAGGGCACGCTGCCGATCTTGATCGTCGTGCCGATCGCGCTCGCGCTGAGGCCCAGGTCGTCGGCCGTCGTGGCTCCCAGGACGGCCTCCCGCAGGGCGGCATCCACAGCGACCCCGTTGAGGGTCGCGCCCTGCCACAGGCTGAAGTTGCGGACGGTCGTGTAGCCGCCGGTGGTGCCCACGATCGTCGTCGTCGTGTTCTGGCTGCCGGCGACCACCAGCTGGCTGGTCGAGGTCTCGGGCTCGACCGCAGCGACGCCGGTCAGGCCGCCGATGGCCTCGGCATCCTGGACCGTAAGCGTCGTCACGGATCCCGCGGCGCCCCGCGTGAAGCCGGTCGTCGCACGGCCCGGGTTCACCGTCAGAAGATTCGTCCCGAGGCCCTGAAGCTGCTTGGTGATCCCGCTCGTCGCTCCCTGGCCGACGGCCACGAGTGAGACGACCGAGGCAACCCCGATGATCACGCCGAGCATGGTCAGGGCGGCCCGCAGTCGGGACGACCCGAGGCGCGACAGGGCCAGGCGGACAAGTTCGGTTGCCCTCATGCGACGAGCCGCCCGTCTCGGACGTGAACCTGGCGGCGGGCCGAGCTGGCCACGTCGCTGTCGTGGGTAATCATCACGATCGTCCGTCCGGCGGCGTTGAGCTCCCTGAGGATTGTCATCACGTCGGCCCCTGAGGCGCTATCGAGGTTGCCGGTCGGCTCATCGGCGAGGAGCAGGGCCGGCTCGGTCACCAGTGCTCGGGCGATCGCGACTCGCTGCTGCTGGCCACCCGAGAGCTCGGTCGGGACGTGGTCGACGCGGTCGCCAAGCCCGAGGCGTTCGAGCGCGGCGCGCGCCCGCGCCAGACGGTCCTTGCGCGAGAGGCCCTGGTAGAGCAGGGGCGTGGCTACGTTCTCCAGGGCCGAGGTTCGCGGCAGCAGGTTGTAGCTCTGGAAGACGAAGCCGATTGTCCGGCTGCGGAGGCGAGCGAGACCGTCGTCGTTGAGCTCGGCGACCGGTGTGCCGGCGAGGGTGTACGTGCCTGCGGTGGGGCGGTCGAGGCAGCCCACGATGTTCATCAACGTCGACTTGCCTGAACCCGACGGGCCGACGATCGCGAGGAACTCGCCCGGCTCGACCGTCAGGTCAACTTCCTGCAGAGCCGCCACCTGGACCCGGCCGAGATCGTAGATCCGGCTGACGCCCTGCAGTTGGATCAGCGGCTCGCTCATGGCTGGCCGCCCCCGCCGCGACCGCCACCACCGGCGCCGCCGCCGAAGCCGCCGAAGCCACCAGTGAGGCTGCCGGCATTGGTGGTCGTTGACGCCGTGGACGTCCGGGGCGAGGACGTCCCAACCACGACCGTGTCACCGGCCGACAGGCCCGACTGGATCTCGACAAGAGAGGTGGTCACGAGTCCCACGGTCACCGGGACGAGCTGGACAGCACCGCTCGAGTCGAGGACGCGAACCTCGTACTGGCCGCCGCCCCCGATGAGGGCGGTAGCCGGCACCGCGATGACGTTCGCCGCCTCCTGGATGGTCACCGAGATACTCGCGCTCATCCCGGCCGCGGTCCCGGCCGGGGTCGAGTCGAGGCCGACGAGGATCGGGAAGCTGACGACGCCGCCGGACCCGGACGACGATCCGCTCGGCTCGATCTCCGTCAGCGTGCCGGTCGCCGTCTGGCCGGTCGCGGTCATCGTGACGCTCACTGGCTGACCAAGCTTGAGCGAGGGGTAGTCCGTCTCGGTGACGCTCGCCGAGACCTCCATCGCGCTCGATGCAACGACCACGGCGGCGGCCGACGGAGCCTGGGCGCCGGCAACGATGCTCACCGCGTCGACGATGCCATCGACCGGGCTCGTGAGGGTCGCGCCGCCGAGGGTCGTCTTGGCCAGTCGCAGCGCGTCCTCCGCTGTGGTCACCCCAGCTTTGTCGGACGCAATCGTCGAGATGGTCGCGGGGACGATCTTCGAGTTGTAGCCGGCCTGAGCGCTCGTCAGGCCGAGCTCGGCCGAGGCGAGCTGGCTCGTCGACGACATGTCGGACGACTGGATCGTGAGCGTGAGCGAGTCGAGGGCCTGCTGGGCCTGATTCACCGCGTTCTGGTCGGCCGTGATCGTCGAGCTATTCGGACCGGCCGCCTCGTCCGACGCGAGCTTCGCCTGGGCCGACTGGAGCGCCGTCTGCGCCTGGGTCAGCTTGAGCTGGTTCTGCGACGCGGTGTCGCTCGCCGAGGTCTGCCCGGCCTGCACCTGGAGCTGGAACGAAGCGAGGGCCTGCTCGGCTTGATTCAGCGCGTTCTGGTCGGCCGAGAGCATGGATGCCGGCGGCGCGGGGCTCGCCGCCGCGTCTGAGGCAAGTTGTGCCTGGGCCGCGTTCACGGCCGCCTGGAGTTGCGTCTGCTTGAGCTGGTTCTGCTGCGAGGTCGCAGAGGACTGGTCGGTCGACGCCTGGATCTGCAACTGGAGGGAGGCAAGCGCGTCCTGGGCCTGGCTGACTGCATTCTGGTCGGCCGTGATCGTCGCGCTCGGGGGCCCGGCCACGATGTCGGCAGCGAGGGTCGCCTGGGCGGTCTTGAGCGCGGCTTGCGTCTGACTCGTCTTCAGATCGTTCTGCTTGGTGTTGAGTGCCTCGCTCTGCTGGGCGGAGGCGATCTGCTGCTGCGCCGACTGGATCGAGGTGTACGCGCTCTGGCGGTCGGCAGCGGTCGGTCCGGCCGCATCGACCTTGAGCTTGGCCTCGGCGACCGCGAGGTTGGCAGCCGCCACTGCCACGGAGGCCGCTGCGTCAGTCGTGTACGCCGTGGCCAGGATGGCTCCCTTGGTCACCGTGGCGCCGACGGCGACCGTGACCGTCTTGACGAGCCACGACGAGCCGCCGCCCGAGGACGACGAACCAGCGCCCGAGGAACTCGTCGAGGAGCTGCTCGAATGGATGATCGGAGTCACCCCGAACGACAGGTCGTAGGCGATCGATGCCTGGACCGATCCTGTAGCCACGACCGCCTGCGAGACCGTGGTCACGTTGGCCGTGGCCGTGATGTACTGGACCGCCGAGCCTGATCCGAACGAGGGGCCGATGACCACGATACCAATCGCGGCCACGCCGACAACGATCAGGCCGACCGCGGCGAGGATCTTCAGACGCATGTGCGCACCCTTCGATTTCCGGCGGATAGGTTAACGGAGCCTAAATCGGGATTGGCCCGGACCCTCATCGTGGGCTCAACTCCTGACAATGTCCTGAACGCCAAGTCGGTGTCGGAAGGCGCCGGCGTTCCGACTGGAGACGGGCCGATCGCGCCGAGGGTGTATGATTGGGCTTCCCCCTGATTGCCGGGGGGCCTCCGCTAGGTCGATGGTTCCTTCTCGAGCCGGCCATGCGCCGCATCCCTCTACGCCGAGAAGAGAACAGGACTACCCCTCATGGCCAACGGAAGTGTCAAGAAGGTCGTTTCCGATCGTGGGTTCGGTTTCATCACCGCCGACGACGGCAAGGACTACTTCTTCCACCGCGACGGGCTTGACCGGTCGATCGACTTCGACAAGCTGGTCGGCGGCGAGCACGTGACCTTCGAGGTCGAAGCCGGCCCCAAGGGCCCGCGCGCGATCAAGGTTCAGGCCGCCTGAACCCAGTCGGCTCAAACCAGGCGCCCGATCCAACTCGGATCGGGCGCTTCTGTGTCCGCCTCACGAGGACACGGGGTCCATCCAACTTTGCATCGGCGGCGCTACCCGGCCACAATCCAGGGGATGCTCAATTCACGAGGAAACCGATGGACCGCTTCGACTTCGTGATCATCGGCGCCGGTCCGGCTGGCGAGTCCGCGGCGTACGAGGCGCGGTCGCGCGGAGCGAGCGTGGCGGTGGTCGATCGAGACCTCGTCGGAGGTTCATGTCCGTTCTGGGGCTGTATTCCGTCGAAGTCGCTCCTCCATGGAGCCGATCGGCACGCGACGGGGGCGGCCTACCCGTGGAGCCGGGCCTCGGCCCGGCGCGACTACATGATCAACCGGGAGGGGATCCCGTATCCCGATGACGGGGGCCACGTACGCGGCCTGGGCGATGCCGGGGCAACGGTGATTCGCGGCGTCGGCCGGCTCGACGGCCCAGGCCGGGTCGTGATCAGCCACGACGCCGAGCGCCACGGGGTTGATGCGAAGAACGTGCTGCTGGCCGTCGGGTCCGAGACGAAGATCCCGCCAATCGAAGGGATCGACAAGGTCCGGACGTGGACGAACAAGGAGGCCACCAGCGCCCGCGACCTGCCCCGCAGCCTGCTCGTCCTTGGGGGGGGGCCGACGGGAGTGGAGCTGGCCCAGGTCTACGCTCGTTTTGGAGTACCCACCGTGGTCGTCCAGTCCGGGCCGCGCCTGATCCCGACCGACCATCCGCGCAATGCCGACGCTGCGCTGCGCGCCCTGGAGCGGGACGGAGTGACCGTCCGACTGGGCGTTCGGGCCGTGCGGGCCCATCCGGCGGCGCAGCCAGCCGACCCCGATGTCATTGACCTCGATGATGGTTCGACCGCGGGCGGCCACGCCATCCTGCTCGCCGTGGGCCGGACGTTCCCGCTCGACGACCTCGGCCTCGCCAGCGTCGGGATCGACCCGTCGGATCGACAGGCACTGCCGCGCGACGGCCGGCTGAAGATCGCCGACGGCTTGTTCCTGATCGGGGACCCGGCAGGTCCCGAACTCCACACCCACCAGGCCCACTACCAGGGCGAGCGAGCCGTCCGGATGGCGCTCGGCGATTCCGTCACGCCGGACTATCGGGCACTGCCCCGAGCGACCTATACGGATCCGGAGCTGGCCTTCGTTGGCCAGACCCTGGAGGCTGCCCGGGAGGCCGGCCACGACGCATTCGAGCTCGTAGCCGATTTCCCGAAGACGGCCAAGGGATACACGGTCGAGGCGAGCTTCGGACACGTCACGATCGTGGTCGACCGGGCCAGTCACGAGTTGCTCGGCGCGGCCCTGGCCACGCCGGACGCGTCCGCTGCCGTCCACGAATGCGTCCTGGCGATCCAGGCCCGGCTGAAGGTGGAGGTGCTTGCCGAGACGATCCATGCATTTCCATCGACTTCGCGGATCTTCAATGGGCTGTTCAGCGACGCCGCTAAACAGCTGGCGATGCGCGCTGGCGGTCCGGTCGGGAACTGACGATGCCGTCATCCGGACTCGATGAGTTCGAGGTCCTCACGTTCGACTGCTACGGCACGCTGATCGACTGGGAGACCGGAATCCTGGCCGCGCTCCGGGACGTGCTGGACGGCCACGGCGCATCGTCCGATGACGAGGCCCTGCTCCAGCTTTACGCTCGGTTCGAGGCCGAGGCCGAGGCAGGGCCCTACCTGCCCTACCGTGAGGTCCTCGCCTGGTCGCTGCGGGGGGTCTCCGCCCATCTTGGCTTCGAGCCGACCGCCGCCGAGACCCGTCGCTTCTCCGAGTCGGTCGGCGACTGGCCGGCGTTCCCGGATTCGGCCGCGGCGCTCGCCCAGCTGGCCCAGCGCTTTCGCCTGGGCGTGATCACGAATTGCGACACGGACCTGTTTGCCCGCTCCAACGAACGACTCGGGATCCGGTTCGACTGGGTGATCACCGCCGAGCAACTCCGCAGCTACAAGCCCAACCGTCGCAACTTCGAGCTCGGCCTGGAACAGATCGGGGGTCAACGCTCGCGCCACCTCCATGTCGCGCAGAGCCTCTTCCACGATCACGTTCCGGCGCAGGCCCTCGGGTTGACGACGGCCTGGATCGACCGCCGCCATGGTCGACCGGGCTCCGGAGCGACGCCCCTGGCGGTTGCGACCCCCGACTTCGTGTTCGCCGACATGGCCAGCTTCGTTTCGGCCGCAATCCGCTAGATTCGGGTCGGCCCGACAGCCGGTCCCCCCTCGTGCTGTCGGGCCATGTTGACGCCCGTCCCGGCGCATCCCGGCGTTCGTGTCGGGGAACACCTGCTGATCGGGCCGGATCAGGGAATGGAGCTGGCCGCAGCGCCCGAGCCGACGAGCAGGAAGGCTCCCAGGAGGGCGATCAGCGCGCCGATCCCGGCCGGCGTTGCCGACAGGCCGGCCACCGCCCGAAGCAGTTCGGCGAGCGACGACAGGCCCAGCGTCGCTCGGGCGTGGACCGAACCGTCCGACGGAGCGGCGAGCGCGTTGCTGACCGCGATCGCGAGGGTCTCGGCGAAGCCGATGATCATCAGCCCCAGGCCGAGGGGGATCGGGCGAATGCCGAAGTAGCCGGCCGCCTGCTGGGGGGTCCAGCCGACCGGCAGGCTGGCCAGTCCGAAGTAGACGAACAGCCCGGCGGCCACGGCAAGAGCCACGATTAGGGTGACCGCGAAGGCTCTCGGATTGGCGGCGATTGGCTGCCTGGAGTGGGCCATGGACGTGCTCCCTCTCGATAGCGCACGCGCCGGCTCAAGGCTAGCCGATGGGCGCTCTCTCGATGGCCACGAAGCGCTCGAGATTCGTCCGGGCCCGGCGCCGGACGGCCGAGCGCAGGAACGGCGTCCAACCCAGGAACCGACCGCGCGGCCCAAAGGCCTGGCCCGCCCAGCGCGCGAAATCGAACGAGTCGACGTGATCGACGATCAACCCGTCGGCGAAGCGAAACGCCGCCTGGACATCGTTGACGACCGGTCGGCCGGTCTGGCTGAACGTGTAATGAGCCAGCCAATGCGCGGTGCCGGTCGTGGCCTCGGCACCATGTTCGAGCAGCTCGAGCCGAAAATCCCGCGCCGTCGCCGCGAGCATTCGCCACATTGCCCCGGCCTCGGGTCCTTCGAGGTCCCCGAACACCGGGTCGCGGAAGTGCACGTTCGGCGCCTAGCAGGCGGCCATGCCGAGGTCGTCGCGCTGGCGAATGCCGCGTAGAAGCGTTCGATCAGGGCATCGTTGGGGCCGGCCATCGTAGTCCATGGTACGGGAGCCAACGGCCGCTGCCGGCGGGCGCGTGGCAGGTGCCGATGGAGAGCGTCCCGGGGCCGGCTTGGGGCTGGCCACAAAACCTCGAGAATGACCGCGAGATCTAGACATTGAACAAGCCCGCTTGGATACTACATTGGTATTGTCGTCAGACTTGCCGCCCGGAGATCGATCGATGAGAGCACCAATCGCCCCGCTCGCCATCCTCGTTCTGGTCCTGGCCGCCTGCTCGGGTGGCGGCACGGCGCCCGCCGCCAGTGGCCCGGCGTCTTCGCCGCCAAACGTCTCGACGGCGGCGCTCAGCGGGGCCATCACGATCTACGGCGCATCGTCGCTCAAGGCGGCGCTCACGGCGGCCCAGGCCGCGTTCCTGACGGCCAACCCGGGCCTGACGATCACGATCTCGACCGACTCGTCGACGACCCTTGAGACCCAGATCGAGCAGGGCGCTCCCGCCGACGTGTTCCTGTCGGCGGACACGACGAATCCGGCGAAGCTCGTGACCAAGGGCCTGGCGGCCGGCCCGCCGCTGAACTTCGCCGGCAACCTGCTCACCGTGATCGTCCCGACAGCCAACCCGGCCGGCATTGCCAGTCCGGCGGACCTCGCCAGGAGCGGGGTCAAGGTGATCGCATCCGGTGACACGGTACCGATCACGAAGTACGCGACGATGCTCGTGGCCAACCTGGCCAGGGAGCCCGGTTACCCGGCTGGGTTCGCCGCCGCGTACGGCGCGAATATCGTGTCCAAGGAGGACAACGTGGCCGCGGTGGTGGCCAAGATCGAGCTGGGCGAGGGCGATGCCGCGATCGTCTACGTCACGGACGCCAGGACCTCCACAAAGGTCACCACGATCAGCGTACCGGCCGATGCCAACGTCCCGGCGACCTACGCGGGAGTCGTGGTCAAGGCGTCGAAGAACAGCGCGGCTGCCCAGGCATTCCTGACCTGGTTCGCTGGGCCGGCCGGCCAGGCCATCCTCGCCTCGTTCGGGTTCCTGCCGCCATCATGACGGCGGCCCGGGACGACCGGCCGGGCAGCGCAGGCGAACCAGGCGATAGCGTATCGAGGGTACGTCCGCTGGACCTCCTCGCCGCGCTCCTGGGGCTGTGCTTCGGCCTGCCTGTCGCCGTCATCGTTGGGCGAGCGCTGCTCGACGGGTCGCTGATCAGCGCGGTCGGCGATCGGGTCGTGCTCGACGCCCTCGTACTGAGCCTGACCAGCACGGCCATCAGCCTGCTGATTACCGTGCTGATCGGGCTGCCGCTCGCCTTCGTGCTGGCCCGCCGACGGTTCCTGGGGAAATCGATCCTCGAGGCGGTCATCGACCTGCCGATCGTTCTGCCGCCGTCGGTCGCGGGTCTCGCCTTGCTGCTCACCCTGGGCCGTGAGGGTCTGCTCGGCCGACCCCTCGATGCACTCGGCATCGAGCTCCCGTTCACGACTGTCGCGGTCATCCTTGCCCAGACCTTCGTGTCGGCGCCCTTCTTCATCCGGTCGGCCCGCTTCGGCTTCGCGTCCGTCGACCGGCACCTCGAGGATGCCGCCAGGGTCGACGGCGCTTCAGAGGTGCAGCTCTTCCGGACCATCACCATCCCGCTCGCGAGCTCGGCGCTGGCTGCCGGCCTGGTCATGAGCTGGGCCCGCTCGCTCGGCGAGTTCGGGGCGACAATCATGTTCGCCGGCAACGTCGAAGGTAGGACCCAGACACTGCCGCTCGTGGTGTACAGCCAGTTCCAGGGTGGCGACCTCGATGGGTCGGTCGCCGCGGCGGCGATCCTGGTCCTCGCGGCATTCGGTGTCCTGGTGGCCGTCCGTGTCCTCCACTGGGGCCGGGTGCTCGACCTCCGCAGCATCGGCTGACGGGGATCTGCGGCGGTTGGCGTCCTCCCTCATTGGAAGCGGACGACCGTGACGATCCCCGCGAGGAGGCAGTAGATGGCGAAGGGCGTCAGCGTTCGGGTCGTGAAGTAGCGGCTCAGGAAGCGCACGGATAGGTACGCGGCGACGGCTGCCGCGAGGCTGCCCACGAGGACCTGGCCGCGCACGCCGGCACCGTTTGGTCCGAGCAGGTCGGGTAGCTTGTAAACGCCCGCGGCGAGGATGATCGGCGTCGCCAGCAGGAACGAGAAGCGGGCAGCGTCCTCGTGGTCCAGGCCTCGGACGAGTCCGGCGACCATCGTGATCCCGGATCGGCTGATCCCGGCCAGCAGGGCAAAGACCTGGCCAATGCCGATTGCGCCGGCTTCGCGGAACTCGAGCGAGTCGAGTTGGCGCCGCCCGTCGTTGGTCGAATCGCGGACCGGCGGCCCGAGGCGGAGGGGGCGGATCCGCGGCCGGCTCGACCGACGCCGGAGGCGTTCGCCGGCCAGCAGGATCAGGCCGTTCACGAACAGCAGCAAACCGGCCAGGAGCGGCTTGGCGAAGATCACCCGCAACTGGTGTTCGAAGACGACACCCAGCAGGCCCGCCGGAATGGTGGCTACGATCAGCAGCCAGCCGAGTCGCTCGTCGGGTGTCTCGATCGCACGTCGGCGGACGGAATTGATCAGGGCGACGATGATCCGGCGCCAGTCGTCGCGGAAGTACCAGGCAAGGGCCAGGGCTGTAGCCACGTGGAGCCCGACCAGAAAAGCCAGGAAGTATGACTCCGGGGCAGCCTGGGCGGCCACGACATCGTTCCAGCCAAGGAAGGCGGGAAGGATCACCGAGTGGCCCAGGCTGGACACCGGGAACAGCTCGGTGACGCCCTGCAGCAGACCCAGCACGATCGCCTGGAAGAACGTCATCGACGGGCTGCCAGGCCAACGCTGAATGCGCCGACGAGGCCGAGCGCGACGAACAGGAGCGAGCCGATGATGGCTCCCGGCAGGCCGGCCCTGACCAGCAATCCCGCGCCGAGCAGGGCGACGATCGGGCCGATGAACAGTTCCAGCCGATCGCCAATGAGGAAGTCGGACCAGAACCCAAGGAACGCCCGGCCGTAGCGGATCATGGCCGGGGCGATCCGGTTCCGGCGGCCACGCCGGGTCGGCTCGGTCGGCGGGCGAGCGCCCGCACGACCCAGACTCCGGCCAGGGCCAGGCGCAGGTAGCCCGCCAGCAGGGCCAGGATTGCGAGGTCTTCACCGGGCCAGTCGATCCCGACGCCCTCGCCCGACCAGAACGTACCGAAGCCGGTGAGCATCACCCCGACCACGAATTTCATCGCGTTCTCAGGGACCCGCGCGAGCGGCCGGTGGACCACCAGGGCGATCGCCACTACCAGGACGCCAGCGAGGGCCGCCCCGAGGGCCGCCGGCCCGAGCAGGTTGGCGCTCGCTCCGAAGGTGACCACGATGAAGGCCACCTCGATCCCTTCCAGCAGGACGCCTTTAAAAGCGACCGTGAAGCTGATCCAGTCCATGCCCGAGGCAGCAACCGCTGGCTCGTCGTGGAGGGCGGCCACCGACGCGGCCTGATTGCCACCTCGTCGTGCTTCGCTTTCGCTCCGCCCGCCCGCAGGACGGCCTTGGTCAGCCACTGCAGGCCGTAGATCACGAGGAAACCGCCCACGACCAGTCGGAGCAGGCTGATCGGGACGAACAGGGCCAGGGCTGTGCCGAAGACCGTAACCAGGAGGGCAAGGGTCACGGCCGCCGCCGCGACGCCGACCAGGGCCGAGCGCCACTGGCGGGTCACCCCGACGGCGAGCACGATCGTGACTGCCTCGACGAACACCACGGCCGACGCCAGGAAGCTCGAGACGATCGTGACGACTGCGACCGAGTACATCGCCCAATCCTAGCGGGCTGTACCGGCAAGCCGCATCGCCCAGCGGCCGGCAGCACGCGGCCGGCGGCACGCAGCGCATCTCGTCCCCGAGCGCCTCAACCGGGGCCCCCGCCCAGGGCTGACGCCGCGGTTCCGTGGCCAGCGCGGGGTTCCGTGGCCAGGGCGGGGTTCCGTGGCTGAGAGCCCGGGCCCGAGCGCGGCACGAGCCTGACCGCCGCGAGTCCCAGGTTGGCGTGTGCAGTCAGAACATCAAGTCAGCTGATTCCGACCGCGTCCGCGCTGCCCGCCCGGTCTTCAGGTGCCGTTGTATCTGCGACTGAGCGTGGCTCGGCAAGGTCCTGCGGTCAGCAGCGTTTCGATCGAGGCACAACTCGGCCAAAACCCGACTTCCGGAGTTGAATCCGGGCCCATTTGATGTACTGAGTACTCATGTTGTCGGGCCGGCTCGCCACGGGCCCTGGCTCGGACACAGGCCCTGGCTCGGACACAGGCCCTGGCTCGGACCGGGACACACGCGCGGACGCACACGCGGGCAGGAGCGCGGGCCAAAACCCGCTCGTCACGAGCCCTGGCCCGGGTCTGGCAATGGTCGGCGCAGGTCAGACGTGGGTGAAGAAGAGCTGCAGTTCCATCGTGCCCTGGTCGGCGATCGACAGGACCGCAAACGACGATGGCTTCTGGATCCCATAGTCGCTGAAGACGATCGGCAGCGATCCAACTGCCTCGATGACCGAGCCCGAGAATCGTGCCTTGAGCGCGATCTGGACGGTCTTCGTCTGACCATGGAGCATCAGTTGTCCGGTAGCCGTGACGTCGATCTCGTGGCCATCGGAGGGCGTAGCGCCGAGGTCGATCGGTGAGGTGAGGGTGAACGTGGCCGTCGGGTAGGTCCCCGTCTGGATCCCGCCCCGAACAAGCTGCCCATCCCGCCGCGGGTCATCACTCTGCAGTGCGGTGAGGTCGGCGGTGACGCTGACAGCCGTCAGCCTGGTGCCGGTGATCGTGAGTGAACCGCTGACATTGGGCGTCCGCCCGACTGCCGTATTCGCCCCGATCGAGGCGAGCTGCTCCTGAACCCGATAGCCAACGAACGATGCCGTCGAGTCCGAGAACGAGCCGATCGTGGTGTCCACTTTCCAGGTCCCCTCGAGGCTGCCCGACGCCAGCGGACTGGAGGCAGCCGCGATCGACGGCAGCACCAGCGCTTCGGTGCTGACCGCGGCCGGACCGGCCGGTCGCAGGAAGAGATACCACAGCCCATAGCTGCCGGCAGCCACGATGACGACCAGGATGGCCACGGCCACGATCGCCAGGTTTCGTCGCGGCGATCGGGCGGTTCGAACCGGTTGCGGGGATGTCATCGCGTTCTCCGGCCTGTCTCGGCCATGCCGAGTGATGTCCGTCGGATCGAGTGTCGGGGAGATTCAATTCGCCCGCCGGCGCGGTGGTGCGCGTCGGCGAGCGAAGTGCGAGTGCCGGTCAGCCCGCTGGGGCGGTCGAGCCGTTCGGCATGTTCGGGCAGTTCGCCGGGGCTGTGTGCGTTCCACTACCACCGGATGCCGCCGGTGCGGAGGCGACCGGGGCCGGACTCGCCGCGTTGGCGATCGCGACTCCACCGATGGCCATCATGCCGACCGAGAGGAGGGTCGTCGCGATGAGCCGTCGAGCGGCCGACATGTGGCGCTTGGCGACCGGGGTCTCCCGCAGCGTTGCGGTCGTCTGGAGATCTGCTGTTTCCATCGAAGTTTCCTTACCTTTCCTGAATTGATCCTGACTTGACGAGTCGTTAGCTCATTGGCACTGGCCTCCTAGGACCCAGTCGTAGCGACGCCGGAGAGGTCGTATAAGGTCCCCGAGCTGCCGCCGTCGACGACCTTCCCACCGAGGTGACCCAGGTGGTGACCGAGGCAGCGGTCGTGCTAGTGCCCGCGCCTCCCGTGCCACCACCCCCGTTGCCGTCCACCAGCACGAAGCGCAGCTGGCCCGAGGCGACATCCGCCTGGATCTGGGCGAGTGGCGGGGCGGGGTCGGTGCCGCTGAAGCCGCCCATGGCCATGACCGGGTCGCCCGTGACGAGCTCGAGCGAGCCGGCCTGCATGGCCGACGTCATTGCTGCCCGTTCGGCCAGCACCAGCATCTCCGTGTCGAAGAACCCGGCCTGGTCTTCGACGAGGGGCAGGAGTTCCCGGGCGACATCGGCGCGCAGCGCCTTGAAGCCGCACTGGGCATCGTGGAAGCGGGTCGAAAGAAGCGACCGCAGGATGAGGTTGTTGCGGCGCGAGATGATCTCGCGCTTCGGACCGCGGACCACATGGGCGCCCCGGGCCAGACGGCTGCCAATCGCGATCTCGTAACGTCCCGAGAGCAGCCCGGCCACGAGTGGCAGGAGTGCGTCGAGACCGGTCGACAGGTCGACGTCCATGTAGGCGACGACGGTCGCGTCGCCGGCCGACCAGGCAGGGCGCAGGGCACGGCCCCGACCCTTTTGCTCAAGGTGGATCGCCTGGACGCCCGGCAGCTCGGCCTCGAGCCGCTGGGCAATCCGCCACGTCGCGTCGGTGCTGACGTTCTCGGCCACGGTAATCCGAGCCGCAAATGGGAACCGCTCGTCGAGATAGGTCCGCAATCGGCGGACGCTCCGCTGCAGGTCGTGCTCCTCGTTGTAGACCGGCACGACGATGTCGACGATTGGCTCCGGATTGGATCGTGTGATGGCGGGCATGGCCGCAGATTGGGCCGCCGCCTCTTTCGAAATGGTTACGCAGCGGCGTCAGTCCGAGGAAGCCGCCCGGGTGGATGACTTGGCCACAACCGGCTCGCGCGGGCCGCCGAAAGCTCGATCCCAGCTGACCGCCATCCGAGCTCCGCCGCTGGGTGCGCTGTCGACGCGCCAGCGGCCACTGGTCGCGCGAACGATCGCATCGGCGATGGCCAGGCCGAGGCCCGCCCCATCCTGCTCTTCGCTCGCTCTATGGAACCGGTCGAAGATCCGTGCCCGTTCGTCCTCTGGGATGCCCGGCCCAGAATCCTCGACGATGAGGGCGATCCTGGCCCGGTCGGGCACGACACTGACCGTCACGGTCCCGCCGTCCGGCGAGTATTTGCAGGCGTTGTCGAGGAGCACGCCCAGGAGCCGGTCAAGCCACTCGGGTGGGGCGTTGATCACGAGACTATCGTCAGGGACCCGGATATCAAGGCGGAGGTGACGGGCCTCGGCGACGACGCCGAACCGATCGGCGGTCTGCGCGGCGAGAACGCCCAGGTCGACCGGCTCCACGTTTGGCGGCACGCCCGTCGCGTCGAAGCGAGCCAGCCAGAGCAGGTCGTCGAGCAGCCGACGCATGCGCTTCGACTCGAGATCGACCCGTGCAAAGGCAGTCCGATACCACGTTCCGGACCGATCCTGGGCCAAGGCCAGGCTTGTGTGCGCCTCGATCACCGATAGCGGAGTTCGCAGCTCGTGCGACGCGTCGGCGGTGAACTCGAGCTGGCGCCGACTCGCCCGCTCGATCGGACTAGCCACTCTTCGGCCAATGGCCACCGCGCCGACGAACACCACGAGCAGGAGGAACGGTCCGATGAGTAGCTCGGCCAGGATCAGGGTCGATTGAGCCTGCGCGACGCTGTCGAGGTTCTGGCCGACGATCACGTAGTCGTCGTTCGCGGCTGCGCCGGCGATCCGCATGTCGATCCCGTCGATCAGGGCCGTCTGCGGGCTGGTGACACCCTGGTACACGGCTGGCAGCGTGGGATTGGTGCCGGGTGCAACCACCGTCCCGTTCGGCTGCACGGTCCAGGTCAGGAACGGGAGTCCACCCGGGCGGCCCGAGTCGGGCGGCGCGTAGTAGCCCCCGCCGCCACCGCTGGGGAACGGCTGGCTCAGGGACCGCCGCAGCGCATCCGCTAGCTGGCCGTCGATCTGGGCCGTGAGGTTGCGATCCACGATCGCCACCACCGCCACAGACACGACCAGATAGACAATCGCCACGATCGCAGTCGTGGTCAGGGCGACCCGAACAGATTGCCGGCGGACCTCCTGCGGCCGAAGCGCCGTCACGCCTCCTCCAGCCGATAACCGGCGCCGCGCACGGTCACGATCCGGATCCCCGCATTGGGCAGCTTGGCCCGCAACCGGCTCAGCTGGACATCAATCGCGTTCGATCCGAGCGGGTCGGTTTCGTCGGCCCAGGCATGCTCGGCGATCGCTTTGCGCTCGACGACGGCGGGCGAGCGGCGAAGGAGCAATTCGAGGATCAGGTATTCGGTCGCGGTCACGTTGAGCAGCCGGCCGCCGACCGTGACCGCACGGCTGACCGGGTCGAGAGCGACGCTGCCCTTTTCGAGTACCGGCCCGTCGATGCCCCGCGGTCGGCGTTGGAGCGCCCGCACCCGGGCCAGCAGTTCGCCGAAATCGAACGGCTTGACCAGGTAGTCGTCGGCACCCGTGTCAAGGCCGCGGATCCGGTCCGCGGGCGCATCACGGGCGGTGAGCATCAAGAGCGCGGTCGGCTTCCCGTTACGACGAGCCCAGGCGACGACCTCGATCCCCTCGGCGCCGGGCATCCGCCAGTCGATAATCGCGACGTCGTAGTCGTACCACCTGAACTGGTCGATTGCATCGTCACCGCGCTCGACCGCATCGACCTGGTAGCCAGCTTCGCGCAGCCCAAGCGCGATCACGTCGCGCAGGCCCGGATCATCTTCGGCGACGAGCACGCGCATCCGATCAGCCTCCCGCCGCGGAGCGTACTCGCTTGGGGGCTCCGCGCACCCCGGACAGGCAGGCCTCAACGGCCCGCAGGCGGCCCAGCGCCCGGTTTCGATCGGCCGGTGTGCCGCGCTTGGCGGTCTTCATCGACTAAGTCTCGCGTGGACCACCTTTCGCTCGGGTTACAGGCTGCGGAGCGCGCTCCTCAGGGCCCGATGACGAGCTGGCGCGACCGGCCCGGCCGTCCGGAGCTGAGCCGGGACCTCGAGCTGGGGCGCCGGTGAGCCGATCGGAGGCGGTGTCGAGTACCCTCCGATACAGCCGCACGAAGGAGGAACCGATGACCGAACAGCTCCTGATCCTGATCGGAACCAAGAAGGGCGCCTTCATCCTCGCCGGCGACCCGGCGGGGCGAGACCGGCTCGACCGCTGGCGGTTGCGCGGTCCGCTATGCGCAGGCTGGCCGATCAACCACTTTCGCCAGGACTGGGCAACCGGCGCGCTGCTGGCCGGTGGTGGCAGCCCCTTCTATGGCGCGGCAGTCTGGCGGAGCGACGATCTCGGAGCGAATTGGACCCACTCGAGCGAAGGCCTGACCTACGGCGACGATGGGCCGGCGATGCGCTCAGTGTGGCACGTTGAGCCGGTCGGCAACACGCTCTACGCCGGAGTCGAACCGGCCGGCCTCTTCCGCTCGACCGACGGCGGGGCAAGTTGGGAGCACGTCCAGGGTTTAAGGAACCACCCGAGTCGCTCGACCTGGCAGCCAGGCAACGGCGGCTTGATCTGCCACACGATCCTCGCCCACCCCACCGACCCGGCCCGCATGTGGGTCGCGATCTCCGCGGTCGGTTGCTTCGCGACCGAGGACGGCGGGTCCACGTGGGAGGCGCGCAACCGGGGCGTCCGGGCAGATTTCCTGCCCGATCCCCATCCCGAGACGGGCCAGTGCGTCCACAAGATGGTCGCTGCGGCCGGCGTTCCCGACCGTCTGTTCCAGCAGAACCATTGCGGCACATACCGGAGCGACGATGCGGGCCGGACGTGGATCTGCCTGGACGAAGGGCTGCCCTCGACGTTCGGATTCCCGATCCTGGGCCACCCGCGCGACCCAGATACCGTTTTCACGATCCCGCTCAACGGCGATGATCGCGGCCGCTACGTCCCGGAGGCCCGCCTGGCCGTGTGGCGGACAACGGATCGCGGCGCCCACTGGACCGCACTGCGCAACGGCCTGCCGGACAGCGACGCATATGTCGGAATCCTGCGCGAGGCAATGACCAATGACGACCTCGACCCATTCGGCCTGTACTTCGGAACCAGCACCGGTCAGCTGTTCGCAAGCGCCGACGAGGGTGGCAGCTGGCGTCGGATCGCCGACCTCCTGCCGCCGATCACGTCGCTCGAGACGGCGCTGATCGACGCCTGACTGCGGCGCCTGGGCCAGCCGCCATGGCCGTCGTCGTCCTACCCCGATCGCTCGTCGTCCTGTTCTCGGGAGCCGACCGCCGGGTGACCGCCGACGGCACGACCGTGGGCGAGTTGATCGACGCTCTTGACCGCCGCTGGCCCGGGCTGCGCGACCGCCTGTGCGATCAGGGGCCAACACTTCGGGAGTTCATCAACGTATACGTCGACGGGCAGCCGGCCGACCTCGGCAGCGCGGTAGCCCCCGGCTGCACGGTCCATATCCTGCCGGCTGTCGCCGGAGGCTGACGTTCGGGGCTTGGCGAGCGAGACCCAGCGGAGCGTCAGGCCGCCGAGTTGCTGAGCTCCCCCTGGCGTTCGAACTGGGTCCGATACAGCTCGGCGTACAGACCGTCGGCGGCGAGCAGGTCGGCATGCCTGCCACGCTCGACGATCCGACCGGCTGCCACGACCAGGATCTGGTCGGCGTCGCGCACGGTCGATAGTCGGTGGGCGATGACGACCGATGTCCGGCCCGCCAGGGCGGTCTTCAGGGCGATCTGGACGGCCATCTCCGATTCGGAGTCAAGGTGGGCGGTGGCCTCGTCGAGGACCACGACGTCGGGCGCCTTGAGCAGCAGCCGGGCGATTGCGATCCGCTGCTTCTCACCGCCTGAAAGCCGATAGCCGCGGTCTCCGACCAGGGTATCGAGGCCGTCCGGAAGGGAGGTGATCAGGGGCAGGATCTGGGCCGCACGGATCGCTTCGATGAGCTCCGTCTCTGAAGCGCCGGGCCGGGCGTAGAGGAGGTTCGCCCGGATCGTGTCATGAAACATGTGGGCATCCTGGGTGACCACCCCGACGATCGCCCGGATCGAGGCGAGCGTCGCGTCGCGGACATCGACCCCGTTGATCCGGATCGCCCCCGCCCGCACGTCGTACAGGCGTGGGATCAGGTGGCTGATCGTCGTCTTACCCGCTCCGGACGGCCCGACCAGCGCGACGAGCTGGCCGGGCAGCGCCGTAAATGACAGATCGAACAGGACCTGCTGGGTGGGGGCCTGGTCCAGCACGGCCACTGACTCGAGCGAGGCGAGCGATACCTCCTCGGCGGTGGGGTAGCGGAAATCGACCCGGTCGAACTCGATCCTGGCCGGTCCGCGCGGAATCACCACGGCCCCCGGACGCTCGGCGATCATTGGCTCGAGGTCCAAGACCTCGAAGACGCGGTCAAACGAGACGAGCGCGGTCATGATGTCGACCTGAACGTTGGACAAAGCCGTAAGCGGCCCGTACAGCCGGGTGAGATACGAGGTCAGGGCCACCAGCGTGCCTACCTGGAGCGAACCGGCTGCGGCCAGCAGCCCGCCCCAGCCGAAGGTCAGTGCGGTCGCCAGGGTCGCGGTCAACAGGACCGCGGTCATGAACACCCGGGTGTACATCGCCCGTCTGATCCCGATGTCCCGAACCCGGCCAGCTTTCTCCTCGAACCGGCCGATCTCGAGGTCGGGCTGGCCGAACAGCTTGACCAGCAGGGCGCCGGCCACGTTGAAGCGCTCGGCCATCATCGAGGTCATGCTCGAGTTGAGGTTGTAGCTCTCGAGGGTGATCGCCTGGATCCGCCGGCCGACGAACCGAGCTGGCAGGATGATGATCGGCAGCAGGGCCAGCCCGACAAGGGTGATCTGCCACGACAGGAAGACCATCGCCGCGAGCGTGATCACGACCCCGATCACATTGCCGATCACTGATGAGAACGTGTCGGTAAATGCCTGCTGGGCGTCCGTCACGTCATTGTTGAGCCGGCTGACGAGGGCGCCGGTCTGAGTCCGGGTGAAGAACGAAATCGGCATTTCCTGGAAGTGGGCGAAGACCTTCGTGCGCATTTCGAAGATCAGTCCCTCGCCCACCCGGGCGGAGATCCAGCGCTGCCACAAGGACAGGCCGGCGTCGGCCAGGGCCAGGACGACCAGGATCACCCCCACCTGAACGATGAAGCCCGAGTTCCGCGGCAGGATGCCGTCGTCGATGATTGCCCGGTAGAGCAGCGGGTTCGCTGCGCCCAGCAGGGCATCGACGATGATCAGGCCCAGGAAGACGAGGAGCTTCCCCCTGTAGGGTCGGGCGAATCGGGCAATCCGCCGGACGATGCCCGGCGACAGCTTGTATGACGTGATCGAGTCATCGCGCCGGAACGAGCGCATGAGGCCGCCACTTCCACCGCTGGACATCCGGCGCATGCTCATCGTCCGGGGCCGTGCTTCAAGCAGTCCATCCGCTCATTGTCGATCGTCTCGCCGTCCCCCGCCCGGTGCCCTTCACGCCGGGGCCGCCGCCGCTGCAGGTTCGGGACCTGCGTCGAAGATCCGCCGATGGATATCTTCACCGTAGCTCGTCGGCAAGGGTTCGCCTTCGAGGAGTCGGAATGTTCGCTGGCCGTCCGCCAGCCGTTCAGCTCGAAGGAAAAGCGCAGCGGCCATCTCCTGCCGGTAGAACCCGTGAGCCAGGTCGAACATGTGGGTCACGTAGAGCACCTGACACCGGCATCGACGAGCACACGGACGATCTGCCGCGCGATCTCCGAGCCTTCCCGCTCGTTCGTTGAGACAAACGACTCATTCAGCAGCAGGACGCTGCCTGGCCTGAGATGGTCGATGATGAAGCTCATCCGGCTCAACTCCTCGTCAAGCTTGCCATGGGTCATGCTGGCATCCTCCTCCCGCCTGAAGTGGCTGAGGATCCCGGCGCGGACATCCGCCCGGAACGAGTCGGCCGGCACGAACAGTCCGCACTGCATCATCAGCTGGGCCACGCCGATGCTGCGCAGGAACGTCGACTTTCCGCCCCGGTTGGCGCCGGTGATCATCACCAGCGACTTGTCGTCGGCGCTGAGGTCGTTGCCCACGACTCGCTCCTGGACGCTCAGAGTCAGACAGATGTCGTAGCGGCCTCGACCGGACAACAGCGTCGGGCCCGCGGGCATCGGCTCCGGGAAGCAGGTCGGCTCGCCCTTCGCGGCTAGCCGCTCGAACAGGTTCAGGCAGCCAACGTAGAAGCGCAACTCGGCCCGCAACAGCGTGAAGAAGCTCAGGATATGCTCCGTTGAACGGGAGAGCACGATGGCAACCAGACGGATCCCCCTGCCTTGCATCTTCGCCAGTGCACTGAAGCCGGCCTCATCGCGCTCGGCGATCTGATAACCATACCCGGAGCGATCCCTACCCAAAAGCCTTCCCAGCCAGCTGCCTTTCGCATCCGCCAACCGCCGAAGGACGTAGTTCAAGCCGGTGTTGCCCTCACCGAGGTCGGCGCTGATCAGCACGCCGTCGCTAAAGCGGAGTCGTTCGAGATCAGCCTCAACGACCCCCAGGTAGTCGTCGTCGAGCTCCCTCGCAAGCATTGCGAAAAGCGTCGTGAGGCCTTCGGACTGGAAGTCGGAGGCATGCTCCTCGGCAATCTTCCTGAGTCTCCGAAGCATTCCCACGAACAGCTCGAGAACCTTGATCGACTCGTGCAGCAAGCCGTCGGCCGACCGACCGAACAACCAGTGATGGACCCGCTTCTCGCGTTCGACGGCCTCTACGGCGAGGTCGTACATCTCCCTCACCACGGTCGATTGGGCAAGGCAATCCGCGAGGATGCGCTGGCGGTACAGGATGGACTCCGGCTCCGCCAGGCTGAGCAGGACTGCCTTCCTTGCCACATCGAAGAGGAACGGATCGCCGAGTGCCATCGCCCCAAACAGGCGGTCCAGCTCCAGGTCCTGCCTGAGCGCTGATTCATTCGGTGGCAGATCGGCGGCCATGTCGAGATCCCCATCCCGGTACATCAGGAAGGCCTTCATGACGCGATCCGTTCTTTCACGCCGTCGTAGGTCAGTCGGTACTTCTCCGCGAGCACAGCGGCGTAGGCAAGCCCATCGGCGGGCCGCCTGAGGACCTTGAACGTCCGAATCACGGGATTGTCGGGGTCCACTGTGCTGACGATGCTGGTGGTGGCCTGACTGAGCGACGCGAGCTCATCGAGGAACGTGACCGAGACGCACAGCATGTCGCGATCGATGATCTGCTGAAAGACCTGCTTGTTGAGGAAGAGGGCATCATCCAGCGTCGTGGAGCTGAAGCTCTCGTTCAGGATCAGGATGCTGTCGGAGGTCGCCCGCGCCAGGATCGCGTGGATCCTGAGCGGGTCGCTCTCCAGTTTGCCGCTCAGGTCCTGGTTAGGTGAGAGCGGTGGGGGAGTCAATCGTTCGATCGGGGATCCGCCGACCCGCAGCCCGATCGCCGCCGGGCTCCGAAGGCTCGGTACTATTGCGCCTGGCCCAGATAGCGAGGTAAGCGTCGATGGCTGACCCCCAGGTATCCCCCCAGGCCGATCGTCATACCCTGGCCCTGATCGCGCACGATGGCAAGAAGGCGGACCTCGTTGCGTGGGCCACCTACAACCGGACGAGCCTCGCCGAGTTCAAGCTGGTGGCCACGGCGACAACTGGCTCGCTGCTGCGCGACAAGGTGGGCCTGCCTGCGCTGGCGCTCCTGTCGGGTCCGATGGGCGGCGACGCCCAGATCGCGGCGATGGTCGCGGAAGGTCGCGTCCGAGCCGTCTTCTTCTTCGTCGACCCACTCAGCGCCCACCCTCACGATCCGGACATCCGCACGGTTCTGCGGATCTGCAACGTGCACAACGTACCGATCGCGACAAATCTCGCGGCGGCCGACCTGCTCCTCGCGTCACCGCTGCTCAAGGCTCAACTGATGGCGTCGTCCGGGCCATGAGTAGCTCTGGCGTACGCGGCGGCAAGGATCTCGACCGGGTGCTTCGTCGGCGTGGCCGTCGCCCGCGCGATCTGCCAGCGGCAGGTCTCCGAGTCGCACGCGGCTACTTCGGCGCCGGACGCCCGGATCTTACGGAAGAGGGGTTCGCCGACGGCCATCGCGATGTCGTACTTCTCGTTCTTGAGCCCGTACGTCCCGGCGATCCCGCAGCAGTCGTGGTCGAGGTCGACGGCACGCAAGCCGGGCACGAGGGCGAATAGATCGAGGGCGGGCAACCCGATACCGTGGCTGCGGAGCTGGCAGGGCGCATGGTATGGCAGATCCTGATCGAGGCGACCGAAGTGCGTATCGAGACGACCCCGGTCATGCAGATCGAGCAGGAATTCGCAGATGTCCCAGGTAGCCTCGGCTACCGCCCGCGCATCGTCGTCGTCCAGCTCGAGCATCTCGCGGTACTCGGCCTTCAGCGTGTGAGTGCACGAGGTGGACGTGCCCACGATCCGGTAGCCGCGGCGAGCATAGTCGGCGAGAACTCCCAGGTTGGATCGGGCGCGCTTTCGCGCGTCGGCATAGAGGCCGTTGCTGATCAGCGGCAGCCCGCAGCACACCTGGGGCGGCACGATGACCTCGAACCCGTTGCGCCGGAGTACGTCGATCGCTGCGAAAGCGACGTTGGGCTCGTAATAGTTGGCGGCACAGCCGTGGAAGTAGACGACCGCTCGATCGGGACCAGGCTCTTCCCCCTGGACGTGGCCTGGATCTGCCTTCCACTGGGAACGGAACGTCCTCCGGGCCAGCTTCGGCAGCGGCGCGTTCCGATGGATCCCCACGGTCCGCTCCGCCAGACGGCGCAGGCCGCGGTTTTGCAGCGCCCAGTTGGCGATGGGGGCGAAGGCGACGCCGATCCGCCCAGTCAGGTCGGTCTGGCCAAGCAGCCAGTCACGGAAGCGCGGCCGGCGTCCTGCGCGCATCGCCGCCCGGGCGCGGTTGTTGATCTCGGCGATCTTGACCTCGGCGGGGCAGGCGGTCGTACAGAACCCACACCCGGAGCAGTAATCGACGCTGTCGTCCGGCGTCAACGGGACCGGTAGCCCGGGGAGTTGCGGGGAGAGTCCGCTGGCGAGGCGGAACCGTTGGGCCTGTGGACCGACGTACTTCGGCCCGGGGAAGCGGTCGGTGACCCTGGCCACCGGGCAGACCGAGTTACAGACGTTGCACTTCAGGCACTCGTTCGCGGACAGGCCAACATTCTCGGCCGCCGCCTCGCGCACGAGGTCCGCGATCGTCATCGGTGCCCTCCCTCGTGCCGTCCGCTCGCGGGTCCGACGAGGGCTACCGGTTCGGTCGGTCGGAGCGAGGCGGCCGCCCGCCAGCCACTCGTGAACGCCACCCCATCGCCGCACCGTTCGCGAAGGTAGCGCTGCCCCGCCAGGAGGCTGCCCACGATCCGCACATTCTCGAACAGGGCCTCATGGCTGCCGAGCCGAACGGGCCGGAGCTCGTCATCGGTCCGCAGGCCGGCGGCCTCGAGCGGGTGACCCGCCGGCTCGAACGGGTCCCGGTTCAACCAGTGCTCGACGGACGGCGCGTCGACGGGCAGATCGAGGACTGACTCCTCGATCCGACCGTCCGCGTGCGCGATCAGGCCACCACCGGCGATCCCGCCGGTCGCAAGCACCAGCGCGTCGGTCCTGACCCGGAACTCGCGGACCGCGGCGGCTGTCGCGACGGCGACCACTCGGTCTCGCTCGACATCCACCCGGATGACGGCTGCGCCGAGCTGGATCCGACCTCCGTTCCGGCGAAGGGCGGCGCGCAGCGCCTGGAACAGGCGGACACCCGGGACGCTCGGCGGAACGAGCGGGACCTCGAACGGTTCGAGTGGCAGCCGGCGCCGGGCCGCTTCGAGGACCGTCGCGTGATCGTCGAGGCCGAGGACCGCCGGGAGCGCGATCCGGCCCGGGCCGCGTGCCCCACCTCCAGCGTCGACTGCCCGGGCGATCGCGTCCAGGGCGGCGTCGCGCCAGGCGGGCTCGTCGAAGCGGCGGGCCAGCACGAGGGCATCGAGATTGTGTCGCTCAGCGAGTCCGGGCAGCTCCACCGTCACCGCATCAACCCGGCCCGGCCGGCCACCCTCACCCCAAACCTCGGGACGGCGCAGGCTCGTCGCGATGGCCGCCGGCCAGAAATCCTTGAAGCCGGCAAGCCCGCAGATTACGAGCCGCTCGTCCGGTGCCCACGCGTTGTGAGCCGACGCCTGGGCCGCGGGCAGGATCGCGGCTCGCCGAGTCCCGCCGATCGCCGTTGGCACCGCCTGGATCGGTGTGTCGAGGTCGCCCAGGTAAGTCAGCCCTTCGGGGGACACGGTCGCCTGCAGCCAGGCCAGGGCGGCGGGGACGTCCGCGGCGAGGATCGCGCAGGGATGACCGGCAATCCTGGACAGACGTTCGAGGCCCGCCCTCGGCGTGGCTACCCCGGGCAGTCCGGCGATGTCCAGGCCGCCCCCTGACCAGTGGGTCGCCGCGTGGCCCGTTGCGAAGACCTGAACGGTCGCACCCGCCTCTGCCAGCGCAATCGCTGCGGTCAGGCCTGACAGGCCGGCCCCGACCACGACCACGTCAGCGTGGATCACGGCTCGACTCCTCACCCTCGAGGTGGGGCGGCTGGGCGGGCGGCAGGGAGTCGATGCCCAGTACGCCCGAGTAGATTCCCGAGACCATCCAGAGCTCCTGGAGCTGTCGACCAGAAGCGATCGGGCGGCTGCCCTTGAACCGCTCACGGATGAAGTCTGTGAGTGCCTGGTCAACGAGCGCGGCCGTGTCCTGCCCACCCTCGGCGGCCGGAGTGCCGTCACCATTGGCTATCCGCTCGGCGACGATTCCCGCGACGCGGAAGGCACAGAACCCGCCCTGGCACGGTCCCATGCCGAGCCTGGTCCCGCGCCGCACGTCGTCAAGGCTGCACGGCCAGTTGGCATCGAGAAACCCGTCGAGCATCGATCGCGTGACGAACTCGCACTCGCATACGAGGTCGGCGTCTCCGCCGCCGGCTTGCTCGTGCTCGGCCAGCCGATGGCCGAGCCAGTAGGTGTGGCCGAGCTCCTGGCCGGGGAGTATGTCGTCAGCGGTGGTGCACGGCTCGCTGACGCCGAGCTTCCGGCTGACGACGTTCGCGGTCTGCTCGGCCATCAGCCGATAGGTCGTCACCTTGCCACCGACGATCGACACGAGATTGTCAACGCCGTCGCGGGCCCCGTGGTCGATGACAGCATGTGCCCGCGAGATCGCCCGGCCATCGTCGCCGGTCGGCGTGCCGGTCTCCTGGTAGAGCGGACGGACTCCGGCGTAGGCACGCAGGATGCGCATCCGGGGCAGGTCCGGGAAGAGCTTGGCGCCCTCGGCGACCAGCCCGGCGACCTCCTCGCGCGTGATCTCATAGTCGTCCGGATCATCGACGTGGATCTCGGTCGTCCCCAGGATCGCCACCGTGTGAAGCGGGACCATGATGTCGCCGTCGCCAGGCTGGTGGCAGCGATTGATAACGGTGTCCGTCATCCGCTGGTCGTAGATGAGCATCGTGCCCTTGCCCGGCGACATGGCCAGGTCGACGCCGGCCAGGGCCGCGATCTGTCCGGCCCAGGCTCCTGCCGCGGCGACGATGAAGCCCACGGCCAGTCGGGTCACCGATCCCGTCCTGACATCGACGACGTTCACGGAAAGGAGATGACCGTCCAGGCGCTCGATCGCGACGACACGGTGGTAAGCCCAGGCGGCACTGCCGCGGGCGCGGGCATCAGCGAGATTGGCGTGGATGAGCTGCCACGGTTCGAGCGCCGCATCGGGCACGCGGAACGCACGGCGGATCGCGCGGTTGAGGGCCGGCTCGCGCTGGAGGAGCTGTGCGACCGGCACTTCTTCGGCCGGGACGTCGGAAGCGCTACACGCGGCTAGGAACGCGTCCGCGTAATCGTCGGGGTCGTCCGGTGTCGCAACAAAGTAGCCCGCGGTGTCCTCGATGCACCCCGGCGCGATCCGCCGGAGGACCCGGTTCTCCATCATGCACTCGCGCGCGGCGAGCGGATCCTTGGCGACATACCGCGCGCCCGAATGGAGCAGGCCGTGGTAGCGGCCGCTCGTGCCCGCCCCCATGTCGCTCTTTTCGACGAGGAGGCAGTGCAGGCCGCGGCGAGCGAGGTCGCGCAGCAGCCCGGCGCCGGTCGCGCCGCCGCCGATCACGAGGACGTCGATTGGGCCGGGCATCATCCGGGCGCCTCCGTCACTGCGGCCCGGGCCAGGGCCCGCTCACAGACCTCCCCCGCCAGCCGCCGGACCGTGGCCGCGTCGCCGGCTGCGAGTCCGGACCGCGCCAGCTCATCCAGCTCGGAGCGAGTCACTCCCGCCAGGGCGAACCGGACGTCGTCGAGCGAGCCGGCGTCCGCCGAGAGCTCGTCAACCCCGAGGCCGACGAGGACGAGCGCGCCGGCCGGGTCACCCGCGAGCTCACCGCAGACCGCGACCGGGATGGCCGACGCATGCGCGGCCGCCACGATCTCCGCGATCGCCCGGAGGACCGCGGGGTGCAGGGCGTCGTGGTAGCGGGTCAGCTCGGGGTTCGTTCGGTCCGCGGCGAAGAGGTACTGGGTCAGGTCGTTCGTCCCGATGCTGAAGAACTCGACCTCCCGGGCCAGCTCCCGGGCAAGGAAGACGGCCGACGGGACCTCGATCATGATCCCGCAGACGAGTCGTGGCGCGTGCGGGAGAGACTCGGCCGCGAGGCTCGCCTGCGCCTCGTCGCGCAGCGCCAGGAACAGCGCGACGTCCTCGTGGGTCGCGATCATGGGGGCCATGACGTGGGGCTGGACGCCGGCCAGGGCCCCCGCCCGCGAGATCGCCCGGAGCTGGGTGAGCAGCAGCTCCGGCGAGCGGCGGGCGATCCGGATCGCCCGAACGCCGAGGAACGGGTTCGCCTCGGCCGGCAGGTCCAGGTACGGGATCGCCTTGTCGCCGCCGATATCGGCCAGCCGGACGACGACCTGCCGTTCGGATCCGAACACCTCGAAGACCGCTCGATACGCCTCGACCTGCGCCTCCTCGGATGGCGCGGCGTGGCGCCCCATGAACAGGAACTCCGTCCGGAACAGGCCTACGCCTTCAGCCCCGGACGCGAGCGCCCGATCCGCCTCGTCCGGCGTCCCGATGTTGGCCAGCAAGGCGACTGGCTCACCGTCGGCCGTGGCGCCCGGGCGGCCGCGCAGGGGCGCCGCGCGATTGCGCCGAAGCAGTGCAGCCGCCGCTCTCGTTGCCAACTCCACCCGGACGTCGGCACCCGGCCGCAGAACGACCTCGCCCCGGTCCCCATCGAGGGCGACCTCGAAAGGCGCTCCGCCGGCGGCCAGCTCGTGCTCGAGGGCGCCGATCAGGCCGGCGACTCCCACGACGGCCGGGATGCCCAGCCCGCGGGCCAGGATCGCCGCGTGTGCCGTCGGCGACCCGCCTTCGAGGGCGATCCCGACGAGTCGCCCTTTGGGCACCTCCGCAGTGACCGATGGGGGGAGATCGCTGGCGACGGCGATGGATGGGACGGTCGGCAGGTCGAGCGCCGAGCCGCTCAGGATCCTGGCGATCCGCGCACCGACGTCGCGGACGTCGGCCGCCCGAGCGGCCAGCAATGGATCGTCGACGGCCGCGATGGTCTCGGCGCTCGCAGCGGCCGCGGCCACGATCGCCGCACGCAGGTCCTGACCTGCCCGGACTCGATCGACGGCTGCCCCGATCAGGGTCTGGTCCGTCGCCATCAACGCCTGGGCCCCCAGGATTTCGGCCTCGTCGGCTCGGCCCGCCTCGCGCAACCGCTCGGCCAGAACGTCGAGCTGGCGCGCCGCCTCGCGGCCGGATTCCTCGAGCGCCGTGCGCGGGTCGCCCGACGGCTCCATCGAAGGGCCGTGCGGGCGGGCGGCATCGTCTACGTATCGCCAGGCCGGGGCGACGGCCACCCCCGGTGCCGCAGGCAGTCCGGAGAGTCGAGTCGACTGCCGCGCGTCGCTAACCACTGCCCGCCTCGGCCTCGAGTGACTCGCCGATGCCGGACTCGATCAGATCACGGAGGCCGTTGATCGCCTCGCCCTCGTCTTCACCATCAGCGATCAGCTCGAGGACGTGGCCCTTCGACACACCGAGTCCGAGGACCCCGAGGATGCTCTTGGCATCGACGGGTTCGCCGGTCCGCGTCGTGTTCCGGACGCGGATCGCCGAGCGGTAGCCAGCGGCCGTTCGCACAAACAGCGCGGCCGGACGCGCGTGCAGCCCGGACGAATTGCGAACCTCGATCGCGAGCGACTTCACCGGGTCACCCCCTTGTCAAGCTGGGCCGCCGACTCGGCCGCGCGCAGGACATCCGCGAGCGAGTCGCCGATGCTCGCCTGAACCGCCGCCACCACGGCGCCTTCGGCGATCGGCCCCCCGCTGATCCGAACGCGTGACGCAAGCTCCGGGTCGAGCGTCTCGATCGCTGCCTCCGTGGCCATGATGGCGCTGCCGAGGTCGGCCACGACTACCACCCCGGCACCCGAATCGGCCGCCCGGATGGTTGTGGCGATCCGGGTTGCGTCCGTGCCGAGTCGCCCGTCCGCCGTGCCGCCGACAGCGTGCAGGGCAAGGTCCGGACTGGCCATCTGGGTGGCCAGTTCAACTACGCCCTCGGCGAGGCGCGAGGAGTGCGAGACGACGACGATTCCGACGAGCCGGTTGGCGGATCCTGCCATGGTCTGTTGAGACTCCAGGATGGGTCCCGGTCCGACGCCTCGTCGCGGGTCGCCGACCAAGTGGATGCGCGCCATCGGAGAGCGGTCGTCGGGGACGGCACTCGGGACGGGCCAGGACGAGTCGCGGCGGCACGGTCAACGACCGCACCGCCGCAGCTCAGGGAGAGTGTCAGACCTCCAGCGGGACGGTCTAGGCCTCCAGCCAATCGAAGGTCCGGGTGACGGCCTTCTTCCAGAGGCGGTACTCCTTGTCTCGCTCCGCGGCGTCCATCTTGGGATGCCACTCCTTGTCCTTCGCCCAGTTCGCCCGCAGGTCTTCGACGGCCGCCCAGAACCCGGTCGCGAGACCGGCCGCGTAGGCGGCGCCGAGGGCCGTCGTCTCGGCCACCTTGGGCCGGATGACAGGCACGTTCAGCACGTCCGACTGGAACTGCATGAGCAGCTCGTTGTAGACCATTCCGCCGTCGACCTTGAGGGCCGTCAGTGGCACGCCGGAGTCGGCGTTCATCGCGTCGAGGACCTCGCGGGTCTGCCAGGCGGTCGCCTCCAGGACGGCCCGGGCGATGTGACCCTTGTTGACGTAGCGAGTCAGGCCGGCGATGACGCCCCGGGCCTCGCTCTTCCAGTACGGCGCGAACAGGCCCGAGAACGCCGGCACGAAGTAGACGCCGCCATTGTCGTCGACGGTCTTGGCCAGCGCCTCTACGTCGGCGGACGAGGTGATCATCCCGAGGTTGTCGCGAAGCCACTGGACGAGGGCGCCGGTGATCGCGATCGAGCCCTCGAGGGCATAGATTGCCGGCTGGTTGCCGATCTTGTAGCCGAGCGTGGTGAGCAGGCCGCTCTTCGACGGAACGACCTTCGTCCCGGTATTCAGGAGCATGAAACAGCCCGTGCCATAGGTATTCTTCGCTTCGCCGGCGGAGAAGCACGTCTGGCCGAAGAGAGCCGCCTGCTGGTCGCCGAGGTCGCCGGCAACGGGGATGCCGGCGAGGTCGCCGACGGCGGTGCCATACACCTCGCTCGATGCCTTGATCGTCGGGAGCATGGACCGCGGGATGCCCATGAGCTTGAGGATCTCGTCGTCCCACTCGAGGGTCTGGAGGTTCATCAACATCGTCCGGCTGGCATTCGTCACGTCAGTCACGTGAACGCCGCCCTTGACGCCGCCCGTGAGATTCCAGATGCACCAGCTGTCGATGTTGCCGAACAGGAGGTCGCCGGCGTCGGCCTTGGCACGAGCGCCCGCGACGTTGTCGAGGATCCACTTGACCTTAGGGCCAGAGAAGTATGTGGCGAGGGGAAGCCCGACCTTCGCCCGAAGGCGATCCTGGCCGCCATCCTTCGCGAACTCATTGATGATGGTGTCGGTCCGGGTATCCTGCCAGACGATCGCGTTGTGGATCGGCTTGCCCGTGCCTCGATCCCAGACGACCGTCGTCTCGCGCTGGTTCGTGATCCCGACGGCGGCGAGGTCCTTGGCTGTGAGGCCGGCCTTCGCGAGCGCCCCGCGGATGACCTCGCCGCAACGCGTCCAGATCTCCGCCGGATCGTGCTCGACCCAGCCGGGCTTGGGAAAGATCTGCTCATGCTCCTTCTGATCCATGGCCACCACCTGGCCGGCGTGGTCGAAGATCATGAAGCGGGTGCTGGTCGTGCCCTGGTCGAGGGCGCCAACGTACTGCGCCATTTGCGGGTGCCTCCTATCGCGTCCGATCCTGGACCCTCGACAGAATCTGGGTCGGGGGTTGGCAGGTTGTTTGGGGATTCGGTCAGTTCCCGCGCCGCAGCCTGGCCGTCCTTGCCGCTGAGGTCAGCGGCAAGGACGGCCGCTGACTCAGGCGGGGGTAATCACCTTGACCAAGAAGTTGGTGAACGCCACCTCATAGACGACTGCTGCGAGCGCGCCACCGAGGAGCGGCCCGAGGACCGGGATCCAGGAGTACGACCAGTCGGAGTCGCGCTTGCCCGGGATCGGCAGGAGGAAGTGGGCGATCCGAGGGCCGAGGTCGCGCGCGGGGTTGATCGCATAACCCGTGGTACCGCCGAGGGACAGACCGATCACCACGACGAGCAGGGCGACCGGCAGCGCGCCGAGCGAGGCAAGGCCCGCCGACCCGTTGTTAGCGAAGGCGAAGATCACGAACACGAGAACGAACGTCCCGATGACTTCGCTGACCAGGTTCCACAGGGGGCTGCGAATTGCAGGACCGGTACAGAAGACGGCGAGCTTCAGATCAGCATTCTCCGTATCCTGCCAGTGTGGGTAGTAGTGCAGGAAGACGAGGACGCCGCCCAGAAAGGCGCCGAGCATCTCGCCGGCCCAGTAAACGGGCACCTGTGCCCAGGTGATCGCGCCTTTCATCGCAAGGGCAAGCGTCACGGCTGGGTTGAGGTGGGCTCCGCTGATCGGTCCGGCGATGATGACGCCACAGAATACTGCGAGGCCCCACGCCAGCGTGATGACGATCCAGCCCGAATTCTGTGCCTTCGATTTGCTCAGCAACACGCCGGCGACTACCCCGTCGCCGAGCAGGACCAGCGCTCCTGTCCCGAGTACTTCCGCGAGAAACTTCTCCACCATCCGGGATCCCTCCTGTCGTGCAAACCAGGCCCAGCTCGGGGGCGTTGCCCGCGCTCGAGGCAAAGAAAAAAGTCCGCGCCTCGGCATCACAGCCGAGACGGGACTTGTCAATTTCATCGTCCCGAGGTTTGGTATGCGGGTTCTACTCCTGCCCGGCGACCGTTGTCAATAGTTTGCGACGAGATTGCGATTGAGGCTCTCTGGCCCGCCCCGAAACGACCGTCTCGGCCCCTCGATACCAAGCCGCCAGGCACGCCGCAGCGTCCACGCGGAGGACAACGCCGTCGGCCAGCTCGAGGCAGGCCAAAGCGTCCGCCGGATCGGTAATCAGCCCATATGCCAGGATGGGTCGGGGCAGGATCTCGACTTCGCTCGGGTGCATGTAGGGCAGCACCAGTCCAGGCGACACGACCGTCCCGACGCCGGCGACTCGTGGGTGGCCGTCCAGCGAACGAGCGATGCCCGTGGAGTCGAACGCCATGATGTGAAGCAGGGCGAGGCGCCCGAGCTGGGCAACGCGCGCTGCCGTCTGCGGCCGGCGGGTGAGGACGATGCCGATCCCCAGCCGGTGGATGACGAAGTCGACCGCCGCGTCATCGGTCTGGAGACCGCGGATAGTGTCGATGTCCACCGCGAGCGGGCCGGCCGACGTGCCGACTCGGGCGATCAGCGTCGGGAGATCCGTGTCGCGAAAGAGCCTCCCGGCCTGGAGCCCGGACTGCGGCTGGAAGGGCTCGCGGCCGTCGTCGGCGATCAGGATTTGAGGCAGCTCGATGGGCGCGCCGCGGCCCACGACGGCGGGCATCCGCGCGGCCTTGATATCAGCCGCCATCAAGCGCCCACAGCGCGGCTGTACTGGTTGTCACGCCCACGGCGCCGGCGGCCAGGACCGCCCGTGCGTCCGCTTCGGTTCGCACGAACCCGCCGGCCAGGACGGGCGATCGGAACCTGGGCATGAGGTGCGCAATCTTGGGCAGGATCACGCCCGGCAGCACCTCCACGATATGCGGGCTCGACCGCGAGATCGCGGTGACTGCCGTGTCGAGGTGGCTGCGCCGCGAGAGCAGCAACCGCTGGATCGCGACGAGCCCTTCGTCGCGGATGACCGAGATCAGCTGACCGTGCGAGGTGATGATCGCATCAACGCCCGATCTGGCCAGCCAGGCAACGCCCCAGTGATCATCGCGCAGGCCGTCGACCAGGTCCAAGTGGACCGCGACGAGCTTTCCGGCATCGTGGATGCGCTGGACGACAGGCGCCAGCTCGAGCCCATTGCCGCGCAGGATGAACAGGATCGGCGCCCGGCTCGCGAGGGCCGCCTCGAGATGCTCGTCCCCCACGATCGCTGCACAGCACGGCGAGGCCGCGAGACGACCGACGAAGTCCTCGGGCGATGGGGGGCGATGCGTCCTCATGGCGCTGGCTTGATCACCCAACGCCCACGACGATGGCCATCAGGGCTCACCGTCGGCGGACACCGGTCGGTCAGCCCGTCACGGCGAGAGCGTCACGCAGCGACTCGAACAGGATGGTCGTGCTCGTCGCGCCCGGATCCTGGTGCCCCGCCGAGCGTTCGCCCAGATAGCTCGCGCGGCCCTTGCGGGCGACCACCGGGGTGACCCGGTCGCGTCCGCCAGCTGCCGCAGTCGCGGCGGCAGCCAGGGCCGTCGTCAGATCGCCATCGGCACCCGCCTCGAACGCTTCAACTGCCGGAGTCATGGCATCGACCATCGTCTTGTCGCCAAGCTCGGCCTTGCCGCGCGCCTTGACGCCCTCAAGCCCAGCACGAAGGGCCTCGGCGAGACGGCGCGGCGTCACCTCCGGTGTCTCGCCGAGGGACGTACCAAGTCGAAGGAAGAACGTCCCGTACAGAGGACCACTTGCTCCGCCCACGGTCGAGATGAGCTTCATGCCTGTCTGCGTAAACAGTGCCCCTGGATCGCCCTGGCGCAGCTCCCGCAGGATCTCGCGCACAGCACTCATCCCGCGGTCCATATTGATCCCGTGGTCGGCATCTCCGATCGCCGAGTCGAGCGTCGTCAACTCCTCCTTGGCGGCGTGGATCCGCCCGGCGAACGTGTCGACGGCGTCGGCCAGCTCGGCCGTCGTGATGGCCATGGGCCTCACGCCTACCAGCGCAGGGCGGCAGTGTGGACCGGGGCGTCCCAGAGCCGGATGAGCTCGTCGTCGAGGCGCAGCAGGGTAATCGAGCAGCCGGCCATATCGAGCGACGTAATGTAGCTGCCGACCAGGTTGCGGGCGATGGTGATGCCCCGCCCATCGAGGATCGCGGCCAGCTTGCGGTACACCACATACAGCTCGATGAGCGGCGTGCCGCCCAGCCCATTGACGAAGGCCAGGACCCGATCACCCCGCTTGAACGGGAGGTCGTCGATGATCGGCACGGCCAGCGCTTCGGTAATCTCATCGGCAGTCGCCAGCTTGCGCCGCTCGCGACCAGGCTCGCCGTGGATGCCGACGCCAATCTCCATCTCGTCGTCGCCGATCTCGAACGTTGGCTTGCCGGCCGCGGGCACAGTGCACGATGTGAGGGCCATGCCCATCGAGCGCACGTTGTCCTGGACCTTCTGGCAGAGCGCCGCCAGAGTGGCCAGGTCGGCGTTCTTTTCGGCGGCGGCTCCGACGATCTTCTCGGCCAGAACGGTGCCGCCAACGCCTCGCCGACCAGCGGTCCAGAGCGAGTCCTTGACCGCGACGTCGTCCGCCATGACAACTGACTTGACCTCGATCCCGGCGGCGCCCGCGAGCTCCGCCGCGATCTCGAAGTTCATGATGTCGCCGGTGTAGTTCTTGACGATATGGAGGACGCCGACGCCTCCGTTGACGGCCTTGGTGGCGGCCAGCATCTGGTCCGGGACGGGCGATGTGAAGACCGCGCCGGGGCAGGCCGCGTCGAGCATGCCGAGGCCGACGAATCCGCCGTGCATCGGCTCGTGGCCGGAGCCACCGCCCGAGATCACTCCCACCTTGCCCTTCCGCGGCGCGTCACGCCGGACGATGATGTTTGGTTCTTCAACCCGGATGAGGTCGGCGTGGGCCAGTGCCATACCGGCCAACTCCTCGTCCACGAGTCGCTCCGGCGTGTTGATCAGCTTCTTCATCGGAAATGCCTCCAGCTGCTCGCACTCATGGGGATGATGACTCGAGGCTCTGATCGGGGCAAAGAAAAAGTCCGCGCCTTGACACTTCTGCCAAGACGGGACTTGTCCATTCATCGTCCCAGGGTGGGCCACCCGCGTTCTACTCCTGCACCACAACGCTTGTCAAGGGCAGCCGCGCAGATCGGCTGGCAAATCGCGTGGGCAGGCCCTCGCATGCCCCGGCGGCGTCCCCGGGTCTGGGGCCACCGGCAGGCCATCTGGTATGCTTTTGGCTCGGAAACGATGAGCTCGAAGGCACTCGCAAATGCGAGTCCGAAAGAGAACTCAGAAGCCATCAAGGTGAGCGCCATGGGTCGCGTGGAGTACAAGGTCGAGCAGGTGTCTTGGGAGGACGAGCACGAGACTCGCCTTCAGCAGCTGGCGGAGCGCCTCAACGAGTTCGCCAAGGACGGCTGGCGAGTGGCCAGCGTGGATCTCACCCCGCAACCCTCGTACGGGGCGAAAACGCTCCCGATCCTGCTCGAGCGTGACGTTCAGGACTAGCCCGAGCAATGGGGCCGTGGCCCCTTGATACAGGTGCTTCAAGCGGGGCGGTGGGGCTGCTAGGATCGGCCCGTGGCTGCCATCGATCCCGGTGACGACGCCCTCCGCCAGGCCCGCGAGCTCCTTCGCCTCGCGCCCCTGATCGACGGCCACAACGATCTGCCTGAGGCCCTTCGGAGGCGCGTGGGCCTGCGCATCTCCAAGGTCGACCTGCGCCTGCCCGTCGCGGACCTGATGACCGATATCCCGCGTCTGCGAGCGGGCTGTGTGGGCGGTCAGTTCTGGTCCGTGTGGGTCCCGGCCAGTCTGCCCGAACCCGAGGCAACCCGGCGCGGCTTCGAGCAGCTCGACATCGTTCGCCGGATGGTGTCCGCCTACCCGGAGACGTTCGAACTCGCAACAACGGCGGACGAAGTCGAGCGAGTCTTTGGGGCCGGTCGAATCGCCTCCATGATCGGACTCGAGGGCGGATCGATGATTGGCTCCTCCCTGCCGATCCTGCGCCAGTTCCATGCCCTAGGTGTCCGCTATATGACCTTGACCCACTGGCTGACGACGGCCTGGGCCGACGCCGCAACGGATGTTCCGCGGCACGCCGGCCTGAGCCGGTTCGGGGTTGAGGTTGTGCGTGAGATGAACCGCCTGGGCATGCTGGTGGACCTCAGCCACGTATCGCCGGCGAGCATGTCCGTGGCACTCGACAGCACCGAGGCCCCGGTGATCTTCTCGCATTCGGGCGCCCGGGCGGTGGCCGACCATCCGCGCAACGTCCCCGACGAGATCCTGCGACGGGTCAGGTCAAACGGCGGGGTCGTGATGGCGGTCTTCCTGTCCGGCTTCGTGTCAGGGGCCGTGGTCGAGTACGAACAGGCCGCTGACGCCGTGGTCGAGGCACTGCGGGCCAGTCAACCCGAGGCTTCTGAAACGGCACTGGCCGAGTTGGAGCAGCACTGGCGGGACGAGCACCCCGGGCCGGTGGCCACGATCGATGACGTTGCCGACCACATCGATCATCTGCGCGACGTCGCGGGAATCGAACATGTAGGGATCGGCAGCGACTTCGACGGCGGTGCCTCACTGCCGGTTGGCCTGGACGATGCCTCGCACTTCCCGGACCTCCTCGCCGCGTTGCTCCACCGTGGATATTCGACCGACGACCTGCGCCAGATCGCCGGCGCCAACCTCCTCCGCGTGCTGCACGAAGCGGAGGTGGTCGCGCGACGTCTCCAGTCGGAGCGTGGGCCGTCCGAGTTGACGATCGAGGAGCTCGACGGGGTCGACACGGCCGGCTAGCCGACTCCCGGCCCGCGGACGGCCGCGGGTCGTGGGTTCCAGAACCGCTTCGTGGCTCCCCGCCGTACCATCGAGCGAGGGCGCGAATTCGACCGTCCTCCGACTCAACCTGGAGAAACCCGAATGCGCCGCTCGCGACTCACCGTTGCCGTTGTCCTGTTCCTCGTCGGCCTCGCCTGGATCGGCCAGGGCACCGGCCTGATCAAGGGCAGCGGGATGACTGGCAGCAGCTTCTGGGGCGTCGCGGGCGTCGCCATGCTCGTCCTTGCCGGCGCAATCCTGATCAGTGAGGGACGCCGTCCAGCCAGCGGGAACCGACCGGGTTGATCCCGGCCTAGCGGTCCTGCGACAGGATCACCACGGCGTACGAGGCTACGCTCACCAGCCCACTCGCGGGTTGGTCGTCGAGGGGTCCCCCGTCGGCATCGAGATCGTCGGCGATGCCGCCCCCGAACTGTGCGTCGTAGACCGTCGAATCGGAGTTGAGCCGGATCCGCCAGCGCCCTGGCCAGGGCAGGCCCATGGGGAGATCCAGCAGCGGCCGGGTCGAGAAATTCGCAACGATAACCACGTCGTCACCCGGACCACCTTCGAGCCAGCGATGCCAGGCCAGGACCTTGGCCGCGTCGTCGGCACGGATGATCGCGGTGTAGGGACCCTTGAGCCCGGCCGACCACCCGTCGGTGTCGCGACGCAGCCCGATCAGGTCGCGATGGAGCTGCAGGATCCCGGCAAACCGGTGCGACTTCGACCAGTCGATCGGCACGGTGTCGTCGAACCAGCGATCCTCGAGGAGTTCCTGGCCCTGGAAGAGCATCGGGATGCCGGCTGCCGTGAGGGTGATCGACGAGCCGAGCGTCGCCCGCTTCCGAGCGAACCAATTGCCACCATCGCCGGGCGCCACCGCCTCGGCCAGTCGGGTCTGGCCGTTGGCGACGTCATCGTGTGACTCCGTGTAGACCACCCGGCTGAACGGGCGTTCCCCTCCACCGAGCAGGGCGCCGGCGACAGAGGCCATGTCCCGCTCGCTGTCTTCGGCTGCAGTCAACGCCGCGCGCACTACGGCCAGGAAGGCGGGGTCCCAGCGGGCACCGAAACCTGCCCCGCCGGCATCGGTCGGGACGGTCAGCAGCGCCGCGTCGCCGAGATCCTCCGCGATGGTCAGCTTCCATGGCTGGCGTACCCGGATCTCGTTGTTCAACCAAACCATGAATGACCAGCCGTCGGGCAGTTCGGTCTCCGACCGCTCGTCAACCGTCCGGATGTACAGCGTCGAGTCGAAACGCAAGCCGTCCGCCCGGAACTCCTCGAGCCAGGTCAACGCGCTATCACGCAGGAAGGCCCGAACCTCGCCCCGGCCGTAGTCGGGCCGGGTGTTGCCCCACGGGGTGACGGCCCGTTCGTCGTTGTAGAAGTAGATTCCGCCCCACTCGCCCTCCGCCCACCCGTCGAACCGCCACAGGTCGAGATCGCCCGGTCCGAAGTGGTTGTAGACCACGTCAACGATCACCGCGATGCCGTGCTCGTGAGCAGCCTGCACGAAGCGCTTGAACGCATCAGGACCACCATAGGTCGACTCAATCGCGAAGATGTGGGCCGGGTTGTAGCCCCACGACACATCGCCGGCATATTCGAAGGGCGGCATCACCTGGATCGCACCGATCCCCAGGTCGTGCAGGTAAGGCATTCGCCGGATCGCCCGGTCGAAGTCGCCCGGCGTGCCGTTCCTGGCACCGAACGTCCCGATGTGCATCTCGTAGATGACGATGTCGCTCCAACTGGGCGTGTCAAAGGTGACATCGCCCCAGTCGAAGGCCTCCGGGTCGTACACCACGGCATTGCCGACTGAGCTCGTAACCTGGCGGGCATATGGATCAATTCGCGACAGGACACCAGCCGGCGTCTGGAGGAGATAGCGGTACTCGGCGCCGACCATCACCCCGGGCACGTCCACCGACCACGTCCCCGACCAGCTGCCCGGGGCCCCCGGTGCACTGGCGGGAGGGTCACGGGCAAGGGTGATCCCTTCCCGGTCCCAGGCGTTGAACGTGCCCGATACGGAGACAGCCTCGGCATGCGGGGCCCAGACTCGGAAGGTCACACCCTCGGAATGAGGCAGCGCACCCATGCCCCCGCGAGGCGACGGCTGAGCGAGCCCAGCGATGGCTCCTGGTCGTGCCGATCCCACCTGGCGATCGTAGCAGCGCGCCTGCCCTCACTGGTTCAGGGCAGGAAGTAGCCGGTCACATCGAATACGACCTGGGCCGTGGCCCGGGCCGGGGCGGCATAGGTGATGCTGAGCATGCCGCCCGCCCCGAGCGGCACGGTCACCCCGTTCGCCCGGATGTCACCGTGCGGGAAGTTGAGGGTCGAGGTTGTCGGGCTGTTCGTGGCGACCGGGGTCAGGGCAAAGTAGCCGGGGGCGGTCTGGCCCGTGACGGTCAGGTTGCCCGTGACCGCGATCGCGCTGGCCGGGATGTTCCTGGTCGAGTCGGCCGACTGGCCGGTAACCGGGAAGGTCTGGGCCACGTTGGCAGTCAGGCCCGAAGCGAGGCCGAGGCCGATCCGCGAGTCGACCAGGCGGTTGGGGGTGACCACGACATAGGTTGCGCCGCTCGCACCGGAGACCGTGATCGGCGTAACGCTCGACGACGGAGCCGAAGCCGGCCCGGTCCCCATCGGGTTCGTAGCTGTGACGGTGAATGCATAGGACGTGCCGTTGGCCAGGCCCAGGACGGTGCAGCTCAGGCTTCCGGTGGTCGTGCACGTGCTGCCCGGCGGTGACGAGCTCACGGTATAGCCGGTGATGGTCCGGCCGCCATTTGACACCGGCGCCGACCAGCTGACGATGGCCGAGCCATCGGCCGGGGCGGCAGTGACGCCAGTCGGGGCATCTGGTGCGGTCGCGGGGATCACGGACGCGGATGATGTCGAGGCCGGGCCCGTCCCGGTCGAGTTCGTGGCGGTCACGCTGAACGTGTAGGAAGCGCCGTTCGTGAGGCCGCTCACCGTGCAGCTCACGGTTCCGGCCGTCGTGCAGGTCTTCGACTCCGGCGTGGAGGTGACGGTGTACCCGGTGATCGGATTCCCGTTGCCGGCCGGCGCGTGCCAGCTCACAAGCGCCGTCTTGTTGCCGGCCGTCGCGATGACAGCCGTCGGGGCGCTCGGGGCGGCCGGAGCGCTCGGCGGCGTCGGGGTGCTCGGGGCACCCGGGGCGGTGAAGGCACCGGTTCCGTTCGGGGTGCCAAGGCCCGTCGGACCGTCGTAGGCACCCATTGCGGTGCACAGATATGTCCCACCGCAGCTGCCATTGGACCCGCTCGTCACGTCGTTGAGCTGGCCCGACTGGGCGTAGGGATAGCTCGCGGGATAGGTCCCGGGCGACGGAGCCCCCGCGAGCGCGTAGACGCCGGCGATGATCGGGGTCGCCACGCTCGTCCCACCGAACCTGACCCAGCCGCCACTGGGCGTCGAATAGACGGCCACACCGGTCGCTAGATCGGCGACGGCGGAAACATCGGCGACGGTCCGATTTGCGCAGGAGGGGTCATGTTGCCAGGCTGGCTTGGGCTCATAGGCCGAACAGCCACTGCCAGCCATGTCCCAGGCGGTTTCCGTCCAGCCGCGTGCGTTGGCTGCCGTGGCCAGGCTGGTCCCGCCAACTGAGGTGACGTGGGGCGACGACGCGGGAAAGTCCACCCCGTAGCCGTCGTCCCCGGCGCCCACTGTGATTGCTACCCCGGGGTGGTTGTAGTAGGCGCTGTCGGCGAGGTTCTCGCCGAGGAACTCCGGACCGGCATAGCTGTTCGAGACGACCACGGCACCCAGGCCGACCGCGGTGTTCTCGGCCGTGCCGAGATCCTGCACGGACGTGGAATCGCTTTCCACCAGCAGGATGTGGCAGTTCGGACAGATCGCCGAGACCATCTCGATGTCGAGCGCGATCTCGCCGCCCCAGCCCTGGTCGTAGGCCGGGTAAATGGTACTGCCATGCTGGTCGATCTTCCTGAAGCAGCCATTCTGGGTGGTACAT
This sequence comes from Chloroflexota bacterium, assembly GCA_003152165.1. Taxonomy (GTDB): domain Bacteria; phylum Chloroflexota; class Limnocylindria; order Limnocylindrales; family CSP1-4; genus Palsa-1033. The sequence goes on from PLZO01000121.1 coordinate 111,970, forward strand.
GGACTCAGGCCGAACTGGCTGCGGTAGGTGGCCAGGTCCGATGCAGCAGTGGGCAGGTCAAAGGCATCGACGATGGCCACGGTGATCCCGGACCCGGCCCCCGAAGCCGCATCTGGCAGCCCATAGGCCGACAGGAGTTGGCTGGGGGCGAAGCCTCTCGGCATCGTGAGCGGACCGACTGCCGACCGGGTCAGCGGCGCGCTGTCGGTCCGGACGAGGGCCAGGCACGACATGTAACCGGGCGCCGCCGGCGGGCACAACGCCCGAACCGCCAGTTGTTCTTGCTGCGCGACCGAGGTGGCGGAGCTGGCCGGCGGCGTTGCGCCGGTCGCCGCGACAGCAGAGGGCCACGCTCCGGCGAGCACGACCAGGAGAAGCGCCTGGAACGCAGCTCCCCGGAGTGCGCGGCGGCGAGCACGTCCGGGAGTTCGAGCGGCCCCGCGGGGAAGCATTGAGGCTGACTCCAGTGGCCGTTCGCGATGACGATCCGAGAGTGGCAGATTAAGCGGTTGTCGGCCAGTAGGCAGGAGTCCTATTAGTGGCGTGCGAGCATCAGATTTGAGGCCCATGGCGGCGACCTGACGCGGCGATCAGCGTGGGCCATCACCGGCCGGGGGAGGTCGATCAGTTTGACCGAGGCTCGCGTGCGATCATAGATACGCGTCGCACGGTCTGTTCGCGTCGCACTCGTCCGACCGGGAGACCGATCTGCAGCAGATCCAGGTAAACCTCGGGGTTGCCATCGGATTCGGGATGATCGGCATCGGGCTGACGGCCCTGCTGGTCGGGCTCGGCTGGAGCGCCGGCCGCCGACTGCGTAACCTGCCCGACGATCCCCGGAGCACCCGCGTCCTGATCATCCTAGGCCTGGGCGTGACCGCGATCGGGGTCATCCTGGCTGCCCTGACCGTCGGCGCCTCCTGAGCCAACCTCTGGCTCCGGGGGCACCCCTCGCGGTCGTGATCTTCCTGGCCACGATTGGGCTGGTGATTGCCCGACCAAGAGGGATCAGCGAGGCGGCTGCCGCTCTCGTCGGAGCGGGCGCGATGGTCATAGCAGGCCTCGTGCGGCCGGACGAGGCCGGTGCGAACGTCGCCGGCCACTGGAACGTCCTCCTCTTTTTCGTCGGACTCACCGGGACCGCTGCCGTTGCCGAGCGGAGCGGCCTGTTCGAAGCGCTCGCCGGCCGCGCCGCGGGCCTGTCGGGTGGTCGGCCGCGGCGACTGCTCGTGGCAGTGGTGATCGTGGGCGCCTTCGTCGCGGCGCTGCTCTCGAATGACGCAGCCGCCTTGGTCCTGACGCCGGTGGTCTACGTGATCGTGACCCGGTTCGGCCTCGAGCCGCTGCCCTACGTTCTGGCTTGCACCTTCGTTGCCGATGCCGCCTCGCTGGCGTTGCCGGTCAGCAACCCGGTCAACATCATCGTCACGGATCGGCTGGGCGAGAGCGCCGCCAGCCTGGTGCCCGTGCTGCTACCGGCGGCGGTCGCCTCCGTCGGCGCATTGCTGGGGTGCCTGCTCCTGATCTACCGGCGGCGGCTGCCCGCCACCTCGGTCCTGGCCCCGGGGGGGAGTTCCTGGTCATCATTCGGCGCGATCCCGATGACCCTTCGACTCGCATTCGGGCTGGCCGCGATCGCCTTCACGCTGGCCTCTATCGTTAACATCCCGCTCGGGCCCACGTTGTCGATCGCCTGGCTGTTCCTGCTCGTGATCGAGCGGATCGGGGGCCGTCGGCCGGGGCCGCTCGATGGCATCGGCTGGTCGCTCCTCGTCTTCGTGGCCGCCATGGGCGTCCTCGTTGACGGCCTGTCCACGGCCGGAGTGACCTCCCTGCTTGCCGACCTCGTACTGGGCCCAGTGCGCGACATGCCGGCCGCGGTCATGGTCGTGTCCGCCGCGGCCGGCGCGGTCGGAGCCAACCTGTTCAACAACCTGCCGGCCGCCTTCGTCCTGGCTGACGCCATCCATAATTCGGGCCTGGGCCAGGCGAGCGCCCATGCGGCAGCATTGGGCACGATCATTGGTGCGGATCTCGGGCCAAACTTGACACCTGTCGGCTCCGTGTCCACGCTCCTGTGGTTCGTTCTCCTGCGCCAACGTGGCCTGGTGATTTCGTCGTGGAGCTACATCCGGATGGGTTTGGTCGTGACCCCGATCACCATCGCTGCGGCCCTGGCGGTTGCGCTGATCCTCGGCGTTCCACGATGAGTCGTCCGTGAACCAGCCGCTGCGGCTGCTGATCGCGATCGCGGGCGGGGAGGATCCGATCCTGGTCGCGGACGTTGCCCGACTGCTCGGTCCCGCTACGCAGCCCGTCGCGATCACGCTTGTCCACGTCGTCGACATCGAGCCGCGCGCGCTGCTCGGTCGCGGCCCGGCAGTCCGTCGCGGACCATGGCCCGGCGGACCTGGAGGTCTCGACGATCGCCGGCTGGAAGAAGCCGAGCAGGCGGCATCGACGGCGATCCTGGCGACCTGGCATGAACGCTTCAAGGCCAGCCTGCCCGATACGGTGACGATCACGGACGAGGTCCGCCGAGGGCACCCGGAGCACGAGATCATCGCTGCCACAAACTTGATCGGGGCAGACGCGCTCGTCCTCGCGGCCCGTGCCCGGATCGGGCCGACCGAGCCTGGGCCGAGGAGCCTCGGCCACGTCGCTCGTTTCGTCGTCGATCATGCCCCCGCGCCGGTCATCGTCGTCCGCATTCGTAGCACTTGACTCTCCGCCGGACCCACGGCACCGCCCGATCTGGCGCCGAATGAGGGCAACCGGCAACCCGTCCACAATTGCCTGGTGTCGACCCGGGCCAGGTTCCTTGGGCATTCGACCGTGATGCTCGAGATTGGCGGCATCCGGATCCTGACCGACCCCCTGCTGCGCGACCGGGTGAGCCTCCTGAGACGGCACGCTCCACCGGTCACGCTGGCCGCGACCGAGCCTGTGGATGCAGTCCTCGTGTCGCATCTCCACCTCGATCACCTGGACCTGGGCTCGTTGCGGATGGTGCCCGGAACGCCCCGTTTATTCGTGCCTCGCGGAGGTGGCCGCCTGCTCCGCAGGTGGGGCTTCGACGATGTGGTCGAGCTGACCTTGTCCGATCGCGCCGAGTTCGGCTCGGTCTCGATTGAGGCGGTGCCCGCGTTCCACGTCGGCCACCGGCCTCCCGCCGGACCTCGGGCGGAGTCGCTGGGATTCGTGGTCGAGTCGGACGAGCACCGCGTCTGGTTCGCCGGTGATACGGACGTGTTTCTCGGGATGGCCAACCTGCGGGCGATCGACCTCGCGCTGCTGCCGGTGTGGGGTTGGGGTCCGCGGCTGGGGTCAGGCCACCTGGATCCTCGCCGCGCCGCCGAATCTCTTGCGCTCGTCCAGCCGACGTTGGCCATCCCGATTCACTGGGGCACCTACTGGCCGATCGGGCTCAGCTGGTATCGAAGCCGGCTGCTCGTCGATCCGCCGCACGCTCTGCGTTCGGAGGCTGTCGTCCTGGCGCCCGATGTCGAGGTGCGGATCCTGGAGCCCGGCGAGATCACCATGCTCGGTCCGAGGCGCCCAGTCGAGCAAGACTCAGCGCGCTGAATCCGTGGCGAGCCCGGCCCGCCAGCGCCACAGCTGCTGGTAGAGGGCCGGCGCTCCAACCGGCCCAAGGTAGTGGATATCGAGCACGGCTGGCCCAGTTGGCGTGGCGGCGATCAGGCTCCATACTCGTCGGGACCTACCAGACTTCGAGGGATCAGGTGTATATCCCCGCCCATTTCAAGCCGGACGACGCGGCCGTTCACGAACTGCTGACGCACCACGGCGCGGCCGACCTGGTGACGCCCACCGCCCAGGGGCTCCTGGCCACGATATTGCCATTCCTGTACGACACTCCGGGCAGCCGAGCAGACATCGGCGAGCTGGGCTCGCTGGTGGGCCACGTGGCCCGCAACAACCAGCAGTGGCTGGAGCCGGCTCTGGGTGAGGCACTGGTGATCGTGCGCGGTCCCGATGCGTACATCACGCCATCATGGTATGCGACGAAGCGCGAGCACGGTCGGGTTGTGCCGACCTGGAACTACATCACCGCCAACGTCTACGGCCAGCTCGTGATTCACGACGATGTCGCCTGGGTCGAAGCTCTGGTCCGCCGGCTGACGGCACATCACGAAGCTTCCCGGGCTGAGCAATGGTCGGTCGACGACGCACCGCCGGCGTACATTGCCGGCCAGCTCCGGGCAATCGTGGGGGTCGAGCTGTTGATCGAGCGAATCGAAGCCAAGGCCAAGTTGAGTCAGAACCGCTCAGAGGCCGACATGGAGGGCGTTATCGCGGGCCTCGACGAATCCGGTCAGCCTGCGATGGCCGGCGCGATGCGCAAGGTCAGGCGCTGACCACAGGCTTCAACGTGATAATGGTCACGGACGGTCGGGCAGATCGGTCGGCCCGACACGTGGCGGCTCCTCACCGGGTTCGTGCTTGATCGGTTCTGGGTGCTCACCGTGACGGCGTTTGGTTGTGGGCTGCCGCGTCGGAGGATCGGCGTCGTCGGCCCTTCGCCGCCGTGAATCTTCGGGTCGTTGGTTCGGGGCATTCTCGAGCATCGTTCGCCCTCAAGCGGATTGTCGACGAAGCTTGAACGACGGCCCGTTCCAAACGGGCCTGCGGACACCTGATCAACCTTGCAGCGGGGTGACAGGTGCTCAGCATGGTTTCCTGACTAGCGACTTCTAACGAACGCCCCAACGTGGTGACACGGACGCTGGCGCCACGTTCAGCTGCGCCAGCCGATCCACCGTAACCGGTCGTGGCGCCTCAGGATTGGCACGCGATCGCACGTAGTGGCACTCCTGGCCGCGACGCCGCGCTGATCGCCGCTCTTCTCGGTGGAGCCACCGTTGAAGACGCCGCCGGTACGGCCGGGCTCAGCCGCCGAACGGCCTTCCGCCGACTCGACGACCCGACGTTCAGGCAAGCCCTGGCCGAGGCAAAGCGGGCTCGTCTCGCCCGGGTGGTCGACGTCCTCGCGGCTGGTTCGGTGACCGCCGTGGGGTGGCGCTCCAGCTGGCCGATGCCTGGCTGCTGGCACGCATCGGCTAGGCGTCGGCGGATCTGCGCCGGTCGGCCCATTGATTGCCACTGCGGCACCTGGCCCAGACGAACGTCCTAACCTCACGCGGTGCGGACGACCACGCTTGCTGTCCGCGCGCCCGAATCCCCCTGGGCGCAAGCACAACAACGCGGCCCTCAGTACCAGGCGTCTGAGGGGCCCTTGTACTCCTGTATCGTGTTGCCGCCGTCGACAACGATGCCTTGCCCCGTGACGTAGCTCGCCCCCGGCGACGCGAGGAAGGCGATGACGGCGGCGACCTCTTCCGGGGTGCCCGATCGACCGACCGGGGTGTTCAACCCCCCGATCGCTTCTTCGGGAAGCTGTGACGCGGTCGCGATCCAGCCCGGGAGCACCGCGTTCACCGTCACGCCCTGCCGCCCGACCTCGATGGCCAAGCCGCGCATGAGCCCGATGAGGCCCGCCTTCGCCGCGCCGTACGCCGCCGAACCGGGGGTGCTCACGAGCGGTCCTGTGACCGACGACACGAAGACGATCCGGCCGCCGTCGCTCGCGACGATGGCGGGCAGCGCGGCCCGGGTCACCAGGAAGGCGAGCCGGAGGTTCCGGGCGATCCCGCGATCCCACGCCGCCTCGTCCATCTCGGTGAAGGTCGGCGACTCCTCGGCGGCCCCGACCGCAACCATCCCAGCGTTGTTCACGAGGATGTCGAGCCGATCCCCGTGAGCTGCCCGGACCTCCGCGACGAGCCGCGCCGGGGCTCCTTCGACCATGAGATCGGCGACATGGCCGGTCGCGGCGATCCCCTCGGTGGTCAGCTCGGCGACACGCTCATGGATCCGGTTCGTGGTTGAGGCGATCGCAACCCAGGTCCCGCCACGGCCAAGGAGCCGCGCGACCGCGAACCCGATTCCACGCGGGCTGCCCGCCCCGGTGACGAGCGCGACGCGTCCGCCGAACGGACCGCCCGGTTGGTTCGCCGGCCCTGACGATTGCTTCACGTAGCCTGGCCTCTTCTTCACCCCAGTCGCGATCGGCATCCGCGGGTTCGCGCCCGCGTTCTTCTGGCAGTCGACAGCCACAACGTCGGGCACCTATGGCAGAGTCGACCCCGGCGGTTTCGTGGCCAACCTCGTCCCGGTCAGGTTCGGCAACGCCATCCGCGGCGCCGTGCTTGTGGCGGCCACCTAATGGGTAGTGTACCTAAGGCGAAGGCCGACATGAGCCCGGGATGGGCGCTCGGCGCCGGGCTGAGGGGTAGATAACGTGCCTCGAGGTGACCGGATCGGCGCATGGCAGTGGGCGGTCGCCCGACCCTCGCGAGAGAAGGCTCGTTGACGCGGTCGATGACCTGCCTCTCGGTTCAGCCTAGATCGCCGCCGGGGCAGCACGACCTCGATGCTGCGAGCCCGTCCCGTTCTTTCGGCTTCGAAACGGCCTAGCTGCGGCTTGCCGAACAAGGGCAGCTCCGGGTCGACCCGTGGCGCAGGCGGCTTGGCTGATGGCCCGGCGCTCAACTCTCGAACCGCCTGCGCTCCGATGTCCAACCTTCACTGGAACCAACCCGAGCCAGTCGGCGTCGATTGATCATGCTTGGCCGCATCCTCCTGTCCCTAGTCCTGATCGCTCTGCGCAAGACAGGCGCAGGGAGGATCTGATGGTCACGCTGGCAAGGACCGCCCTGCCCAACCTCTAGGAGCGCATGGGCCGCTGGTCGTCGGTGGCGACCGGCGGCCTTTGCACACCTGCCGCCATGGTGTCCACCCCCACCGCGTCGACGATCCGAAACGAGGATCGGACTCGAATTCGCCAGAAGGCCGCCAGGACCGGTGCACCAAGCGTCAGCACCATCACGGCGTTGCCGACCGCGCGAAAGCTGTCGTACCCCAGCGACGTCACAAGGTAGAATCGCCCGAAGCGCTGGAGCATCTCCGGCAGGGGCAACCCGGGCACCCAGGCGAGGTCCCCCGCTCCACGGAAGTAGGTCCAGTCCCACACGTCGAGCAGGCCTCCGTAGGCCAGCCCCATCAGGGCCCCCACGGTCGCCAGGATCAGCAGGTCGCGTCGAGTCGGCGAGTCCGCTGCGCCGCGACCAGTCAGTCGGCTGACGAATCCGCCGATCAGCCCGGCGGCGAGTCCCACCCAGCCCACGCCGAACAGCTGGAACGGGAGCCACGGCCCGATCCCGCCGGTGGCGACCGCCGAGACGAGAAGGGCAACGGCGCCGGCCTGGAACCCGTACGAAGGGCCGAAGGCGTATCCGGCACACAGGACCAGAAAGAAGATCGGACTGAAGCCGGCAATGCCGGTCACGAGAGCGAGACGGAGACCGGCGTCAATCGCCGCGATGGCTGCCAGCAAGGCGAGCATCCGGGCATCGAGGCGGCGCGCACCAATCTCGGTGAGGACGAGCCCGGCCAACGCCCCGATGCCAATCGCCAGGGCCGGCAGGTCGGGGGTGGCCGCCGCTGCCACGAAGGGCCAGCCGAACAAGGCCAGGCCCACCAGGGAGAGGATCGCCAGCATCAGCTGGGCTGGCACCCGGGTCATGTCGAGAGACGTTCTGGAGCGTCGGCCAATCGGCCGAGCACCCCGCCGACCGTCACCGGACCCCCTGGGTACAGCCGGCCAATCTGGGTCGCCCACGGTGTCTCCCCGGACAGGGCCAGGTCAGGGCTACCGAGATCATCGAGCCGACCATCTTCAACCCGCACGATCCGGTCGCCGACCTCGGCCGCCAGGTCCTCGTCGTGGGTCGCCAGGACGATCGCCGTNNGGGTAGCGTTGGGCGACGCCCAGAAGACCCAGTTCACCGAGGATCCCGTCGGCCGTCTCGTGACTGCCCGTCCAGCGCAGGGTCGCCTCGACCTCGGCCCGCACTGACGGACGATGGAGCAGGGCGGCCGGATCCTGGGGTAGGTAGGCGACCCGGCCCGGCACCCGGTCCACCCTCCCGGATCGAGGACGGAGGAGCCCGCCCAACACCCGTAGCAACGTCGTCTTGCCGCCGCCATTCGGACCCATCAGCACGACCACCTCGCCGCGAGCGCCAGCCAGGCTGACCCGACCGAGAACAACGCCGGCGGGCCCTGCAGTCACGTCCGAGACCGCCCAGGCCACATCCGTTGGCTGGGTAAGGTTCCGCTGCCGGTCCGGGATGATAGGCGCACGGAGAACCGGGAGAAGGTCTCCGACGCTCGCGGTATCGAGTGGCAGGGGAGCCCAGCCCAGACGTCGACCGAGGTCGACGATCGCCGGGGCTGCAGGCAGTCGACCGGCCAGCAGCCCCGGCGCCGCCGGTCCGTCGAGGCAGCCGGCTTCGATGATCATCAGCCGATCCGCGACGGGCAGGAGGTGCTCGAGTCGGTGCTCCGAGATGATCACCGCCGTCCCGCCCGCGACGAGTTCGAGGCAGGCCTCCACGACGGCCGCTGCGCCGATCCGATCCAGTTGCGAGATCGGCTCGTCGAGCACCACGAGCCGCGGCCGAAGGGCCATTGCGGCGGCGAGGGAGACCCGCTGGCGCTCGCCTCCGGAGAGGCTGGTCACCGACCGTCCCCGCAATTCACTCGCCCCGATCGCCGCCAGCGCATCTCGGACCCGGGTCAGCATCTCGCGCCGATCCATTCCCAGGTTCTCGAGCCCGAAGGCGACCTCGCGCTCCACCGTCGCCGAGACGAACTGCGCTTCCGGGTCCTGGAAGACGAAGCCGACCTCGCGGGCCAGCCTGCGAGTCGGTGTCCGCAGGACGTCGAACCCGCCGACCACTGCGGAACCGGAGATCGTCCCACCGTGAAAATGAGGCACGAGACCGTTCAGGACCCGCAGGAGCGTGGACTTGCCGCCGCCCGATGGCCCCGCCAGGAGGCTTAGACCCGGCTCGACCTCGAGGCTGATGTCCACCAGCGCCGCCNNTCCATCTCATTCGGCCGTGCCAGGGCAGCCAGGGAATGGCCAGCACGAGGCAGGCTGCGAGGATCAGTGGCGGGACATTGGGCACGGTCAGGCTTGGATACGGTTGCCAGTCGAGGTCGGCGCCGGCCAATCGGGCTGCGACGGCGAGCACGAACGCAACAGCTGCCGAGGCCAGGGTCAGGCGGCCGAGCCCGTCGAGGGCCGCCGGCTCCCAGCGGCTGCGCCGGCCCGAGCCGAAGGCGCGCGCCTCCATCGCCTCGGCAAGCTGCAGCGAGTTCTCGATCGCGGTGAGGATGACCGGGACAAGGATCTCGCGCCACAGCGTCGGGCCGCGAGAGCGGCGGCCGCGGAGCTGCTGCGCTTCGATCACGCCAGCCGCACTCCGTCGGATGGCCGGCACCAGGTTGAGGGCGGTGGCCACGACGATCGCACTCCGTTCCAGGCCCGTCGGGAAGGCGTCGAGCAGCTCGTGGGGAGCGAGCACCAGCGACAGCGGGGCGACCGCCAGGATCGCCGCGACCAGGCCGAGCCCGGTCGAGATGCCAAAGGCAGCCGACTCAATCGTGATCGGGCCGCCCAGAATCGGGATCCCGTCGGGCAGCGACACGATGACATCGCGGCCGACATGGGCGAGGAGAAGGTTCAGGACGGTGGCAGCGGCGCCGGCGAGGGTGACCCCCAGGAGGACCGGCCGGAGCGAGCGCCCTGGCGGGGCCTGGGTCAGCAGCAGATCGAGCGAGATGACGGCGATGAGGGCGCGCACGAGCGGATTCGTTCCACCCAGGGCGACGACGAGTGCAACCGCCGACCAGGCTGCCTGGGCCCGGCCGTTCATCGACCCATCCGGCGCGACCGTGATCTGGCCGCGGCGACTACGACAACGACAACGACCAGAATGAGCAGCGCGAGCAACGCTCCTGCCGTCGCGAGCCCCTCGTTGGATGATGCCTGCGTCAGGTCAGCCGGCGGTGCACTGCCGCTCGGGACCGGAGCGGGCTCCGACGCCACCGGCGATGCCAACGACAGCGCAGACCCAGCGCCGCTGGCGAGTGGCGGATTCGTCGCTGAGCTCGGCTGGGAAGCGCCACCTGCCGGCGGGCGAGGCGTCGGTGCTGCGGGCGCTTTCGGGCTCGGCGCCAGATGGGGCGTGGCGTCGGAGGTGCGTGCCGGGGTCGCTGTCGACAGGGGTGTCGGGCTGGGACAGGGCGTCGGTACGGGGGGTGGGGCGGCCGTGCCGGTCTGTGGGTCATAGCGGAAGCCCTCCGCGTCGCCGTTAGCAAACGTCTGGCTGGAGATCCCCAGGTTCGACGCCGCCCACGACCCGCCACCGCGCGAGACGAAGATCGCCCAGTACGGATCCGGGCTTGGGGGCAGACAAGCCGAGAAGTGTTCCGGCTCATTGTCGATCTGGCAGACCGCCTGGCCGAACCCGCCCAACGTCGCGGTGGTGTCCTCGATTCCGCTCAGTTGAAGCAGCTGGTCGCCCGTGATCGTCGCGCTCGAGAACCCCACGCAGCGCCGGATCGTCCCGCCACCTCCGTGCTCGACGACCAGCGCGGCGTGGTACGGACCAGAGCTGGCGCAGGCGGAACCGGCGAAGGGACCGAGCGGCGATAGCGCCATCGCCGACCCGGCTGTCCCGGCGATCGCGAGGGCCAGGACGAGGCCCCTGGCCCGCGCGAACCAGCCGATCTGCGTTGAACCCCGCATGCGTCGGTTGATCCGCGTCACCTGCGCGAGCGCGAACTCCGTCGTCGGATGGTCGCCGAGCCGACGAGCACTGCCAGCGCCAACGATCCATAGAGCGCCGGGACGATCGGCCCACCATCATCGCCACGGGCAGGCACACCCGCGGTCGACGTCGTCGGCGGCGTGACCGCCGGCTTGTGGCTGGCCGTCGGCTTGGGGCTGGCCGTCGGCTTGGGGGTCGGGCAGCTCACCCCCGGGATCTTTGCTCCGGCCGCCCAGGTCGTGATGCCCGGTAGCGGGACCTGCCTGAGACCGGCCGGCACCTGGCTCGTCGTGAAGGCGTCCGCTGTCGGATTGCCCGGAAAGATGAACCCGCCATTGGGCGCCTGGCGCGAGAGGAGGTCGTTGAACACGGTCTTGCCCGCGACCGTCCAGCTAGCGCCGATCGGATTCTGGCCCAGCGCCGCGAGCGCCTGGATCACGACGGCGTCCGAGTCCGGGTCGCTCAACCCGGGCGCGCTGAAGGTGAATCCGCCATCGCGGTTCTGCTGCGTGTGCAGGTAGGCGATCGCCTTCGTCATCGACGCATCGGACGCGGCGATGCCTGCAGCGGTCAGCGCCTCGACCGCGATCGCCGTGGAGTTCGTGTCACCCGTGGTCGAGTTGCTCGTGGCCTGATAGTTCCAGCTCCCGTCGGTGTCCTGGAGGCCCTCCAGTTCGGTGACCGCAGCTACGGGGATCGCGTGGCCGGCGCCCTTCAGGGCGAGGATCGCAAGCGACTGGCCAAAGGTCGACCCGTCGCCATATGCCCCGGTCGTCGTGTTCAGGAATGTCCCGAGGCGGACGATCAGGTTCTGTCCGCCGAAGGCCGTCGGGTCGAGCTTGCCCGCCAGGACGGCCAGGATCAGCTTGCCGGTCCCCCCGGCGGTCGCTGTCTCGGCGGTCAGATTGGCGGGCACCGCCAAGTAGTGGTAGGCGCTCGTGCCGGCGCACGAGATCAGGGTGTTCGGGTCGAAGTTCGCGGCCGCGGTCCCGAGGATGACGTCCTCGGTCACCCCCGCGCTCGCCGCAATCGAGCCGTTGGCAGCTTGCTGGTTGGCCAGATAGCCGAGCGCCGCGGTAGCCGGATCGGGTCCAGCGAGGGCGACCCCGGCCGAAGCGAGGATGGCCACGACCAGTAGCGCGCTGGTCGCAATGGCTGTTCGCACGGAACAGACCTCCCTTTCGCCTCGTCCGCACGCAAACGACGGAGACCCGGGGAGGCCTCCCGTCGACTCCGCGCGAACGGGTACCAGAACCCTCCGGGCGGGTCTCCTGGCTTGCGGATCGCGACAGCTCGACCGCCTTCCCGGGACGAATGTCCCAGTGGCAATCTGGTCGGCTGCTCCCCGCTTACAGTTGCGCGACAGCGCCGGTTTCGCACCGGCTTCCCCGCGCTCGGAGGGTGATTCAGTTGACCGCCGGAGCGTACCCCGGCGCGGGCTGCCGCGCAACGGTCGAGCGCGGCCTGTCGAGCCCGGGGGCCACGCGCCGGGCGGTCACGGCCCGGCCATCCCCAGATACTACCCAGGGGTATCCAGCGTTATACTGTCTGGGAGTATGGAGAGACCAAGTTCCACGACCGCTCGCCAGGGGCCGATCGAAATCGTCCTCCCGATCGAGGGCATGACCTGCGCGTCATGCGTCAATCGGATCGAACGCTATCTCAACAAGACTGACGGCGTCGTCCAGGCCAACGTCAACCTCGCCACGGAACGGGCCACGGTGACCGTGGACCCGTACGTGACGGGTCGCTCGGAACTCGTCGCAGCGGTGGAAGCCGCCGGCTATGACGTCCGTCCGGAGACCGAACAGACGTCGGCGCTCGAGGTGGATCCCGACGAGCCCGCGCGGCAACGAGAACGGCGTCAGCTCCTAATCCAGGCGAGTGTCTCGATTGCGGTCGCGGCGGTCGTGATGGTGGCGATGTTCTGGCCGCAGACCGCTGTCGGAATGACAAGCATCAACTGGCTGGCCCTTGTCCCGGCAACGTTCATCCAGGCCTGGGCCGGCCGCCGGTTCTACGTCGCCGCGCTGCGCGCCGCTCGGCACCGATCGACGAACATGGACACCCTCGTCGCCGTTGGCACGAGCGCGGCCTGGGGCTACAGCGTCTTCGTGACCCTCTTCCCAACGGTCGTCCACGAGGCCGGTCTCCATCCCGAGACGTACTTCGACAGCTCGACGATCATCATCGGGCTGGTCCTCCTCGGCCGTTGGCTGGAGGCCCGGGCCAAGGACCAGACGACCGGTGCGATTCGCCGGCTGATTGGCCTCCAGCCCCAAACGGCTCGGCGGTTGGAGGACGGCCGCGAGGTCGATGTGCCGCTCGAGTCCGTTCGAGTCGGGGATCTCCTGCGGGTTCGGCCTGGCGAAAAACTCCCGGTCGATGGGATCGTCGTCGAGGGTCAGACAGCGATCAACGAATCGATGCTGACCGGCGAGCCGCTGCCGGTCGAGAAAGCTGCCGGCGACGAGTTGATCGGCGCTACGCTCAATACCTCGGGATCGATCGTGATGCGGACAACGCGTGTCGGGCGCGACACGGTCCTCGCCTCGATCGTCGAGCTCGTCCAACGAGCCCAGGGTTCAAAGGCCCCGATCCAGCGTCTGGCTGATCGGATCAGCGAGGTCTTCGTGCCCTTCGTCCTGATCGTTGCTGCGATCGCGTTCGGCATCTGGGTTCGTGGCCGGACCCGAGCCTCGAATCACCCTCGCTCTGACCGCCTTCATCTCGGTGGTCGTGATTGCCTGCCCATGTGCGATGGGCCTCGCGACGCCGACCGCGGTCATGGTCGGCACCGGCCGCGCGGCAGAGGCGGGGATCCTGATTCGGAGCGCCGCGGCGCTGGAGCGCGCCGGCAAGGTGGATGCCGTCATCTTCGATAAGACTGGGACACTCACCCGTGGCCGACCGACCGTTGAGCAGGTCATCGTGGAGCCCGGCTTCGAGGAGCGCGAGCTCATCGATCTCGCGGCGTCCGTTGAGCGCGGCAGCGAGCACCCGTTGGGAGCCGCGATCGTGGCCCATGGACATCTGGGCGGACTCGGCTTCCAGCCGATGGTTCGGTTCGAATCGTACCCGGGCAGGGGCGCCTTCGCGATCGTCGACGGTCGCGAGGTCCTGGTGGGTAACCCGCGATTGCTGCAGGAGCGAGGTATCCCATTCGGCGACGAGTCCGTGCGCCAGGTTGGCCACACCGCCGTGCACGTCGCAATCGACGGACGGGTAGCCGGGACGTTCCTGATCGCCGACCCGATCCGGCCGGAATCGGCCCAGGCGGTGCGCGATCTGGGCGCTGCCGGTATCGAGGTGTGGCTCGTATCGGGCGACTCGCCGGCCGCCGCGAGCCTGGTCGCCGAGGCGGTGGGCATCTCGGCCGATCGCGTCCGCGGCGGGATGCTGCCGGCGGACAAGGCCCGGATCGTGACCGAGGTCCAGGCCGCCGGTCGTGTTGTGGCAATGGTCGGTGACGGGATCAACGATGCCCCGGCGCTGGCGCAGGCCGATCTGGGCGTCGCGATCGGGACCGGGGCTGATGTCGCGGTCGAGGCATCGGATCTGACCCTCGTCGGCGGAAATCCTCGGCTCGTCCTGTCGGCGCTTAGCCTGTCGCAGCGGACCACGGCGATCATCCGGCAGAACCTGTTCTGGGCATTCGCCTATAACGTCGTCCTGATCCCGGTCGCGATGGGTGCTCTGTACCCGGCCTTCAACGTCCTCCTGAACCCTGCCTTCGCAGCAGGCGCTATGGCCCTCTCCTCGGTCAGCGTTGTTACGAATTCGCTGCGACTGCGCGGCGTGCCGATCGTCGTCCCAGCAGCCTCGCGGTCGCAATGAACGAGGAGCAAGCCAAGGACCAGCTCGGGGGGGCCGGCCCTGAGCCGGCGTCCTCGGCAATCGCGCTCGACCCGGTGTGCGCCATGTCGGTGGAGCCCATGGTGGCACGGGCGAGGGGCCTCCACAGCCGTCACGGGGACGTCGATTACTTCTTTTGCGGCCGGGGTTGCAAGCTCGAGTTCGAGGAGGACCCGGAGCGCTATCTCGGCCCGGGCCATATCCCGTCGATGTGATCCGAAAGCCGGTGCGCATCACGCGCAATGACTATGGGCCGCCCTCAGTCGGCCACGCCTGACCTCGCCCGGCCACCCGGACCCAGACCGATTGGCCCGGGATCAGTTCCTGCTCCCCAGGCACGCGGGCGACGAGTCGTTCCTGCGCGGGGTGATCCAAGCTGATCGACACGAGCGCGTCATGTCCGTGGTACTGCACGTCGACCACGGTGGCCCGAGCCGCTCCGTCAATCGGGGTGTCATGGAGCACCAGCTGCCGGGGTTAGGCGGCCATGCTGGCAGACTTGCGCGATTCGTTCAAGTGACCCTGATGACAGCGCTCAGGTTCGCTTGACCCGGAACGACAGGCGGCATCGCGGACGACTCGGCGCGCTCGACCTGGTGCTGCATTCGGTGCATTGGCCCGCGATTGTCAGATGGCTCACGTCCACGCTGAAGCCGCGCGACCGTTCGAGAGCCCGCACGAGGTCGCTGGCTTCCTGCGGCTCCATCTCCCACGAACGCCCACACCGCTCGCACGTGAGGTGGCCGTGCTCGGTCTCGGGCAGGACGTGGAACTCCTCGCGGCCGTCAGCACCGTGGCTGTGCTTGAGGTAGCCCAACTCCTCAAGCAAGTCGAGCGTCCGGTAGACCGTGGATGGAGTGGTTTCGGGATCCCGTTCGCGACAGCGTTCGACGATCTCGCTGCTAGTCACGTGACCCTGGGTCGCCGCCAGGACATCCAGAATCATGCGCCGTTGCGGTGTCCAGCGAAGACCCCGCGAGCGGAGCTCGTCGCGGACTTCGGACCAGGAACCGGCCGGCTGCCCGCTGACTGCCATCACTCGGCTTCGTGATGCTCGAGATCGTGGTCGTGCGAGTGGCTCGTCCCGCCGTGCTCATGGAGATGCTCGTGGATGAGGTTGGCCCGGATCAGCAGGTCGCGATCGGCGAGGATCTCCGCTGGCCTGCCATCGGCCAGGACCCGGCGGTTCTCGCCCAGGACCACCACCCGCTCCGCGATGAGCGGCACGATCTCGAGCTCATGGGTCGCGGTGACCAGCGTCTTGCCGCCTTCGCCGAGCTGGCGGATGAGGTTGACGAGCACCCATTTCGTACGCGGATCGAGCGACGCGGTCGGCTCGTCGAGGAGCAGCACATCCGGGCGGAGCGAGAGCACCGACGCGATCGCCGCCCGCTTTTTCTCCCCCCCTGAGAGCTCGAACGGGGCGCGGTTCGACAGGTGGGCAATGTCCATCTGGCGGAGGGCCTCATCACAGCAGGCCCGGACCTCGTCCTGGGCCAGGCCGAGCTGGAGCGGGCCGAAGGCCACGTCGTCGAACACGGTCGCGCTGAAGAGCTGGACATCGGGATCCTGGAAGACGAGGCCGACCTCGCGGTGGAAGCGGAACGAGTCCAGCCCGTCGGCGACGGCAGCGACGTCCCGGCCGAGAGCCCGCATCGTGCCATCCGAAGGCGCGATGATCCCATCAAGGAGCTTGAGCAAGGTGGACTTGCCCGAGCCGTTCGCTCCGAGGAGCGCCACTCGCTCGCCGCGTTCGATCCGCAGGTCGATGCCATCCAGGGCCGTCTGCCGGCCGCCGTACAGGTAGCGCACGCCATGCAGCTCGAAGACGGCAGCGGCCGCTGCCGGCGACGGCTCAAGCGGAACGGGCATCGGTTCGATCGTCATGCCAGACTCCGGCTGGCGATGACCGCAACGACCGCTACCGCGACAGCTCCGACCAGCGACAGCCAATCGGCCATGCCCATCCGATCAGCCTGGAAACTGCGGATCGAGCCCGTGAACCCACGAGCGGCCATGGCCGCGTACACGTCGTTGCTCATCTTGATCGATCGGTTGACTAGGTTGCCGATCGTCCCCGAGATGTAGCGACGCTGTTCGCTGCCGCTTGTCCGCGCGACGAGCCGGCTCTTGCGCGCCTCGAACATGCCGTTGGCAAGGTGCAGGAACAGGAAGATGTAGCGGTAGGCCATCGCCAGGATGAGCACGAACAGCTGGGGAACGCGGATCGTCTGGAGGCTCTTCAGCAGGTCGGCCCAGGGCGTCGTCAGGACCAGCAGGACCGCCAACGACACGCTGACGCCGACCCGCGCGATGAACAGGACGGCCCCGATCAACCCGGGGATCGACGGCGCGAGCTGAATCGGCCCCAGCGGCAAGTCGAACAGGCGTGGGCCGGGTACGAAGAAGATGGCCGGGATCACCACGATCCCGGCGAACAGCGGGATCCCGAGCCAGACTCGCTTCACGAAGAAGTCGAACGGCACGCGGCTGGCGGCGGCCGCACCCAGAATGATGGCATAAAGTCCGACCTCCACCACGATCGAGCTCGATAGGCTGGCCGCGAGGATCACGACCAGGAACATCCCGAGCTTGGCCCGCGGATCGACCGCCTGTAGCCAGCCCCGCGAGCGGGCGTGCTCTTCGGTGAAGACCGCCCGCTCGATCGAGCTCGTGATCCCGGCCAGGGTGTGCTCGAGCCAGCCCACATGACCGTCACGTTCAACGCGCCCGCTCATGGCTGTCCCCATCGTTCAGGTTGCTGTGCACTGGATGGGTCGGCAGCGCGGCCACCGGCGCGCCTGATCAGCCAGGTGATCACGTAGATCGCGAGCCCGAGGATGAGGATCCCGATGATCCCGGCGAGCTCGTAGCCGATTGCCGTCTGCCACAGGGCGGCGTTCGCATCGCGGAAGAATGGCAATGGGATGTTGTAGCCGGCGAACGGTGCGCTGAAGATTCCGGACAGGTCATGGAGGCCCTTGGGGACGTAGCCGAATGCGGCCTGGACGTTCTGCGTCGAGCCCTCGCCGTATGCCAAGCCGGGTGCGATCAGCCCAAGCGGGGCGAGGATCGCCGCCGCGGCGAATCCCGTACCAACGCCCCGAATCCGCTTTGGCAAAAGGATCCAGGCCACCGGGATGAGGATCAAGGCGAGGACAGCGACGAGGAGGAGCATCGTGGCCACGCTCGGCCAGTCGACCCTGCTCCAGTCCGCCCCGAAGGCGTGACCGATGTTGCCGCCGCCGGTGATAAATCCGGCGATGACCATCAGGACCGCGCTGACAGCAACAATCGCTCCACCCAGCTGCCAGAGCGGCCGACGCGGCCGCTCGCCCTCGGGCACGTCGGCACCGGCCACGACCCGGCGCAGCGAGGTCAGGTACTCGGGATGGCGCTGCTGCAGGTAGGCCACTCCGAAGGCAGTGATCAGGGCCTCGACGATCGAGGCACCGAAGGCGTGGGCCGCGAGCATCGCCGGGATTGCCTGGGCGAGTCCATACGGGCTGTAGAGGGCGTGGCCGTTCTGGGTGAACAGGATGGGCTGGATGCCGAGCTCGACGCCAACGCAGAAGGCTGCGACCGTGATCCCGACGTATGCGCCGATGCCGGCTGCCCAGACCCTTCGCGTGGACAGGATGGCCGACCGACCCGCCAACAGGCGGTACATCCCGTAGCCCACGAACGGCAGGATGATGCCCATGTTCAGGCAGTTCACGAAGATCGCCAGGACCCCCCCGTCCCCGAAGAACAGGGCCTGGATGATGAGCGCCACGCTTATCGCAATCACCGCGGCCCACGGCCCGAGCACGATTGCGATCAAGGTGCCGCCCACGCCGTGCGCGGTTGTTCCGCCCGGGACCGGCACGTTGAACATCATGATCGTGAAGGCCATCGCGGCGAATATCGCCAGGAGCGGGATCGTCCGGCTCGTGAGCACGCGCTGCACTCGACGAGTCGCCATCGCCCAGGTCGGGACGGTTACCATCCCCATGCCCACCGAAATGATCGGGCTGAGATACCCGTCGGGGATGTGCACCTGATGCCTCCGTGCGAACCCAGGGCGGGCCGGACGCCCGCGATCAGTGGGCGTACGGGCGACCGCACCGCCTGGATGAGTCACGATGCTATTGCATCTTGATGCATTTGGCGAGTGCGCCAGCCCAGAAGCCGCCATCTACGACAGGCCGGGCCGGCTGGGCGGCGAATTGCGCGATGACTGCGACGCTGACGATAGGACTGGTCGCGATCGTGGATGCTTCCCC
This sequence comes from Chloroflexota bacterium, assembly GCA_003152165.1. Lineage (GTDB taxonomy): Bacteria > Chloroflexota > Limnocylindria > Limnocylindrales > CSP1-4 > Palsa-1033. The sequence goes on from PLZO01000121.1 coordinate 130,793, forward strand.
GGTCACCTCATGACCCGGAAAGGGAGACCATGCTCCGCTTCTTCGCTGCGCTCGGGCACATCGCCGTCCGCTTCCGCTTCCTGGCCACGCCACGCTCGGTCGAGCCGACCGCCGGGTAGACCCACGGGTCGACCATGTAGAAGAGCACGGCCGCGGCCACCACGGCCAGCGGCACTGCCAGGCTGCGATAACGAGCCAGCATGATCTCGTCCCTCTCGATCCGTTCGTGGGCGGGCTTGGAGCGATCTCGCCACTCACCAGCGCTCCAGGACGGCCGACGATAGGTGACTTCGACGCAGGGCCAGTGTCCTATCAGGACGCCCTCTCGTCATTACGAGTCGTCATGAGGCCCGACGACCAGTCGGCTATTCCTTTCGGTGGAGCGCCTCCAGAGCCTGCGCGTAACGATCGCGAAGAGTCTCAAACTGCTCCATCAGTCCCTGAGCCTCGGATGAGGCCGGATCGGCGGCCCCCAGGCGACGTTCGACGGCTCGCCATTCGTCCAGGATGCCGGCTAGATCCGGCCGCGGTGTCGACTCGTTGATCGTGGGCAGCCCAGCTCGGCCGGTACTGCCCGTGGTTTCCTCGGCCCTGGCCTCCTCCTGGCGAGCCAGGGTCAGGACGGCCTCCGCGGCGATCCTCACCTCGCGTGCGAGCGGCGCGAAATCCGGGTCGCCAGGGCGCACGCCACGCTTCATGCGCTCGCGGGCATCTACCTCGCGGATCGCGATAAGGAGTCCGTCCGATGCGCCCCGCAGGGCGTCTCGAGTAGCGGTCGGGTCGTCGCTCAATGTTGTATTCCCTCACTCGTCGCGAATGGACCTGGAAAACGCCCGGGGACCCGGTAAGAGCGGTCGGTGACGATGCTCTCCAGCCGTCCGCCGAGGTGTCGAATCAGGCGCTTGAGCCTGTGAACCGGGGAGGGGCCGAAGAGCAGCGGCAGCCTGGGGAAGTCGGCGAGGCTCATGCGGTCATGGTATCGCCCGGCGCCGACGCCCTCGACGGGCTACTGGGTCGTTTGGAGCTCGTCGCTCAGTTCCCGCTCCGCGGTGGCCTTGTCCTTGAGCCCGACTGCGAGACGCTCGACCTGCTCGGTCAGGTGGGCAATCCGAGGGTCGGTCGGATCAAGCGCCTCTTTCTCTTCTTCCAGGGTCTGCACATGCTCGGCGTCGCGTCGGATCGATTCCTCCGTCGCGCGCAGGTCCTCGCGTGGATCAGGCATCGTCCTCTGGCACTCCTAACTCGTTGGCGAGTGATCGTGCATTGACCCAATGGCCCTCACGGTAGACGTACCAGACCAGGATCGGCTCGGCGGCGAGGTCTCGAGCGTGGGCCGCGGCTCGCGGATAGACCGTCTGCAGCCGACGCTCGAACTCGGTGATTGAAAGCACGCCGTGGGTGCCTGACGACGAGCTCGGTG
>PLZO01000044.1 GCA_003152165.1 Chloroflexota bacterium
CACATCCGTGCTCCGGTTTTCAGGCGAGCGTGGGCACGATCCACCCCTCGTGTGCGAGTCCGAACCTGCCCGCCTTATGGCGCCCAGGGACCTCGTTCGCCGATCCCTTGGCTCGCCGGCCGCCGAGCCCTACTTCGTCCAGCCGTTCATCGAGATCGAGCCAAGCGAGGCGGGCGAGCCCAAACATGGCGGCACTGAGCCACCGGGTCCGGCTGCCGCGACGAGTCGGCCCGCGTTCGCGGGCAAGACGAAGGCAATCGTCGTCGGCAGCACCGGCGCCGCCCGGCAGTAGTTGTCGTCCTGGACGAGCGTCTTGACCGACGCGCCGTGGGCGAGATGGAAGGCCGGCGCGCCCTTCGCGACATGGGGCAAGCCATTCGGCCCGCCCGTCTGGGAGTCAATCAGGATGTTTCCGTGGGCGTCCAGGAGCTCGACCTCGGGGGTGCCTTGGACGGTGCACGTACGGGCGCCGGTGTTCGTCAGGGTGACGGTCGCGATCCGGTGGCCGGTCGCTCCCTGCCAGCCAGCTACCTTTGCAGCGAGCTGCGTGGCGAAGCAGACCGCGACTGGCTTGGCCGTCGGGACAGGGGGGTGGCTCGGGCCGGCGCTCGGCGCGGCCGAAGGCGCGATTGAGGCGGGGCCGGACGATGGCCCTGGGGTGCTCGGACCACCGCATCCGGCGAGGCCCAGTGCGAGACCGAATGCCATTAGGAAGCCGCGCATAGATCAACCTCTGGTTCACGGTGGCGGACAGGCGTTGGACGCACCGGGGCTAGGCTGGGTGACGGTCCCGTGCCCGGCAAGCCAGATCCGGCTCGGCCCACTGTGATCTCCATCGTTCGAGGGGGCCTGGCAGGGACGACCGACCTACGAGCGACCCTCGGGATCGCTCTCTGGTAGATCCTCGATCCGTATGGTGATCGTGCCCTGGAACTAGGTTGGGCGGTCGCGATCGCCGACCCGCGTTGGGAGTGATCCAGCCCAGCTGAGCGTGAGAACGCCACCGGCAGCCCGGATCGCCCGCTTCAACAACTGGGCATCGTTGCCGTACGCATAGAGTGCGGCCGTGAGGGCTGCTTCACTACCGGCTTCGTGATCCTGCACCCGCACCCCGCAAACGGACGAACCGCTGCGAATCACCCACAGGTCGATCTGTGGGCCGAACGTCCATCGACCATCCTAGCCGAGGAATCCGCTGCCGCTACGAACCGCAGCGGCACGTTTGGCTAACGAAGTCGACGACGGGGTCGACGGCCCCCGTCTCGAACACGACCTCGGCTGACGCGTCGTACCACGCGGCGACACGCTCGTCGAAGTAGCCATCGTCTTCAGGCACCGCCGGATTCTACGGCGCGTACACGGCCGCCCACGATCCGCGACCGGCCGGCGCGACCACCAAGTCGATCGTCGCGTGAGCCGTCCCGAGCGCGATCTCAAGCCGCCAGCAGCCTGGGCTCGGCAAGTCGATTCCTGACGCGTAGTTGCCGCCCGGCGAGGATGCGGGCGGGAAGTCGAAACGGATGACAGGCGAGGAAGAGTTGAGCGGATGCGCGGCGACGAAAGCTTGACAGGTGACTATTTAGTCACATATAGTCACGAGCATGGACGAGGTGTTCAAGGCCCTTGCTCATCCGACTCGGCGGAGCCTGCTCGACGAACTCTTCCGCGAGGACGGGCAGACGTTGAGCGCGCTCCAGGAGCGCTTCTCGATGACGCGCTTCGGGGTGATGAAGCACCTCAAGGTGCTCGAAGGAGCGAGCCTCGTGGTCACCAGGCGGCGTGGCCGCGAGAAACGCCACTTCCTGAACCCCGTCCCGATCCGGCTCGTTCACGACCGCTGGGTGAGCAAGTACGCCGAGCCCTGGACCGCTGCCCTCAGCGGCCTCAAGACCGCATTGGAGAGTCCGATGGAAAAGGTGTTCGAAATCTATATCAAGACGACCCCGGAGCGCTTGTGGCAGGCGATCACCGACTCCGAGATCCGGAGTAAGTACCAGTTCGGTGGCCGGATCAGCTCGGACTGGACGCCCGGCTCGCGCTTTGAGATGGGCCACCCGAGCGCCCCGACCCTGCTCGGCGAAGGCGTGAACCTCGAGGTGGATCCCCCGCGGCGGCTGGTCCAGAGCATGGTCGCCCTGTGGGGCGAGGACGTGACGAGCGAGGGCACATCGCGGATCACCTGGGAGATCGAGCCGGTCGGCGACTCGTGCCGCCTGATCGTCACCCATGACCAGCTCCGCGAGGGTGCCAACGAGCAGCTCTATGGCGGCTGGCCGATGATCCTGTCGGGCCTCAAGACCTGGCTCGAGACGGGCGAGCTGCTGACCACGCCCGGATCGCTCATGTACAACTCTCCGCCCGATCAGGCGACGACTCGCGAACCCTGATCGACTCGGCCCTTGGCGCTCCGAGGCCAGGAGCACGCTCAACCCGCCGGCCGTGGCAACGTCCGGACGCTCTACCAGGCCTGCACCCATCTCGGCTGCACGCCGAACTTCTGCCCGAAGAACTTCTGGTTCGAATGCCCGAGCCACGGATCCCGCTACGACCGACTCGGAATCAAGGTCGAAAGCCTCCGACCGGCCCCCCGCAGCCTCGACCGGTTCTGGTCGGAGGTGAGTGCCGATGGGATCCTCACGGTCGACACCGGCAAGATCTCCCTCGGTCCCCTGCCGGTCGCACTCGGCCAGCCAGGCCTTATCGCGCCGACCGGCTGCCTTTCCTAGGGAGCCACTGGCAGGCTCAAGGTCAGAACCCCGGCTGCAGCCCCGCCTTCCGGGCCGAACCTCGCTGATCGCCTGGTCGCAGGAACCTAGCGCCGGCCGAACCGCTTCAGGAACCCGCCCTCGCTCTTCGGGCGGGCATCGCGTGCACGAGCACTGTCGCGAACGAAGTTGTCGGTCTCGCGGGCCCGGTCGCTGCCGATCGTGCGAGCCAGCTCATTGTTCAGCATCGAGTGCCCTTCGGTGTCGTCCGAGGCTTCCGGATCAACCGGCGGGGTCGTCTGGTCGGGCTTGTCAGTCATCGTTCGTCTCCCCTGGGAAACCTGGGCGGTCGCCCGTCCACCAACTATGCGTCACCGTTGGCGCGGCCCGCGATCCCGTTTCGGACGCCGCGGGTGTCATCAACCGGACACTCGATCGGTTGCCCGGTACGTGCAGGTCCCGGCGTCGGTCGACGCACGATCACTGGACCCACGGCTGATCGAGCGGGACGTTCAGCTCCGGCTGATGCTGGAAATGGCCGACCCGAGCGGAGAAGAAATCCACGTCCCAGGGCGCGATTAGCGGGATCGCCCGACTGCTTGTCGTCGAGGGCCTGGCGGACGTTGGCGTCGATCGTCCGGTCACAGAGCTGCTGCGGGTAGCCGGCGTCGACCGATGAAAAGCCCGGGCGCCGGCGGGGGGTAGCAGATAAGGGGCTGCGAACGACGCGCCGCGGATCATCTACGCGAGCTCGACCAAGAGGCTGCTCGCAACAGCCTTGCTGCGCTTGCCCGGGAGGCCGCGATGCCATTGGCCGCATCTAGTCACGGTGCGATCCACAGGCGGGCCGTGGTTGCCGCTTTAGTCGCCGAAGATACCTAGCCCGTCGTGTGCTGCGCCTTGAGCTTGGACCACTTGGCCCGCATGGGCTTCTCCTGGAGGCCGGTCTTCTGGATCGCGGCACCGAGACGCGGCATTGCGGCTTCCTGAGCCTCGCGCGATTCCCAGATCTCGATAACGATGAGTCCGCCGTCGTTCGTGCCCGCCGTGTGGGAGATGAGCCCGTCCGGCCAGTCTCCTTGGCCGTCACTGTCGATGCCGAGCTCGGCGTTGACCTTGAGGTACTCCGCCTCGCCGATACCGTCGATTTCCGTGATTAACAGTTCCGCCATCTCAACGCTCCGCATGCCAGCGATGCCCTTCCAGGAGGGCGATTCGAATTATTGCACGTCGACGATGGGCCGCGGGGAACTCGAGGCATCGCTCACGCGGTTGGTGGAGCAGCCCCGTATCCAGGGCAAGGACCGCGGCGCGCAGCGCATTCGACCGACGACCATGAATGATCACTGTTTACACGGTCGTCGGTGTTCAGCGAAGGGGCTCGCTCTGTACCCCCGCCTCGCGTTGACGGGGTAGTAGATAAGCGCTTCCGCTTCCGCTTGCGCATGCGCAGCGCCACGCCCCGACTGACCTCCGGTTCGTGCATCCGCTACGCTCCGTCCTTGGTAGTCAAGCTGGCGAGGGCGTCTTGATCTGCTCGAGCTGTGGCACGGAGAACGAAGCCGGCGCGAAGTTCTGCGTCGAGTGCGCTGCGCGGCTCGCTTTGGCATGTCCGGCCTGCGGCACACCGAACGGCCCGTCGGCGAAGTTCTGCCGGGAGTGCGCCGCTCCCCTGAGCCTCGGTTCCGTCACTCAAAGCCAGACTCGACCCATCGCTGCCGCCGCCCCCGCCCCGGTCGCCGAACGCCGGGTCGTCTCGATCCTGTTCGCCGACCTCGTCGGCTTCACGACCCTGGCCGAAGGCCGTGATCCCGAGGAGACACGCGAGCTCCTGAGCCGCTACTTCGACCTGTCGCGCGAGGTGATCGCCCGCTACGGTGGAGTCGTCGAGAAGTTCATCGGCGACGCGGTCATGGCGGTCTGGGGCGCCCCTACGGCCCACGAAGATGATGCCGAGCGGGCGGTCCGGGCGGCCCTCGAGCTCGTCGACGCGGTCAAGAGCCTCGGACCGACGATCCAGGCGCGGGCGGGCGTGCTCACCGGTGAGGCCGCCGTGACGCTCGGCGCCACGAACCAGGGGATGGTCGCGGGGGATCTCGTCAACACGGCGAGCCGGCTCCAGTCCGTCGCCCAGCCTGGCACCGTGCTCGTCGGCGAGGCGACCCAACGGGCCGCCAGCCGGGCGATCGCCTTCGAGGAGGCCGGCGAGCAGACCCTCAAGGGCAAGACGAGCCCGGTCCCGGCCTGGCGGGCGCTACGGGTCATCGCCCAGCTCGGTGGCCGAAACCGCTCCGAGACCCTCGAGGCACCCTTCGTCGGTCGCGATGACGAGCTCCGGATGCTCAAGGATCTCTTCCACGCGACC
>PLZO01000156.1 GCA_003152165.1 Chloroflexota bacterium
GGGTCTGGGCATCGGGCTAGCCTAGGACCCGCCCAAGAGGCGCACGGGCGACCCTCGGCCACCCGGCAGACGTGGCACGATGGAGTCGTGGCCAGGCTCGTGGAGTGCGTTCCGAACTTCTCCGAGGGCCGCCGGCTCGAGGTCGTGGATCGGCTTGCCAAGGCCGTAACCCGGACACCCGGCGCCCTCCTGCTGGATCGCACGAGCGACGCCAGCCACAACCGCAGCGTGCTGACCCTGGCCGGCGAGGCGGACGCCGTCACCCAGGCGATGGAGCGTGCCGTCGAAGTGGCTGTGGGCGAGATCGATATGGAGCAGCAGTCCGGCGAGCACCCCCGGATTGGTGCCGTGGATGTCATCCCGTTCGTGCCCCTGGGCGAGTCGACCCTTGACCAGTGCGTTCTGCTCGCCCGCGACTTCGCCGCCCGGATCGCCGTCCGGTTCGAGCTGCCGGTCTTCCTGTATGCGGCTGCAGCTACGCGCGGCGACCGGGTCAAGCTGGCCGATGTCCGGCGGGGCCAGTACGAGGGGCTCAAGCTCGAGATCGCCCAGAACGGCCGCCAGCCTGACTTTGGCCCGGCCCGGATGCATCCTTCGGCGGGCGCCGTGGCGGTCGGCGCCCGGCCGTTCCTGATCGCCTTCAACATCAACCTTGCCTCAACCGACATCGAGCTCGCCCGACGAATCGCCCGGCGGGTGCGTGAATCCGGTGGAGGGCTGCCCCGGGTCCAGGCGATGGGGGTCGCTCTCGAGGAACCGCCCTGCGCCCAGGTCTCGATGAACCTGCTCGATTTCTCGGTCACCCCGCTCTCGCTCGTGTGGGACACGGTTCGAAGCGAGGCCGCCGCAGATGGCATCGACCTGCTCGNNTTCGGCCTCCGTCGAAGCTCGCTGCCAGGCAGCGGCCGGCTACCTTCGGCTGCGCGACTTCAGCCCGATGCAGATGCTGGAGCTGCGTCTGGCCGCCGCCCAGCGCGGTGAGGGATGACCCTCAGGGTCATCGAGGGTGGGCTCAGCGACGGTCGGTCAGTCGGCCTCCTGATCCTCGGGGCCAACGAGATCGCAACGCTTTCCGGCGGCCTCCGGGCCGGCCCCAGCCAGGACCAGCCGGCGCTCCTGCGATTCGATGAGGCGAGCGGGTCCCGCGCCGAGGACGCGCCGATCGTTGCCACCTGGGAGGACCGGATCGTGGCCGTGGGCGGGCGGGCCGAGGTGGAACGGAGCCTGGAGGCGCAGGGCCTGCCCCTGGCCCGCTTCGCGCGGGTGGATGCCGATGGCGGCACGATCACCCCGGGACTGATCGACGCCCATACCCACCTGCTCTTTGCCGGAAGCCGCGAGGGCGAGCTGAGACTCCGCCAGCAGGGTGCCGGTTACCTGGAGATCCTGGCCGGTGGCGGCGGCATCCTGTCGACGGTCCGGGCGACCCGGGCGGCGCCGACCGAGGAGCTCCTGGCCCACGGTCGGCGCTGGCTCGAAGAGATGCTCAGCCATGGTGTGACCACGGTCGAGGCGAAGTCCGGCTACGGCCTGGACCTGGCGACCGAGCTGCGCCTCCTCGAGGTTGCCCATACGCTCGGCCGGGAGGGTCCACTCGACGTCCTGCCAACGTGGCTCGGTGCCCACGCCGTGCCCGAGGAATTCCGGCGCCGGCGGGATCCCGCCGAGGCGTACACCCGCTATCTCCTTGACGAGCAATTGCCCGGGGTGGCCGCCCAGGGACGGGCGCGCTTCGCCGATGTCTTCTGCGAGGACGGTGTCTTCAGCGTCGACCAGTCCCGACGGATCCTCATGGCTGCCGACGGGCTGGGGATGCGACCGCGGCTCCATGCCGACGAATTGGCAGCGTCGGGCGGCGCGGAGCTTGCCGCCGAGATCGGAGCGTTATCGGTGGACCACCTCGCCTGGCCGTCGGCTGCCGGTATCGATGCCCTGGCCGACGCAGCCCTATCCAGTCGGCCGGTCGTTGCCACCCTCCTTCCGGCCACGACCTGGTTCCTGATGGCCGACCACTACGCTCCGGCGCGGACGCTGATCGAACGCGGCGTCCCCCTCGCGATCGCCTCGGACTTCAATCCGGGCACGTCGCCCACGGCAAACCTGCCCCTGGTCATGACCGTCGCCTGCCTTGAGCTGAAGCTGACCCCGGCCGAGGCGCTCGCTGCGGTCACGATCAACGCCGCCCACGCCCTCGGGTTGGGTGACGAGATCGGCTCGATCGAGCCCGGCAAGCTGGCCGACCTGGCGATCTGGCGAGTCCCCAGCCACACCCAGATCCCGTACTGGCCGGCAGCGGGCCTGATTCGAACCGTGATCAAGCGCGGTCGAACGGTATTCCAGCGCGGCTGACGCTCAGCGGTCGGCCTCGAGTCGGCTCCGGCCGTCGAGGATGAACAGAAGGGCGAGCGACGGTCCGATCGTGATCGCCGCCGCGATTGAGATGACGATCAGGGCGTCGAGCGTGCCCGCCGGTGCGGCCGCCGCGTCGATCGTCAGCGAACCGGGCAGGATCGCCGGCAACTGGGCGAGCCCCCAGCCCCATACGATCGCCGTGACCGCCCCCGCGGCGACAACGCGGATCCCCCGAGCCACGCCCCGGGCGAGCAGGACGAGGCCGACGCCGCCGAGGGACACCGACAGGACAACGAGCGGCAGGCCGCGACCACTCAAGCCGGCATACAGTACGGGGGCATCGGCCCGCAGCACGAACAGGCCGGCCACCGCCAGCCCGCCGGCCACGATGCCCATCCCCAGCGCCCGTCGCCGGAAGTAGTCCTCGAGGTCGGCGTCGCCACGCCGGCGGGCGGCGGCGACCAGGAATACCGCGGCGACGAACGCGCCCGTCGCGATCGCCAAGCCGCCGACCAGAACGGACGTGGGGTTCAACCAGCTTGACCACGGATCGCCTGCAGCGTTGCCGGCCGGTACTCGACCCGACGCGATCGCGCCCAGGGCGGTGCCCAGGAAGAACGGCGTGATCACCGATGACAACGCGAATGTCGCGCCGAACGCCCGCTGGCCCGCCAATTGACTGGTGTGCTTGCGAAAGGCAAAGCCGGAACCGCGCAGGATGATCCCGAAGGCGGCCAGGGTGAGTGGCACGTACAGGGTGGACATCAGCGACGCGAAGGCGAGCGGGAATGCGCTCCACAGGATCACCAGGTCGAAGACCAACCAGGTGTGATTGGCTTCCCAGACCGGCCCGATCGAGGCGTCGATCAGCCCGCGCGGCTGCTTGCCCTGCTCCGCGCTGCCGGCCAGGAGGTCCCACAGCCCGGCCCCGAAGTCGGCTCCGCCGAGGACTGCATAGATCGTCACGCCGAGCCACAGGATGACGGCGACGACGTCGGCCGTGCTCACCGGCTCGGCCCGTAGGGCACGTCGCCACGTCCCATTTCGTCGGCGCCCTGCCGGCTCATCGAGCGCAAGACTAGGAACATGGCGGTCCCCAGCGCGACGTAGATAACGAGGACGACCACGAACGACGCGACCGTGCCCGGCGCCCGGGTGACCGCGTCGGCGGTTCGAAGCAGCCCATATACGATCCACGGCTGCCGGCCGACCTCGGTCACCACCCACCCAGCCTCGAGGGCCACGACCGCCGCCGCGCCCGCCGCCGAGGCGAAGCGATAGAACCAGCGGCTCGTGGGCAGGTCCCGCCGGCGCAGCCAGCTCAGGCCAAACCAGGCGGCCAGCCCAAGCAGCGCAAAGCCCGCGGCCAGCATCGTGTCCCAGGCCAGGTGGACGACGTCGGCCGGGGGCTGGTCATCGGGTGGCACGCTGTCGAGGCCCTGGACGACCGTGTTCGTGTTGAATCCCGCCAGCAGCGAGCCCATCGAGGGGATCACCAGGCCGCCCTCGATCTTGCCGTCAACGAGGATCCCGCCGATAACGATCGGAGTGTTCGGGCCGGTCTTCTGGACCAGCTCCATCGCCGCGAACTTCACGGGCTGGTCGACGAACACGGCGCGGGCCGCGATGTCACCCATCCCGATCTGGAGTGGTGTCGCGATCGCGGCCACGCCGAACGCGATGATGAAGCCGAGGCGGGTGTAGCGATCCAGCCGACCGCGCTGCAGGCCCCGAGCGTAGACCGAGGCGAGCAGGAAACCGGTCACCATGTAGGCGGCCAGGAACATGTGGCCGGCTTCGTACCACGTCGCATTGTTGAAGATGACCCCGAACGGCTGGACGTCCGTCACCCGGCCATCGGGACCCAGGGTGAACCCGGCCGGCTGGTTCATCCAGGCATTGGCCGTCACGACCGAGAACGTGCCTCCGAAGCCGGCGAGCGCGATCGGCACGCCGCTCAGGAAATGGGCCCATGGCGACAGCCGGTCCCAACCGTAGATGTAGATGGCGATGAAGATCGCCTCGAGGAAGAAGAAGATCCCCTCGATCGCGAATGGAATTCCGTAGGCCGCCCCGAACTGGCCCATCAAGCCGGGCCACAGCAGGCCCATCTCGAACGACAGGATCGTGCCCGACACGGCGCCCACGGCGAACGTGACGGCGATGATCCGCGACCAGCGCCGGGCCAGTCGAAGAGCATCTGGGTCGTCGTGGCGGAGCGCTCGCCAGTTCGCGATCAGGAGCAGTGTCGGGAAGGCAACTCCGAGGCAGGCCAGCACGATATGGAAGCCCAGGGTGAAGGCCATCTGGTCCCGCGCCGCGAGCAGGTTGGCCGACGGAACGGGCGCAAGGGCGAAGAGCATGGCCGGAACGGCTACTGCTTGCCGCGCGACTCCAGCAGGACGACGGTCGTTTCCTCCGGCAGGGCCGACATCGCCATTTGGAGCTTCGGCTGGGCCGGCCCAGGCGAGCCGCCCATCTCGTGGAAGAACTTGGCCATCGCCTCGTCGCAGTCGCGTTCGTCCTCGCAAACCGGCATCGGGACGACGATCCTCGGATCGAGCTGGGCGATCAGCTCGGCGGCGCGGGTCGCGCTCAGGTTGCCCCCGATCGGCACGCACGCGATATCCACCGAGCCGATGTCGCCCAACTTTTCCTCGGTCAGGAGATGGCCGATGTCACCGAGGTGGATCGTGTGCAGCTGGTCGAGCTCCACGACGAAGGCCGTCTGCCGGCCGCGCTCGTCTCCGCGCTTGTCGTCGCGATAGGTCCGCACGCCGGTGAGGAGCACGTGGCGGATCTCGTACTCGCCCGGGCCATCGAGGATGAACGCTTCCTCGAGGCTGCCCGGAACGATCGTCTTGCCGTCGCGGGCTGCCACCCCTTTGGCTCGGGCCACTGGGGAGTCATCCGGGTGGCTGTAGGTGACGATCTCGGCCGTGATCCCGCGCCCGGTGGGTCCAACGACCGACTGATACGGGTCGGCTACGACGACCGCATCGCGGCCCTTGAGCCGAACACAGGTCCGCCCGTACCAGGTGAGTTCCATCGTCCTGATTCTGACAGATGCCGCTCACCTGCGCCTTACCCTGCGGTGCCTGCCGCCCGCACCAGGAAAAGGGAGACCGGGAGCGCCTGCCCAATCGGCGCTCCCGGTCGGAGGGAGGGAGGTGGAACGCGTCCTACGGTTCCGGGTTCAACGGTATGCGCCGGTGATTCAGGCACAATGCGCGGTTTGATTAAGAAAGGGACACGCTCGATCTGGCGAGCGCGGGCGGTGACGAGCCCCCGGTCATGGGACGACCGGGGGACGGTCCATTGGGATCGGCATGCCACAATCGGTCGATGGCTCCTCAACCCGCACCCGGCCGATCGGGTCGCGGTCGGTCAAGGCTTGGCGATCGCGGCCTCACTTGGCTGGCCGTCGTGGCCGCACTCGTGGTGGCTTGCAGCTCGAGCCCGCCTGTCTCGGGAAGTCTCGCCGCCGGATCGTCCGCGAGCATCGGCCCGAGCGCCAGCTCCAGCGCGGGCTCGGCAGGCCAGCTCAGCCCGGCTGCGGCGCCGACCGCCACGCCCGACCACGACGCCATCTTCGCCTCGATCGAATCGACGGTTCAGCAGCTCCGGGAGCTGACGAAGCGCTCCCCCGTGAACCGGATGATCCTCGACCAGGACCAGCTCAAGGCGATCATCACCACGTCCTTCGACAAGAGCAATCCGCCGGCCCTCCTCGCGGCGAACGAGCAGCTCGACAAGGCCCTCGGCTTGTTGCCGCCCGACGCCTCGCTCAAGGGCCTCGATGTGGAACTCCTGTCGAGTCAGGTCGCGGGGCTGTACGACCCCTCCACGAAGACCATGGATGTCGCCTCCAAGACCGGCCAGCTGGGTCCGATCGAGCAGATCACCTATGCCCACGAATTCGACCACGCGTTGCAGGACCAGAACTTCGGCCTGGACAAGCTCGGCCTGGACGACACCAGCAACTCTGATCGGGCGCTGGCCCGACTGTCGCTGCCGGAGGGCGACGCGACACTGCTGATGACCCTGTGGGCCGAGATCAGCCTGAGTCCGGCCCAGCTCCTCCAGCTGGCCCAGGAGGCCAACGACCCGACCCAGACCGCGATCCTCAGCGCGATGCCCTACGACCTCAAGGAAACACTCCTCTTCCCATACGAGCAGGGCCTGGCGTGGGTATCCGGCCTGCACGCCAACGGCGGCTGGGCGGCGGTGGATGCGGCCTACGCGGATCCACCCGACTCGACCGCGCAGATCCTCCATCCCGATAAATGGGCAAGTCATGCGGAGCCGATCGCGGTGACGATCCCGGCCGCCCTGCCGACCCGCCTGGGTGCCGGCTGGACAATGCCCCTGACCGACACCCTGGGCGAGCTCCAGTTCCGAATCTGGCTCGAGCAGGTCGGCGGGCTTCCGGCAGCCCAGGCAGTGGCGGCAGCAGCCGGCTGGGGCGGCGACCGGGTAGCGCTCGTCGAGAAGGGCAGCACCTTTGGAATCGCGATCATCACGAAATGGGACACTGCCACCGACGCGACCGAATTCGCCGCCGCGGCAGGACCAACGCTCAAGCTGCTGCCTTCGCCGACAGCGATGATCGACCCCGGCAGCACGAGCCAGGTCGTCCTGTTCATCGCCTCGGACGACGCCACGATCAATGCCCTCACCGCCGCGCTGGGCCTCGCCGGCTAGACGTTCGGCGAGCAGGCTTCCCGCGGCCACGCGCTCGGCGGGGCACTCGGCGGGGCGCTCGGCGGCCACGCCTTGGCGGCCACGCCAGGCGCTCGGCGGGTATTGACCCGATGGTGCTTATGGCGCGACAAAGCGCGCGTTTCTCGTCATCGCTGCCGACTGGAGAGCCACTCGAGGGGCGCATTGGGGCTGTTTCATCCCAGGCTGGGCGTGGTCCGGGATGAGTCCTGGCCACTCGCCAGCATTCGACGGCCCCCGTACCCTCTAAACGGTCCGCGTGTCGCTCTGGACGCACCAAGGGCGCCGCGGCCGCCGCTGCCAAGCGGCCGGGCCGCGGCCGCGAGCGCGGAACTGCTACATCGATTCCGGAGCGGAGATCCCGAGCAGGGCCAGGGCATTGGCAAGTGTGTGTTGGGCGGCGGCCACCAGGGCCAGCCGGGCGCGGGAGCGCTCGGGTTCGGTCGGCTCGATCACCTTGGCGTCGCGGTAGAAGGCGTGGAAGGCAGTCGCCAGCTCGGTGGCGAAGGCGGTGATGCCCTGGGCCTCCTCGAGGGCCGCCGCATCCTCGATGACCTCCGGCAAGCGCACGATCTCGCGTGCCAGGCGGGCCTCTGCCGAGCCCTCGATGGCGCTTCCGACCGAGTCGGCCGGCTCGAGTCCGGCCTCGCCCGCTCGGCGCAGGATCGAGGCGATCCGAGCGTGGGCGTACTGCACGTAGTAGACCGGGTTCTCGCTCGATTGCTTCTTGGCCAACTCGATGTCGAAGTCGATCCCGGAAGTAGGGGCGCGTGACGCGAAGAACCATCGGGCTGCGTCGACGCCCACCTCATCGAGCAGCTGGTCGAGCGTGATGAATGTGCCCGCCCGTTTGCTCATCGAGACCTCGACGCCGTCGACGACGAAACGGACCCACGCGATCAGGAGCATCCGGACGGCTTCCCGGTCGTAGCCCATCGCCTCGGCCGCGTTGCGGACCCGGGCCACTGTTCCGTGATGGTCCGATCCCCACACGTAGATCAGCTCATCGAAGCCACGGCTGAACTTCTCGGTGACGTACCCGATGTCGGAGGCAAAGTAGGTCGGCTCGCCGGTCGAACGCAGGATCACCCGGTCCTTGTCGTCGCCGAAGGTCGTCGAGCGAAACCAGGTGGCGCCATCCTGAACGTAGACGTGACCACCTGCGCGCAGGCGCTCGATGGCTCGTTCCACCCACCCCTCGGTGTGGAGCGAGCCCTCACTCTTCCAGACATCAAAATGGACGCCGAGATGATCGAGGCTTGCCTCGATCCCGGTCCGAACTGCCCCGGCCGCCCAGCTCCCCACGACTGCACCTGCGTCCGCCCCCGACGCCGCGGCTTCGGCGAGGACGGCATCGGGCAGCTCGGCCGCGAGCGCCTGCGTGTAGTCGCCGTGATAGCCATCCTCGGGGATCGGCTGGCCGGTTCGAATGGCCAGGATCGTCGCACCCAGCTTCCCGATCTGGGCACCCGAATCGTTGAAGTAATACTCCCTGGCAACGCTGTGGCCGCCCGCCTCGAGGACCCGGCAGAGCACGTCGCCCACGAAGGCGCCGCGGGCATTGCCGATCGTCAGTGGGCCGGTGGGATTGGCCGACACGAACTCGACATTGATTCGGCGCGGCCGGCGCGCCGCCACCCGGCCCCAGCCGGCAGGCTCGGCCAGGATCCGGGCAACGACGCCGTCCAGTGCCGCATCCGAAAGGTGCAGGTTGATGAAGCCCGGTGGCGCCACGCTGATCGAGGCGATTGGCGTCGCGGTTGGGTCTTCCTCGACCTCACGACTGAGCTCGACGGCGATCGCCTGGGCGATCTCGAGCGGCGCCCGGCGATACGGCCGGGCCAGCTTCAGGGCGACATTCGTGGCCAGGTCGCCATGTTCCGGCTTGGCCGGCCGCTGGACCTCGATCACCAGCGGCGCGTCGCCAGCGGCCACCGGCGGCAGAAAGCCCGAGCGGATCGCCGCCGCGAGGGCCCGCTCGATCGCCTCGATGGCAGCGCGACGCAGGGTGGGCTGGGCGCTTTGGCTGGGGGTCACGTTCGGAATGGTAGCCGAGCCCCGGCGCCGGTCGCCGATTGGATCGGGGATCTACAGCTCGAACTGGTCGAGGGGATCGACGAGCCTCGTCGGGAGTCCGCCGCTCGCCCGGTTCGCCGCTGCCTCGGTCGCGGGTCGGTCGCGACCCGACAGCAGGTGGGTCAGCAGGATCCGGCTGACCCCGGACTCGGCGGCCAGCACTCCGACATCGCCGGCATCGAGGTGGAAGGCACCCGGTGGCACGGGTCCGAGGCCGAACGAAACCTCGGACAGGAGCACGTCACCCGGTTGGATCAGGGGCCGAAGGTCGGCCGCGCGGCCGCAGTCGCCCGAGTAGACGAGGCCGGGCCCGGGCTCGCCGCTGCCGACCGTGCCGCCGCCATCCACCCGCGAAGAGCTCACCCGGAACGCGTACGAGTCGTCGGTGTGGGTCACCCGGCGGACTTCCAGCCGGAGGGCGCCGATGTCACGGACCATGCCGTCCGACAGGGCGCTGACCTCGAGCGACTCGGCGCTGAACCCGGGCTGATCGAGCAGGGCGTCGAGGCGCTCTGACAGGGCGCCCGGCCCGAGGACCGTGAGGCGCCGCGGGGGCTCGAACTCATAGCGAAGGTAGTGCCGGAGTGGCACGAGGTCGATGAAGTGGTCGGGGTGGAGGTGGCTGATCGCGATCGCCGACAGCGTCGACGGCTCGAGCGTGCCAGCCAGGTTGGCGTAGGCGCCCTGGCCCAGGTCCAGCAGCAGGGCCGTGCCACCGGACGTGAGCAGGTAGCTCGAGCCGACCGCGCCAGGGCGGTTGGTGTAGGCGGGCCCGGCCCCGATCACGGTCAGCTTCACCGGTCGCTGAACCGTGCCGGAATGGCGACGCTCACCGGCCGACCCGGCCCGCGCCGGAACGCCAGCTCAGCAAATCCGCTTTCAGCCGCGATTCGGTAGGCCTCGTCGAGACGGTAGGCAAACCAGGCCGGCCGATGGGCGTCCGAGCCGGCGGTCAGGCGTTGCCCGCCGAGCTCGCGGAACCTGGCCACAACGCTGGCCGGCGGATACGTCTCGGCCACGCCGTGGCGAAGTCCGCTCGTGTTCAACTCGAGCGCCGTGCCGCTCTCGACGAGTGCCTCGAGGGTCGGCTCGAACAAGTCCGGTCGCTCGGTGAGCTGAGCAGGCGTGATCCGTGGATAGAGGTAGCGCTTGACCACGTCGAGGTGGCCGATCGTATCGAACAGGCCCGATCGGGCAGCAGCCGTCACCTGGGCGAGGTACGGCTCGATCACCTCCGAGAGCGGCCGACCCGTTAGCCACGTCCCAACCCGGGATGGGATGTAGGGCGAGTCGGGCCAGTCGTGGACCGAGCCGATCGTGAAGTCGTAGCGATGACGGGCGAGGTGCTCGCGCAGGTCGCCTTCCCAGCTGGTGTTGTAGGTCAGCTCGGCCCCGAACCGGATCGCCAGGCCGCGACCGGCCCAGCGCTCGGCGGCGTCGCGAACGGTCCGCTCGCGATCTTCGAAGCTGGAGTAGTGATAGGCAGGGTCGCGCGAATCGAAGTCGACGTGATCGGTGACCGCGAACTCGGCGATGCCGAGTTCGACCGCCAGGGCCGCGTAGACGTCGACTGGGACCTCGCTGTCCGGTGACAGGTTGGTGTGGACATGGGCATCGACCGGAAGGTCGCGCGCCCGGGGGTCGGCGACGGGTTGCTCTGGCGTCACCCTGCGATCAGGCCCAGCTCGTGGCCGATTCGGTCGAAGGCAGACAGCGCCTGGTCGAGATGGGCGTCGGTGTGGGCGGCCGTGACGATCGTGCGGATCCGGGCCTTGTCCAGGGCCACCGTCGGGAAGACGATCGGCTGGGCAAAGATCCCTTCGTCGAAGAGGCGGTCGGAGAACCGGCCGGCGACCGCCGAGTCGCCCATCATCACCGGCGTGATCGGTGTGTCCGAGGCGCCGGTGTCGAAGCCCAACCGGCTCAGCTCCGCCTTGAACCGGCGGGTGTTCGCCCACAGCCGCTCGTGGAGTGCCGGCTCCTCCTCGAGGACGTGGATCGCCTCGAGGCATGCCGCGGCCACCGCCGGCGGTGCGGAGGTCGAGAAGAGGAACGGCCGCGCCCGCTGGACCAGCAGGTCGCGCAGGTCGCTGCGAACCGGCCACATAGCCGCCCAGGACACCGACTGCCTTGCTCAAGGTGCCGACCTGGATCGCGACCCGGCCGTGCAGCCCGAAGTGGTCGACGCTGCCTCGACCGGCCTTTCCCAGGACCCCTGAGGCGTGGGCGTCGTCGACCATCACGGCTGCCCCGAACTCCTCGGCCGCGGCAACGATTCCGGGCAACGGGGCGATGTCACCGTCCATGCTGAAGACGCCGTCGGTCACGATCAGGATCAGTCGATGCGCGCCGCCGCCGTCAGCCCGGCCGTCGGTTCGCGCTCGCGTCAGGGCGTCGCGCAGGGCGGCTACATCGGCGTGCGGATAGATCACCCGAGGGGCCTTGGACAGGCGCATCCCATCGATGATCGAAGCGTGGTTCAGGCTGTCGCCGACGATCAGGTCGGCCTCGCCTGTGATTGCGGGAATGACCCCGGTGTTCGCGCTGAATCCGGATGGGAAGCTGAGGACGGCCGCGGTTCCTTTGAATCGGGCGAGGGTCGCCTCGAGCTCCTCGTGGAGCGACATCGTCCCGGCGATCGTCCGGACGGCGCCGGACCCGACGCCAAACGCCTCGACGGCGGCCAGCGCCGCGGCCCGCACGCGGGGGTGGTGCGTGAGGCCCAGGTAGTCGTTGGAGCTGAAGCTGATACAGGCCCGACCGTCGACGATGACCTCCGGACCCTGTGCCGAGCTCATCACCCGGAGCGAGCGATCGAGGTGCCGGGCGCGCAGGTCGGCGAGCTCGTCGGCAATGAATCCAAGCGGGTTGGTCCCGGTCACGGCGGTCATGTCAGGCCTCCTGCGGCAGGAGCACGACTTTGCCGGCGTGGCCGCCGGCGAGGAGCTCGAACGCCTGGTTGTACGCACGCAGCGGGATCCGGTGGGTGAGGATGGGACGGAGGTCGAGGCCCTGGGCCAGCAGGGCCTGGGTCCGATACCAGGTCTCGAACATCCGGCGCCCGGTGATCCCGTAGACCCGGATCCCCTTGAAGATGATGTCGCTGCCGAGATCCAGGGTGATCGGCCCGGCCGGCAGGCCGAGGAGCGAGACGCGGCCGCCGTTGGTGACGGCCTCGAAGCCCTGTCGGATGGCGGTCTCGGCGCCACTCATCTCCAGTACGACATCGACGCCGACTCCGCCGGTCAGCTGACGCAACTGGGCCACGACGTCCTCGCGTCCGTCGATTGCGACGTCCGCGCCGAGCTGCCGGGCGATCCGCAGCCGCTCGGGATTGATGTCGGTGGCAAAGACCCGGGCCGCGCCGGCCAGCTTGGCGATCGCCACGGCCATCAGCCCGATCGGACCACAACCGGTGACCACGACCGTCTGCCCGGCGATTTCCTCGACGAAGGCGGCATGGACCGCGTTGCCCATCGGCTCCTGGATCGCGGCGATCTCGGGGCTGAGGCCCTCCGAGGGCCATGCGTTGTGGGCCGGCAGGGCAACGTACTGGGCGAACGCACCGTCCATGTCCACGCCCAGGATCCGCAGGTTGGCGCAGACGTGCTCGCGGCCGGTGCGGCATTGATAGCAGCTCTGGTCGACAAGATGGGTCTCGGCCGCCACGAGGGTCCCCAGCGGAATCTGGCCCCGGCCCCGGAGGTTCGGTCCATGGGCCACCACCCGGCCGGCCATCTCGTGGCCGAAGATCCGGGGCAGGCCGGTGCGAAGGCGGCTCTCGGCCCAGTCGTCCCAACGGTAGATATGGAGATCCGTGCCGCACAGGCTGGCGGCCTCGACCCGGATCAGGAGTTCGCCGTCACCTGGCACCGGAACGGGCACGTCGCGCAATTCGGCGCCGGCCGCGGGGCTCGCCTTGACGAGCGCCTGCATCGTGCTCGGGATCAGCCCGTCCGACATGGTGCCTCCTGGACAGGAGTCTAGTCGCCCGCCACGATGGGGTTCTCGACCGAGCCGATCCCATCGATCTCCACCCGTACTCGATCACCGGGTTCAAGGAAGACCGGTGGCGTGCGGAAGACACCGACCCCGGCCGGCGTCCCGGTCGAGATCACGTCGCCGGGATCGAGGCTGATCGAGGCGCTGACGAACTCGATCAGCTCAGGGATCCGGAAGATCATGTCCGCCGTGTTGCCGTCCTGCATCAGCACGGCCGTTCCCGCTTCGGGACCTTGGCCGGGAATGTGCCAGGAGCGGATCCGCAGATGATGCGGATCGGGGATGGCCGTCTTGAATGCGAGGACCGGGCCCATCGGCAGGAAGGAGTCGGAGCCCTTGGCCCGCAGCCACTGGCCGTCACCATGTTCACCGGGACGAAGCGCCGGCGGGCTGCCCTGCCAGTCGCGCGCCGAAATGTCGTTGAGCACGACGTAACCGAGGACATGGCTGTAGGCCTCGGCGGCGCTCACATGGCGGGCCATCCTTCCGATCACGACGCCCAGCTCGCCCTCGAGGTCCAGGGCATGACTGCCGGCCGGCCGGATGACCGGCTCACCGTCGGCCACGACCGCGTTGCTGAACTTCGAGAAGATGAGCGGCCGATCGGGAGTCTCGCGGCCGCCCTCGGCCACGTGATCCCGGTAGTTGAGCCCGATGCACACGATCTTGCCTGGCCGGGGCACGGGCGGCGCCGGGCTGAGCTGGCCGAACGGAACCGCCCGACCATCCATCCGGACGAGCCCGTCCGGGCCCAGCCGGCCCAACGCCATTCCCTCGATCGGGGTGCCGACGCCGCCAAGCTCGCCGGGCGACCGATAGGCGAACAGGCGTTCAGCCGTGCCGTCATCGACGTACTTCTTCCGTCCGGCCACCGGCTCAGCTCGGGCTGGCTGACGCCGCCGGCGCTGGAGCGCTCGACGGCGCGACCGAAGTCGGCGCTACGGACCCATTCGGCGCCGTGGACGGGCCCGCTGACGGCCGGGTGCATTGCGGCTCCGGGTTGAGCCGCTCACCCTCGGTTTGGTAGAAGTCCTTGATCTCGGCGACGTCCAGCGTGTTCATGTACAGGAGGCGATCCCAGACGAGGACGGCGAAGGGCGCGGGCATGTCGTCGAAGCGGGCGATGACTGGAGCGAGGACACCGGCCTTGATGCCGCAAATCGGACTATCCGGGAAGTTCTGCGGGATCGCCTGGAGAGCAGCCTGGGTCGCGGCGTCGCAGGCGCCCATCTTGCAGTTGTAGAGGATCACGACTGCACCGTGCTCCAGGTTGTGGATCCAGCCCTCGGGCTTCGTGCCGTCGTTCGGACCGTAGTACTTGGCCGGGATCGGTCCGTCGACACCCGGGTTGTTGTAGTGCGGCCCCGACGCCGGCGGGCAATACGAGTAGCGCTGGCTGGATCCGACTGGGATGTGGAGGTTGCCCATATCGGACTGGGACTGGCCCAGGAGAGCCGGCGAACCGTTGGGCAGCGGCGTACCCGACGGCTCGGGCTGGCTGATCGTGGTGCAGGTATAGGCCGACGCTGTGACGCTGAAGAAGAAGAATGCTCCGATCACGGCCACGACCGCGACCACGCCGCCGCCGATGATCGCTTTTCGATGGCGCTCGAAGAACGACGGCTGGTAGAGCGATCGACGCGGCCGGCTCGAGCCGGCAACACGACCGCCCGCTGTTCGATTGCTCGCGCCGCGAGTCGAGCCGGGACGAGCAACCGGGATGCTGCTCTGCGGGACGGTAGCAACGATCGGCCCGCCCGACAGGCTGCCCTCGGGCGGGGCTGTAGCGCCGGCGCCGGCGGGCGTGCCAGCCTGATTGGCGGTTGGACCGGCACTTGAAGGTCCCGGGCTGGTTGGGCGGCTCGCAGCTCCACGGGTGGTCCGTGAGCTGCGGCGAGAGGCTTTGCTCAAGATGTCCTCTGAGTCAATCGGCGTAGAAGGGGGCCGGTCAGGCTGGACCGGAACCCTCGGCGGCCTAGGTTACCGTCCCCAGCGGAGTCGTGCCCGGCCCGCCGCGTCTCACGCGCCGGCCCGTACGGGGCCGATGGGCACAGGCGTGGCAGAATCGGTTCATGGATTCTCAACCGTCGGACGCGCCCAAAGGCCGGCCAACCTCGTCTTCGTCCCGTCGGATGCCCGCTGGAATCCGGGTCTTCCTGGTCTATGCGTTCCTGATCCTGGCGATCATCGGCCTGTCGCTCCGGTTCGTCGTGGACCAGGCCATCTCAGCCCCGGTCAGCCCGATCGGGGTAGTGGTGATGGTCTTGCTGGCATACACGATTTTCACGACGACCCTCGTGATCCAGCGCAAGGAAGCCGCCCGCGGCCTGGCCCTGGGCCTGGCCAGCCTGACCTTGCCGGCGATCCCC
The DNA here is from genome assembly GCA_003152165.1 of Chloroflexota bacterium. Classification (GTDB taxonomy): domain Bacteria; phylum Chloroflexota; class Limnocylindria; order Limnocylindrales; family CSP1-4; genus Palsa-1033. Next base: position 15,522 of record PLZO01000156.1, read on the forward strand.
CTGGCCTGGCTGTCATTCGTCCAGGCTGGGCCGCGGATCGCCGCGACCCTGTTCGTCCTGGCCTTCGCCGTGCTCCTGTTCCGGGGCCTGCTCGCCCCCGAGGTTCGGGTCTACCTCGACGAGGTCTGACGATCCGGCTCAGCCGGCCACCCGTCGGAACGCTAGGCTGCACCCGTGATCGACACGCCAGGCTGGGTCCGCGATGCCGTCTTCTACCAGATCTTTCCGGACCGCTTCGCAGCCAGCGATCGGGTGACCAAGCCCGGTCACCTCGAGCCATGGGCCGATCCGCCGACCCTCCACGGCTTCAAGGGTGGCGATCTCATCGGTATCGCCGAGCACCTGCCGATGCTGGCCGACCTGGGCGTCACGGCGCTCTACCTGACCCCGATCTTCGCGTCAGCCTCGAACCATCGGTATCACACGTACGACTACCTGCGGGTTGATCCGTTGCTTGGGGGTGACGCGGCCCTTCGCGAGCTGATCGACACCGCCCATGCCCGCGGTATGCGAATCGTCCTCGACGGCGTGTTCAACCACACCGGTCGCGGTTTCTGGGCGTTCCATCACATCCTGGAGAACGGGATCGCGTCGCCTTACCTCGACTGGTTCCGGGTGGATCGGGCGGCCTTCACGGCCGGCCGCCAGATGCTCGCCTATCCCGACACCGGCCGGACGGTGACGGCGCCCGGACTGCCCGGCGAGGAGGCCAGCTCGCTAGATCGGCTCGGCTATCAGGCGTGGTGGGGCCTGCCGCCGCTGCCCAAGCTGAACACCGACTACCAGCCCGTACGCGACTACCTGCTCACGGTGGCCGAGCATTGGATCCGTTTCGGGATCGATGGCTGGCGCCTTGACGTACCTGAGGAGATTGCCGACCCGTCGTTCTGGCAGGCCTTCCGCACGCGGGTCCGATCGGTGAACCCGGAGGCGTACCTCGTTGGTGAGATCTGGCACCTGGCGCCTGACTGGCTGGCCGGCGATCGCTTCGACGCGGTAATGAACTACCCCCTGGCCGAGGCGATCCTCGGTTTCGTCGGCGCGCACCATCTCGACGATGCGGTCGTCCGTAGCCACGCCGAGTATTCGCGCATCGTGCGTCTCAGTGGCGACGGCCTGGCCGAACGGATCCGGGCGGTCCTGGGCGCCTACGCTCCCGAAACGGCCGCGGTCCAGCTGAACCTGCTCGACAGTCACGACACGCCCCGGATCCGAACTCTTTTCAGCCGCGATGAAGCCTCCGTGCGGATGGCCTTCCTGCTCCAGTCGACGCTGCCCGGCGCGCCCTGCCTGTATTACGGCGACGAGATTGGGCTTGAAGGTGCCAACGACCCCGACTGTCGTCGCTCGTTTCCGTGGGACGAGTCGGCCTGGGACCAGAGCACACTGGCGTTTGTCCGGGCGGCCTTTGGCCTCCGCCATGCCGAGCCCATCCTGCGCGGCGGAGGCCTGCGGATCGTGGGTACGTCCGGCGACTCGCTGGCGATCCTGCGATCCGGTCGTTGGGATGCAGCCAGCGACCTGCCCGACGACGCTCGGCCGGCGCTGGTCGTGGTCAATGCCGGCGAGGCCCCTGCGGCACTGTCGATCGAGGCGATCGAGCTTGCCGGCCATCAGCTCGTGACGGCCCTGGCGACCCGCGAGCCGGCCGACGCTCTCGGCGCGGGCCGGATGGGCGGCGATGGTCGACTGGAACTGATCATGCCGGCCCGTTATGGGGCGATCCTGTTGCCCGCCCAGTGACAGGGGCTCTGCCGCCCGGGCCCGTTATGGGGCGATCCTGTTGCCCGCCCAGTGACAGGGGCTCTGCCGCCCGGGCCAGTGGCTGCGCTCTGCTGCGGCCCGCCCGCACCGTGCTGCGCCGGGTCCTGCTGCGCACCTCGCGACGCGCTCCTGATCGGGCGGTGACGGCGTCTATACTCGGGCCCCTGTGGCTGATCTCCCTTTCGATCTTGCCAATGCGGAGTTGGCCGGACGACTGCTCCGCAGTCTCGACGTCGAAGGCAAGGTCCCACGCGCAATCGAGGCACTGGGCCCGGTGGGGGGTCGCGAGGTGATCCTTCTCGGCGGTGGACCCGCGCGCGCCAAAGAACTTGAGGACCTGGGCGCCCGGGTCACCCTGGTCGACAGCTCAGCGGGCCCCATTGAGGAGCCCGATGCCAGCGCCGACACTGCGGTCTCCTACTGGTCCGGCTTCCGAACGTCCAGTCCAGGCGAACTGAATGAGGCGGATCGAGTGCTCCGCCACGGCGGCCGGCTGCTGGTCGTCCATGACTACGGACGCGACGACGTGTCCAGGCTCAGGGGAGACCTGCCCGAGTATGGGAGTTGGAGTCGCCGCGAGGGCTGGTTCCTCACGAACGGCTTCAGGATCCGTGTCGTGCACTGTTTTTGGACGTTCGACTCGATGGATGCTCTCGCCGGCTTCGTCGACGAAGCGTTCGGGGCCGTCGGGTCGGCGGTCGTGGACACGCTGAAGCGCCCTCGCCTGAAGTACAACGTGGCCGTCTACCACCGCACCAAAGGCGGCACATGACCCCCGGGACCCCCGGGACCCCCGGGACCCGCGGCACCCGTGCGATCCGCGCGATCCGCGCGATGCGGCCTCCCAGGGTCACCCCGGTCCGTGCTTCGATCACCATCGCCCTGGTCGGCTCGCTGGCGCTCGTTGCCTATGCGTTTCTCAAGCGTGACAAGAGCCAGATCCCGTTGCTGGCCACGGCCGCCGCGATTCTGGGGATCGTCCTGATCGTGCTCGCAAGCAGCGGGGCTGTCGGTACCTATCGAGCGGCGCGCGATGGCGAGGCCGGCCGGGCAGTGATCCTTGCGATCGGCGGTGGCATGGCGGCGATCGCGGCCGCCGGCGCGCTGGCCTTCGCCACGATCCTGGGACTGCTCTATCACCCGGGCTAGGACCCGCGGTGGCCCGCTGCGACGCGCGGGGAGTGGCGACGCGTGGCCGCGGCGTGGCATCAGCGCCGTCCGCGCCGAGAGTCGCGGCATGGCACCGGCCGGGGGAGCGGCGTCACGCGGCCAACCTCCCGCCAGCTTGCCCGTTGCCAGATGGTGCAGTCAGTACATCAAAACGGCGATTTTGAGCCCGAAACCGCCGATCGACCGCGCCACAGGTCCAACTCGCGCGATTGAATGGGCCGGCGGGAGCGCGCCCGGCGAGATCCACGCACGGGCAAGCGTCGCCAGGACCTGCGCGAGGCCGCTTGAGGCCGATAGGGCCAGGCAAAGCCCAGGACTGGGGGCACACGTTGACCGACCAGCGCCGCGGCGGTCGGCCGCGACCGCGGGGAGTGGCGCCCGCGCCGCTCGCGGGGAGCTCGCGGGGCGTGGGATAGCCCCCACCCCGCCTGGCAATGGCTTTCGACGAAGTCCGCCCCACATCCGAGGCAAGGCGAGGCATGGCAACAAACCGGACAGCGATCCGTGAAGGTGATCGACAGGCCAGCCGACTTGGGGATGAGCTGCGCGAGCTGCGCCTCCGAGCAAGCCTGACCCAGTCCACGGTCGGTCAGGCGCTGGGCGTTCATCGGACCGTGATCTCGCGGTCAGGCATCACCCGAGGACGATCGAGGCGGTATTCCCGATGCCTTCCGATGAAGTCGCAGCGGCTCTGGCCGACGTCGAGATCCCGTGGACGGGCGACGGAATCCTATGGGCAGGGGTGGCGACGACACGTGCCTCGGCCGGCCGGAGCGCCGGTCCGAACGCGGCGGCACCACCTCGTCGCCAGCTGGCCGCCGTCGAGCCCCGGAACGTGGGTCCGTCCCTGGCCCCGAGGGCGGTCGGCCGGAGAGGCCCTGATACACTCGGCCGGGCCCGCCCCCATCGTCTAGAGGCCTAGGACGCCACCCTTTCAAGGTGGAGATCAGGGGTTCGAATCCCCTTGGGGGCACTCCCGCTCTCTCTCGAAGAAGGGCTTGGCGGGCAGCGTCCACACGGACGTCTCGACCTCCCGGTCTCGCACGACGACGACCTCGACCAGGATCCGGCAGAGTCTT
>PLZO01000158.1 GCA_003152165.1 Chloroflexota bacterium
GGACCCGGTCGAGCAGGCCGCCGGTGCCGCAGTCGGCGTAGGCAATGAAGATCGTGGCGTAGCGCGGCCGGGCGGCCCGGATCTTGCGCCGGACGGCGGCCGGGATCCCGCCGGGCCGGTTATGAAGGGTCGCCGGTAGGCAGGTCAGGTCGACGCGCTCGAAGCCCGGCCGGCGGGTCAGCTCAACCAGTTCGCGGGCCAGGGCGCCACAGCCAATCACGAGCACCCGGGGAGCGTCGTCGGCAGGAGAGCCGAGCCGCTCAGGCGACGCTGGCACGACGCTTGTCGATCAGGGACCGGGCCATCTCGGCGGCGACCCCAGCATCGCGGCAGTAGGCATCGGCGCCCACCGCGACTCCGAACTCCTCGTTCAGCGGCGCGCCGCCAACGAGCACGATGTAATCGTCGCGGATGCCCCGTGCCTTCATCGCCTCGATCACGACCTTCATGTACGGCATCGTCGTTGTCAGCAGGGCCGACATCCCCAGGATGTCCGGATGGTGGAGGTCCAGCGCGGCCAGGAACTTGTCGGCGTCGGTGTTGATCCCCAGGTCGAAGACCTCGAAGCCCGCCCCTTCCAGCATCATCCCGACCAGGTTCTTACCGATGTCGTGGATATCGCCCTTGACCGTGCCGATCACGACCCGGCCGATGGGCTGGGCGCCGGTCTCGGCCAGCAGCGGCCGGAGGATGGCCATGCCGGCCTTCATCGCGTTGGCCGCGAGCAGGACCTCGGGCACGAACAGGATCCCGTCACGAAAGTCGATGCCCACGATCTTCATGCCCGCCACGAGGGCATCATCGAGGACCCGCGATGCTGACCAGCCGCGTCCCAGGAGCAGGTTGGTCCCCTGCACGATCTCGTCCTTCATGCCGTCGTACAGGTCATTGTGCATCTGCTCGGTCAGCTCAGCGTCGGACAGGGCAGCGAGATCGACCTCCGGGTATTCGTCCTGGGTCATTCCCGACCGGGCCTCCTTGACGCGATTGCCGTGAAGGGTTCCACGATGCGGAACGATGCCGTATCATGGAACAGAGGTCAGCAGCGTAGCGGATGGGGCGGCCTGATGTCCATAGCCCGTGCTCCCGGCCGGCGTGAGAGTCGGGTCCAGTCGATCGAGCGCGCCTTCGCCGTGCTCTCCGCGCTTGCCGACGGTCTGACCGGGGTGACCGAGGTCGCCGACCGGGTGGAGCTACCCAAGAGCACGGTCGCCCGACTGCTCGCCTCACTCCAGCGTGAGGGAGCCGTGGAGCAGGAGCCCGGTGGCACGCGCTACCGGGTCGGCTCCCGGATCGTGACCCTGGCGGCCACGGTGCTGCCCACCCGGAGCATGGTCGTCCTCGCCCGGCCCGAGCTCGAAGCGCTCGCCCTGACGATCGGTGAGGCGGCTGGCCTGTCGGTCCCGGACGGCTTCCGGGTGCACTACGTCGACCAGGTCGACACGCCCAATCCGGTCTCGGTCCGGGACTGGACGGGGACTCGCGTGCCGATGCACGCGGTGCCATCCGGGCTGGTCTTGCTGGCCCATGTTTCACCGACCAGCCTGGAGCGCTTCCTCGCCCGACCGATGGAGGCGTTCACCCCGGCCACGGTCACCGATCCGGGCATCCTCCGCGAGCGGCTGCGCCAGGTCCAGCTGGACGGGTACGCCTGGGTCTTCGGCGAGTTCTCGGTAGGGATCAACTCGGTCGCGGCGGGCGTGGCCAACGAGGACGGCGAGATCGTCGCCGCCGTCCATCTCCACGGCCCGTCCTATCGCTTCCCGGTGGCCGGTAGCCAGGACCGGATCGGCTCGGAGGTCGTGGCCACGGCAGCCCGCATCTCGGCCCGGATCCGCCGCGGCATGAGCCCGACCACCCGCCGGAACGCGGCAGCCGAGGTCGAGCCGGGTCGGCTATAAGGGATCGATGGGGGTGGAGAGGCAAGGGAGCAGCGTGGCCAGCCTGTTCATCGACGGCGCATGGACCAGCGCCACGACCGGTGCGACGAGCCTGGTGATCAACCCGTTCGACCAGGCCGTGATTGCCGAGGTCGATGTCGCCGACGACGTGGACGTGGCCCTGGCCATCGATTCCGCCCGTCGGGCCTTCGACGCCGGCGAGTGGTCGGGCACGAGCGCGACCGAGCGCGGTGCCCTGCTCAACCGGGTCGCCGACCTGCTCCAGCGAGATGGGGAAGAGATCGCCCGGACCGAGACGCTCAACACGGGCAAGGCGATCCGTGAAGGCCGCTCCGACGTGGACGACGTCACGCGCGTCTTCCGCTACTACGCTGGGATGGCCGACAAGGAGGCCGGACGGGTCGTCGCCACCGGCTCGATCACGGCGGTCAGCCGGATCGTCTACGAGCCAGTGGGCGTATGCGCCCTGATCTCGCCCTGGAATTACCCGCTGCTACAGGCATCCTGGAAGGTGGCGCCGGCCCTCGCCGCGGGCAACACGTTCGTCCTCAAGCCGGCCCAGGTGACGCCCCTGACCGCGATCCACCTCCTTCGAATCCTGGCCGAGGCCGGCCTGCCCAAGGGTGTCGGCAACCTGTTGCTGGGGCCGGGCGAGCGGATCGGTGCCGCGCTGGCCGAGAGTCGCGACATCGACCTGGTGTCGTTCACCGGCGGCGGGGTAGCCGGGCGCTCGATCATGCGGGCGGCCGCCGGCAACGTGAAGAAGGTCGCCCTGGAGCTCGGCGGCAAGAGTCCCAACATCGTCTTCGCCGACGCCGATTTCGAGACCGTCGTCGATTACGCCCTGACCGCTGCCTTCCTGCATTCCGGCCAGGTCTGCTCGGCCGGCTGCCGGGCGATCGTCGAGGACTCGATCTACGACGCCTTCGTTACCGAGGTGGCCCGCCGAACCGACTTGATCCGGCTCGGCAGCGGCTTCGGCGAACGAACCGAGACCGGGCCACTCATCTCCGCCGAGCACCTCGCCAAGGTTGAGGGCTACGTCCGGATTGGCCGCGAAGAAGGTGCCCGGCTGGTGGCCGGCGGGTTCCGTCCCAACGAGCCGGAGCTGGCCAACGGCTTCTTCTTCCGCCCCACCGTCTTCGCCGATTGCCGACGGGAGATGCGCATCGTCCAGGAGGAGATCTTCGGCCCGGTCCTGACGATCGAGCGGTTCAGCACCGAGGACGAAGCAGTCGCGATCGGCAACGACACGATCTACGGACTGGCCGGCGCGGTCTGGACCAACGACGCAGGCCGCGGCCAGCGGGTTGCCGCGCGACTTCGGCATGGAACGATCTGGATCAACGACTACCACCCATATCTGCCCCAGGCAGAGTGGGGTGGCTTCAAGCAATCGGGCATCGGGCGCGAGCTGGGCCCGGGCGGCCTCGACGAATATCGGGAGGCAAAGCACATCTATCAGAACACCGCGCCCGGACCCTCGGGCTGGTTCGGCGGCTGAGCCAGATCCGGTGGGCGCGCTCGTCGCCCGCCCACCGGATCCAGGTTCGAGCTACTCGGAGGGAATCTCGGAGTGGATTGCGCTGAGGTCGACGCCGTGGCTGCGCCGGTAGAGCCAGGCCGCAACGTAAACGACGATGGCCATTCCGTAGAGCACGCCCAGGTAGATGATCGAGCTGGGGGTACCCACCCCGATGCCGTAGATCGAATTCTCCAACCACTGGTAGATCGTCCAGCCCAGGACGAGAACTGTCAGGAAGCCGGCGATGCTGATCAGCGGGATGCCGGCCAGCTTGTAGCGGGCCATCGCCGAATTCTCGTAGATCTTTGGCTTCCACCAGGGCAGGATCGTTGCGGCGATCGCCGTCCCGAAGAACATCACCGCAATCACCAGCGATGCGTCGAGGGTCCACTGGACGAACGGCGTCCAGTAGGCATAGATGGCACTAACGATGATCGACGGGACCATGATCAGGGCAAGGGCCACGGTTGGCACGCCGCGATCCGATACCCGGGCGGCAGCCTCGGGCAGTACCCGGTCGAACGCTGCCGCGAAGATCATCCGGGTTGACGACAGGAAGAGCGTCCCAGACCAGCCCAGGAACCAGGCGCCGAAGATGACCACCATGCCGATCTGGAAGATCCGGTTGTCGACCAGGAAGGACACGAGGAGCGGCGGGTAGCCCCAGATCGGAATGACCGGTGTCGCCGAGTAGACCTGGGCTCCGGTCGATGAGTAGAACGCCCATCCGAACGTCTTTGCCGCGAGGGCCAGGAAGACGACGGCGAGGATCACGGTGACCCAGGTGCCACCGAGCATGCCCCGGAGGACCTTCTTGAAGTCACCCGACCCGCGGACCTCGCCGTAAAGGGTCGCGCCCCAGTTCGGGTAGAGGATCCAGAACATCATGAACGGGATCAGTGTCAGCGTGCCCGACCCGATGCCGAACGGCATCAGGCTGGTATTGCCATTCGCAGCGCCGGCCGCGACGACCGCGTTGTAGGCACCCGAAACGCCGAACAGGCTCGACGAGGCCTTGTCGAACGCATTCTGGAAGTCGGTCTGGGACGAGACCAGCATCAGGATGAACATGATTGCGAGGCCGACCAGCCCGATCCACAGGCTCCACCGCTGGATCCGGGCGTAACCGGCCATCCCGAGCGAGACCAGCGCGGTCGTCAGGGCGATCACGATCAGGGACGTGACGAACGAGCCATTCGGCGTCGAGAAGAAGGTCACGCCGCCGCTCCAGCCGATGAGGGCTGCCAGCGGCTGGAGGAACTCGACCCGCAGGATCGAGCCGTAGATCGGCGCCCACTGGGCGAGGATGAACCACCAGCCGGTCGCCGCCAGGACAAAGGCAAGGGCGCCCTTCAGGTAGCCGAGTGCCCCGCCGCCGATGATCCCGACAATTCCCCCGATCAGACCGAGCGAGCTGCCGCCGATGGCCGTACCGACGAGATAGCCGCCGACCCCCACCATGACCGCACCCGAGACGATCCCGGGAATGCCATCGAGCACGCGGCTCTGCCAGACGTAGTCACCGCCGGCCCGCGGCATGACGGCGATGAGGCCGGCGTACGCGACGCACAGGAACGTGACGGCGACACCGGACAGGACGATCGACGAGATCATCGAACCGTCTGCGGCGGATGAGACATACAGGAAGCTGAAGTACATACCAAGGGTGACGAGGTTCACCGACATGAATGAATAGGTGAACGCGTCGAAACCGGACCAGCCCTTGACCAGGCCGGTCGCGTTTCTCAGGAAGAGCGATGGAGTTTCCCGGTTTAGGGACGACATCGGTTTGAGACCTCCCTGCAATTGGCCCGACAGATACCGGCCTCAGCCGGTTGTCAACCGTTGATCAGCAGGTACCGCTTGACGACTCCCTTCTTCATGTCCAGGTCGACGATCGCTGCCTGGAGGACTCCGTCCTCGTATGAGCTGCCCGGATTGACGGCCAAGGTTGAGCCCAGCTTCACGGCACCCTTGCCTTCGTGGATGTGGCCGTGCAGGGAGAGTGGCGGAGCGTAGGCGAGGATGGCCTCGCGGACGGCGTGCGAGCCGACCGGGATGAGGGCCTGGCCGCCGGCCACGTACTTCATCTCGCTGTCGAGCTTGGGGGCGTTGTCTAGGTTCGAACCATAGGGTGGAGCGTGGAAGTTGAAGATCGCGCGATGCGGATCAGGAACCTTGCCCACGAGCTCGTCGATGCGCACGCGCAGCTCCGGATCAGGCAGCTCACGGAAGGTGTGCCAGGGTGTCGTGTTTGCCCAGCCGGTCGAGACCAGGGAGAAGCCCTCGAGATCGATCGTGTTCGCCTCGCCCAGTTCGACATGGCGGCCCGCCGCAATGATCGGATCGACCTCGAACATGTCGTCGTTGGCTGGTGACACGATGCAGCGAATCGAGCTGCTGCCAAGGCGCTCATCGGCCAGGGCGATCCAGCGCTCGACCGTGCGCAGGATCTCGGCCTTGAAGCGGGCATCGACCAGGGTCGGCTCGCTTGCCCACGCATCGACCTCGTCGCGGCTCAATCGGACCGGGTAGTAGCCCCGGTCGCTGATCCGCTTCTCCATCGCCGCGAGCTCCGTCTCGGTCGCGAGCGCATGGTGCTGATCCTGGATCGTGACGTCCCAGCTGGAGCCGTTGGCCACGATGGGGACCATCGCCTTGCCGGTCATGTCGCCGCCCATCACCAGGACATCAGCCTTGTGGAACGTGCCCGCGTTCAGGAACTTCCGCCAGCAGATCTCCGAGCCATGGACATCGGTGGCAAAGAAGATCCTCATCAGGCGTGCCCGACCACTGCGGCCGGCGCGTACCACGACGCCCGTTCTCGCGGCCGTGCTCGGCACCTCGGGCGGGTCGAGGTGAGGCGCAACGCTTCGTCGAGCGGGTCGGGCAAGGTCGTCGTGTCTGCGCGAGCGGGCACTTCCGCTGACATCGACCGCACCTCTGGCAGCGTTGTCCTGCCGCACGGCGGGACTGCACGGCAGTATACGGGCGCGACAACTCGATTCGACCCCGAAACTGGCAGTCGCGATGCGGGCTGGGCGAGGCAGCTGGGCGGAGGCTGGAGGCCTTCGCCAGGGTGATGTCCGGCGCCTGCTATCGTGGGGCCGTGGACAGGGCCCTGCGATCCGAGCTCGCCCCGGGCGCGATCGTCGGAGACCGGCCGGTCGAGTCGCGACCGATCGCCGTCCGCTGGCTGGGCCGGATCGACTACCGCCGGGCATTGGCGCTCCAGCGCGAGCTCCTCGAGGCACGCGCCGCCGACACCATTCCCGACCAGCTCCTGCTCCTCGAGCATCCAGCGGTCCTGACCCTCGGCCGACACGCCGACGAGGGCCACGTTCGTGCGCCGGCCGGGGAGCTCGAGCGACGGGGCATCGAGCTGATCCGGGTCGAACGCGGCGGCGAGGTCACCTATCACGGCCCGGGCCAGTTGGTGGCCTATCCAATCCTCGCCCTGTCGCGCCGGGGCCTGCTGATCCGCCCGCTCGTCCGGGCTCTCGAGGAGTCCCTTGCCGAGACTTGCCGGGACCTGGGGGTCGAGGCCGGACCGCGTGCCGGGCACCCCGGCTGCTGGGTCCTTCCGGAGGATCCGGATCCGCGCAAGATCGGGGCGCTCGGCCTGCGTGTGGAACGCGGCGTGTGCTTCCACGGGATCGCCCTGAACATCAACCCGGCCCTGGCCGACTTCGAGCTGCTCGACCCGTGCGGGATGCCCGGCGTGGTCTCGACCTCGATCGCAGCGGAGCTCGGCCGCCCGGCCGAACCGCCGTCGACCGCTGCGGTTGCGAACGCCGGCGTGATCTTCGCCCGGGCCTTCGCCGGGCGCCTTGGCGCGGAGCTGGTCGGCGTGCTGCCGGCCTGACCGTCAGATGGCCGCCGGCCTGTTCGAGCTCCGTCGTGACGCGATCACCGGTTGGTGGGTTGCGACCGTCGTCGACCGCGCCTTCCACCGCGACCGGTTCGCCCGGGCGGCTGCCGTCGTGGACCAGGAGGACGGCTGCCAGAATTGCCGCGAACCGGCCGGCGAAGGAGTCCGACTGCGCATCCTTAAGGACTTCGCATTCCACGTCGTGGGTACCGAGGCCGAGGCGCGCCAGCTCGACCAGAGCCTTGCCCAGGTTGCCCTTGAACAGGCCCGTGCCTCCGGTAGCTGGCGGACCGTGGTTGCCCCGCCGGGCGAGCATCGCCCATTGCAGGCGGTTGGCGACGAGTTGATCGGAACGATGCTGCGGGTCTGCCGCGACGCGATCGCCGAGGCGAGCCGGGCGGGCCAGACGGCGTACCTCCAGGTCGTCCAGAACTGGG
>PLZO01000053.1 GCA_003152165.1 Chloroflexota bacterium
CTGACGTCGGAGCCGACCGGCTGGTCAATGCCCTCGCGGCGGGCCGCCTGTACGGGATGCCCTCGATCGTGGTCGACCTGGGCACGGCGACGACGTTCGATGCGATCGCCGCCGACGGCGCCTTCGTCGGTGGCGCGATTGCTCCGGGACTCGAGCTTGGCCTGGATGCCCTCGCCGCCCGGACCGCGAAGCTGCCCCGGATCGAGCTCCGCCAGCCGGATCGGGCGATCGCCCGGGACACGATCGGCGCCCTGCAGGCCGGCACCATCCTGGGCTACCGGGCCCTGGTTAGCGGGCTCCTCGACCGGGTGCGGCGCGAGCTGGCCGATATGGCAGCGGTCGAGCCGGAGGCGATCCTGGCGATCCTGACGGGGGGGCTTTCCCGGGCGCCCTGGGCGGCAGGAATCGAGGGGATCAGCACGATCGATCCGGACCTGACCCTCAAAGGGCTGGCCATTCTGCATGCCGAAGTGACCGGCGGCGAGCCGATCGAGGCGGGTCTCGGATGACCGACAGCGGACGCCTCGGTGGGCGGTTGGTGGGCCGCTTCGTGGCCCTGGGCATCACCGGCTCGATCGCGGCCTACAAGTCCGTGGAGCTCCTGCGCCGACTGCAGGCGGAGGGCGCCGAGGTCCAGGTCCTGGTAACGCCTTCGGCGACCCGGTTCGTCGCAGCGCTGACCCTCGAGGCACTCAGCCGACGGCCTGTCGAGAGCGACCTGCTGACCCTCCTGCCGGACGGCCGGATTGGCCACGTCGTGACCGCCGACAGCGCCGATGCGATCGTCGTGGCACCGGCAACGGCGCATTGGCTGGGAGCGATGGCCAACGGGCTGGCAGCCGATGTCGTCACCGCGGTCTGTCTGGCTACCAGCGCCCCGGTGGTCGTGGCGCCGGCGATGGACGGCGAGATGTACGCTCATCCGGCAACGCAAGCGAACGTGGCCCGGCTGCGCGATGCATTCGGCTACACCATCATCGAGCCCGAGGCGGGTCCGCTGGCCTCGGGGCAGGCCGGCGTAGGGCGGTTGGCCGAGCTCTCGCAGATCGTTGACGCGGTCGTCGCCGTCATCGGCCGCCGGCCAATCCGGGCGGCCGATGAAACCGGGCGGCCGCCCCGCCTGGCCGCCGCCGTCCGAGAGGCAGACCTCGATGGGCGGCACATCGTGGTGACCGCCGGGGGCACCCGCGAAGCGATCGATCCGGTCCGCTTCATCGGCAATCGGTCGAGCGGCAAGATGGGTGTGGCGATCGCCCAGGCGGCCCTCGATCGCGGCGCGCGAGTAAGCCTGATTGCCGGCAGCGTGGAGGTTGATCTCCCTTCCGATGCCGAGGTCACCCGGGTGGAGAGCACCGCGGAACTCGGCAAGGCCCTGGCCACGATGCTCCAGGCCGGCCCCGACGGCCGGGCCGGCTTCGACGCGCTGATCATGGCGGCCGCCGTTGCCGACTTCCGGCCGCGCCGGCCGGCCAAGGCCAAGTTGCACCGGGGCGCCTCGCTGAACCTGGAGCTCGAGCCCACGCCCGATCTGCTGGCCGAAGCCGTGGCCGTGGCTCGCGACCTCTCGCCGATGCCGATCCTGGTCGGCTTCGCGACCGAGACCGGCTCGCTCGAACGGGCCGTGGTCAAGCTCCAGCGCAAGGGCGTCGACCTGCTGGTGGCAAACGACGTGGCCGAGCCGGGTTCGGGCTTCGGGACCAATACGAACCGGGTCACCCTGCTGGCGGCGGACGCGCCGGCCGAGGCCTGGCCGATCCTGACCAAGCGCGGGGTCGCCGATCGACTCCTCGACCGGGTGGCCGCCAGGCTGGACGCCCGTGACGCAGCCGCGCAGACTGGTCCCCGGCACGTCCCGCAGGAGTCCCGATCGTGAGCGCCAGCACCAACCCGAATCCAGTTGCTCCCGGCGCGCCGGTTCGGCGGCTCACCATCAGCGACATCGCCCGGCTCCACGCCGATGGCCAGCGGATCGCGATGATCACAGCCTACGACTATCCGGTCGCCCGGCTGCTCGACGAGTCCGGGATCCCGATCCTGCTGGTGGGCGACTCGCTCGGCCGGGCCGTGCTGGGCTACGAGAACGAGATCCCCGTCTCGATGGACGATATGCTCCACCACGCCAAGGCAGTGGCCAAGGGTGCCCGGTCGGCGCTGATCGTGGGTGATATGCCTTTCCTGTCCTACGCGACGCCCGAGCAGGCCGTCCATAACGCGGGCCGGTTCCTGGCGGAGGCCGGCCTCCAGGCGGTCAAGGTCGAGGGTGGCCGGCGGACCGCCAGGACGATCGAGGCGATCACCAGGGCGGGCATCCCGGTGATGGGCCACATCGGGCTCACCCCCCAGTCGGTCAACCAGATCGGCAAGCTCCGGGTCCTGGGCAAGACCCGCGACGCGGCCAGGGATCTCCTGGCCGACGCGATGGCGGTCCAGGAGGCGGGCGCGTTCTCGGTGGTCCTCGAGCTCGTCCCAGAGCAGCTGGCCACCGCGATCACCGAACGGCTGCAGATCCCCACGATCGGGATCGGCGCCGGGGCCGGCTGCAGCGGCCAGGTCCAGGTCCTGACCGACCTGCTCGGCTACGAGGAGTGGCACCCCCGCCACGCCCGGCCGTACGCCAACCTGCGCGAAACGATCCTGGCCGCCGCCCGGGCCTACCAGGCGGATGTCGAAGCGGGCACGTTCCCCGGCCTGGCCGAGACGGTCCGAATGGATGACGACGTGATCGACGAGGTTCTTGGCCACTCGGCCCTCGATCGTCCGGGCCGATCGATCCCGGCGGGCGGCATTCCGCTCGACCGCGACCTGTAAGGAGCGTGACCCAGGTCCTCCGCAGCCGGGCCGAGCTGCGGGCTGCCCTGGCCTCGGTGCCCCGGCCGGTGGGCCTCGTGCCCACGATGGGCTGGCTCCACGACGGCCATCGCTCGCTGATCCGGCGGGCGCGGGCGGATAACCCGACGGTGGTGACCACGATCTTCGTCAACCCGCGCCAGTTCAGCCAGGCCCAGGACTTCACGAAGTATCCCCGGAACGAGGTTCGCGACGTCGCTATCTGCGCCGATGAAGGTGTCGACATCGTGTGGGCGCCACCGGCCGACGAGGTCTACGTGCCCGGCTTCGACACGCTGGTCTCGGTCGGGGCGATCGCCCTGCCCCTGGAGGGTGCCGCACGGCCGGGCCATTTCGATGGCGTGGCAACCGTCGTGGCCATCCTGTTCGGACTGGTGGGCGCCGAGCACGCCTACTTCGGCCAGAAGGACGCCCAGCAGGTCATGGTGATCCGGCGGATGGCCCGGGACCTCGCCCTGCCGACCGAGGTGATCACCTGCCCCATCGTCCGTGAGCCGGACGGGCTTGCCCTGTCGTCACGCAACGTCCACCTGTCGCTCGCCGAACGGGCCGCCGCGCCGGTGCTCCGGCAGGCATTGCTTGCCGCGTGCCGGAAATGGGGCGCAGGCGAGCGCTCGGGCGACGCACTCCGGGCGACCATGCGCGCGGCGCTGACGGCCGTGCCGCTCGCCCAGCCGGAGTACGTCTCGGTGGCCGATGGGCTGACCTTGCGCGAGCTCGATCGGATCGACGGGCCGGCCCTCCTCTCGGTCGCCGTCCGCTTCGGTTCCACCCGCCTGATCGACAATGAGCTCCTCGAGGCGTAGCGAGCAGTGGCCCCCCACAACGAGATCACGCTCACGGATGCCGCGGTAACCGTGAGCCCCTAGCGGATGGCCGATGCGTCAGCCGTAGTCGACCGATCCCGATGAGCCGGGACGGGCCGGTCGAACCTGATGCGTCAAACGAACATAAGCGACGAGGAGGCCGACCAACTTGGCCGATTCCGGGCGCCTCACGCCGGAAACTGACGACTTCGGCCCGGATCACGTCGAATCTCGGCCTCTGGTGCAGGAAGGCGACGAGGATCCGGTCGGACTCGCCAGGACCGGCACGTTCGCCAGGACCGGCACGTTCGCCACCCGCGAGTCAGAGCCTCAGCCCGGGATCGAGCCCGCGGCCTCCAGGATCCGGTCGATCTTGAGATGCTCCCAGACGAGGGCCTTGATCATCTCGATCTTGCCGGCGTCGGCCGAGTGGGTCTTGACCAGGAGGTCGTGGACCTCCGAGGCGACCACGTAGGTGTCCTCGGGCACGATCGTGGCGAAGAGGTTGGCGCGGCGGATGGCATCGAGGACTGCCTGGCGAGGTCGGTAGCCGCCCGTCAGGACGAGCCCGAGAGCCGCCCCTGCGCCTGGGGCGCCGGTGGCCGCCCCTGCGCCTGGCGCGACTCTCGAGCTGTGGCCTGCGGCCGCCGACGGCCCGCGCATAGCGCGGACAGCGAGGCCGCCGGTCAGGTGGGCCGTGGTCAGGGTCAGGATCACGTCTTCGCGGTCGCCGGGCACGATCACGAGTGTGCCGGGGTTGATCCGCTCGAGCATGTGAACGGGCTCCATCGCACCGATCGCCACTCCGCCGATCACCCGGTCGAGGTCCGGGCCGGGATGAACGGTCTCGCCGTGAACGCCCTCGAGGATCATGGCCAGGGTGGGGTTCGACAGGATTGGCCGGTAGGGCAGGACGCCCAGGAGCGGGATGCCATGGATGGCCAGGCCCCGCTCGAGCGTCCGAACGATCCCGGGCCGGGCATCGAGGTCGACCTTGTTGACGATCGCGCCGGCCACCCGGACGCCATGGCTGGCAAAGTGTGAAGCGTTCAGCAC
Source organism: Chloroflexota bacterium (assembly GCA_003152165.1). Classification (GTDB taxonomy): domain Bacteria; phylum Chloroflexota; class Limnocylindria; order Limnocylindrales; family CSP1-4; genus Palsa-1033. The sequence continues at coordinate 4,710 of PLZO01000053.1, forward strand.
GATCTCGTCGATCGGCCGCCCGACCCCACCCTCGGACACGATGATCGCGGGCGCGCCGAGCATTGCCGCCACGGTCGCATTCGACAGGCCGATCACGGCCCCAACCCCGGCATGGCCGGTGCCCTCGATCAGCAGGATCTCGCCATCACGGCTCACGGCTGTGTGGGCGGCCTGGATCCGTGCCCCGAGATCCTCGACGATCTCGCCGTTGATATAGGCCTTGGTGAAGCCGCGCGGAATGTGGACCGGACTCATGACCGTCATCGGATCGGTCAGCCCGAAGACATTGCGGACAAGCACGGCATCCTCGTCCGCCGGTACGCCGTCCTCGATGATGGTGCGCTGACCGACCGGCTTCATGAAGCGGGTGTCCAGGCCGCGCCGGAGGAAGCCGTCGAGCAGCCCGATGCTGGTGGTGGTCTTGCCCCGGTTCTGGCCAGTGGCGGCGAGATAGACCTGGCGCATCGGCCCGGCCTAGCTGCGGGTCGTGGTCCGGCGATCCACCATCGCGACCGCGTCCTTCAGCCGAGTGATCGTCTCGGCGTCGACGGCGTCGGTTTCGAGATATGGTCCGAGGCGTTCCATGATGTCGGCCACCAGACCCAGGAATACGCTCGCATCGGCCACGAAGAACTGTGGCTCGTTGTTGTAGCGAACCATCGTCAGGCGGCCCTGCAGGACGCGGCGGTCCTCCACATGGGCGATCTGGGTGGCGAAGTTATGGCCCTGGATCCCGTCCGGGTTATTCAGGAAGTTGAGAGCGTTGTCGATCGCCAGGCCGAAGCGAGCGCGCCAGGCGACGAGGCGCTCGTGGACCTCCGCCGGGATGTGGACGTCGGCGACCTCTTCAAAGACCTCCGGGGCAACGGTCAGCAGCCCGACCAGGGTGGTGCCGGCCCGCGGCCCGAGCATGACCTGGAGACTCCGCTCGAGGGTGAACACCTCTGAGTCGAAGCGCGGGCTGGTGATCACGTCGGTCAGCAGGTCTTCGACATTGTCGAGGATGCCCGGCTCGGCAACTGAGTTCGCCAGGTGGAGGATCTCCTCCTTGAACAGGAATTTCTCTTCGTGGTCGAGCATGGCGCCGATGGTAGCACCGAGGGGCGCCGACTCCGGGCCGGTCAGCCCGGCGCCGCCCAGGTTCCGGTGCCGCAAGGCGACGCGGCGGGTCCAGGCGCCCCGCGGCAGTCCGCCGGTCCTTACGGGTAGAGGCCGCGCATCGCGGTGGCGTCGGCGACGCGCTGGACGGCCAGGAGGTAGGCCGCTGTCCGCATGTTCACGCCCTCCCGGAGGCTCGTCGCCAGGACATCCTTGAACGCCTTGACCATGATCCCCTTGAGCTTCTGGTTCACCTCGGTCTCGTCCCAGAAGTCGCGGTTGAGGTCCTGCACCCACTCGAAGTAGCTGACGGTCACGCCCCCAGCGTTGCACAGGATGTCCGGGATCTGGAAGACGCCGTTGTTGAAAAGGATCACGTCCGCCTCGGGCGTTGTGGGGCCGTTGGCGGCCTCGGCCACGATCCTGGCCTTGATCTTCCCGGCGTTGCGTTCGGTGATCTGGTTCTCGAGGGCCGCCGGGATCAGGATGTCGCAGGCGACCTCGAGGACGACTGCGTTGCTCACATCGGTGGCACCCGGGAAGCCCTGGACCGTGCCGTGCTCGGCCTTCCAGGCCACGACCTTAGCGATGTCGAGCCCGCTCGGCTCATGGATCCCGCCGGTCGAGTCGCTCACGGCAACGACCGTCGAGCCTTCTTCGCTGATCAGGCGTGCGGCGATCGAGCCGGCATTGCCGAAGCCCTGGACCGCGACCGTGGCCTTGGTCAGGTCGAGGTTGAGATGGCGGGCTGCCTCGACGATGCAGAAGACCGTACCCCGGGCAGTGGCCTCGTTGCGGCCCTCGGAGCCACCCAGGGCGATCGGCTTGCCGGTCACCACTCCGGGCACCGTGTAGCCGACGTGCATCGAGTAGGTGTCCATGATCCAGGCCATCGTCTGGCTGTTCGTGTTCACGTCCGGCGCCGGGATGTCCCGCTCGGGCCCGATGATGATGCTGATCTCGGTGGCGTAGCGCCGGGTCAGCCCTTCGAGCTCGCGCTGCGAGAGCTGCTTGGGATCGACGATCACGCCGCCCTTGCCCCCGCCGTAGGGGATGCCCACGACCGCACATTTCCAGGTCATCCACATGGCCAGAGCCTTGACCTCGTCGAGGGTCACGCCCTGGTGGTAGCGGATGCCGCCCTTGGCCGGCCCGCGGCCCAGGTTGTGCTGGACCCGATAGCCGGTGAAGACGTGGACGCTGCCGTCATCCATCTTCACCGGGAAGTGGACGATCAGCTCGCGCCGGGGCTCGCGCAGGACCCGGCGCAGGCCCACGTCCAGGTTGAGCCGGTCAGCCGCCAGGTCGAACTGCTGCTGGGCCACCTCCCAGGGATTGATGACCGCGTGGGCGGCCTGTTCTGTGGTCATGGACTGCGTGATCCTCCGTTTCGGTCGAGCGCGAACAAGCAGCCCGACCGACGTTGCGGGTCGTCTCCCGGACGACCCCACGGTCACGACGGACCCCCGGTCGATCCGATCGGGCGTTCGCCGCAGCGACAATCGAGGTCGAGTATAGCCCGCCTCGACCACCGACCGGCAACCGTCTCGCAACCCGACCGCAACCAGTGGCGCGCGCCGACGACAGCCGGTCGGTCAAGCACGCCGCGCCGCGAACCTACGTCAGCCCTTGCGGTAGAGCATCGCCGCCCCGAGCGCGCCGGGGCCGAGGTGGGGTCCGATCGACGGCCCGATGACGGCCGTCTCGACGGCCGCCGCGTCCACGGTTCCGGCCCGGGCGATGACCGCGGCCCGGAACTCGTCGAGGTCGGGGCTGATGCTGTGGAAGACCGCCAGTCGTTCGATCGGACGCGCGGTCACGAACTCGATCGCGCGCGTTCGAGCCTTGCCCCGGGTACGCACCCTGTCGACCTGCTCCACCTTGCCGTTCCTGATCGCGATGATGGGCTTGACGCTGAGCAGGGTCCCGATCGCCGCCTGGACGCCGCTGATCCGGCCGCCCCGGCGGAGGTATTCGAGGGTGTCCAGGCAGACGATCGCCTCGACGTCCTTCGCCCGCTCCGTCACCTCCGCCGCAACCTCCGCGCCAGATCGGCCGGCCGCGGCGAGATCGCGGGCGAGCATTGCCAGGAGGGCCATCCCGAAGGCGGCCGTGTCCGAATCGACCACGTGGATTTCACGCTCGGGCAACATCGCCCGGCCCAGGGTTGCCGACTTGAACGTGCCGGACAGGCTCGACGCGACGTTGATGCACACAACCGACTCGGCGCCGGCCGCAAAGGCCGCCTCGAACGCGTCGCGAAAGGCGATCGGGCTGGCCGCGGCCGTCTTCGGGAACGGGGCGTCGGGCGCGGTCATCCGGGCCCAGAAGTCTTCGGCAGTCAGCTCGACGCCGGCCTGAAACGTCTCGTCGCCGAACGAAACGAGAAGGGGCACGACCGTGATCCCGAGCTCGGCCGCCCGGCTCGGCGACAGGTCACTGGCTGAGTCGGTGACGATGGCGACCCGGCTCATGGGCCCTCCCTCATGTTGCTTGAGTGACAGGCTGGCCGATCAGGTGCTCGACCTCGCGCAGTCGAGCGAGTGGGATGAGGGCGATGAACAGGAGCAGGAGCGTACCCAGCAAGAGGCCGTCGATACCGGCCCTGCGGGCCGCCTCGCCGCCCAACAGGCTGCCGCCGATCTGGCCGATTGCCAGGAAGACCGAGTACAGACCCATGATCGCGCCACGGTCCATCGGATATGCCTCCGACACATCGGCCAGCAGGCCCAGGGCGGCCGGCGTCGCGCCGGCGAGGACGAACAGGCCACCGACGACCACCGCGCCGGGCAACGCCCGGGTCATCCCCGGCATGCCCTCGGTGTGATTGATCACGGCAACGGCGGCGATCACCGCCAACCCGCCCAGGATTCCGAAGAAGATGATCGAGGTCCGCCGGAAGCGCCTGAAGCGGTTGCCCCAGAAGACCAGCCCGGCGAAGAACACGAGCAGACCGGCGGCCAGCCCGATGCTGATCTCGGTCGGGACGAAGTGGCCCATGAGGTACTGGTTGGCGAACTCGGGTGACGGCTTCTGGGTGAGCTGGAAGAGCGATTGGTTGGTCCACAGGCCGAGGGCCGCATTGATCGCGATCCAGGTCGGGGCGAGCAGCCAGACATGGCTGCTCCGCAGGATCTGCAGATAGCGCTTCAACCCGCCGTGGTCGGCGTTGCGCATCGCCCGGAGATCCTCGCGAAACCTGACGCCGTAGCGGTAGATCAGGAACGACACGACGTAGATCCCCGCGTTCAGGAAGAACGCATTCCGGCCGAGGAGGTCGATGAGTACCCCGGCCAGCACGATCCCGACGCCCAGGCCGGCCAGCGTCGCGCCTTCGAAGCGGGCCGAGGCACGACCCCGGGCCAGCTCGTCGCCTGCCGTTGCCATGGCCAGGAAGCCCAGGATCGCGGGCACCGATGCGGCTGTCGAGAGGCCCTCGAGTACGCGGGTGCCCGCAATTACCGGGATGTACGTGGTGAGCCCGGTGATCACCACAGCTACGAACCCGAAAAGCGGCCCGAGCTCCATCAGCCGGTGATGGCCGAAGCGATCCGACAGGACGCCGAAGACCGGCGCCATCAGGAGCTCGGCTGCGTAGAACAGGGCTGCAAACACCCCGATCATGCCGGGGTCGACGCGGGGTCCGCCGACCCGTTCGAAGTGGGCGAGGTGGTAGGTCAGGAGCGCGCCTGTCAGGCCCGTGCTCAAGCGGAGGGTGAACGTGCCGAAGAGGACAGCGGTGAGTGAGCGCCCGGGGTGATCGGGGGCCGAAGGCGCTCGGTCGGCCTGGGCGGCAGCTGCATCCATGCCCGCCAAGCCTACAGGGCGGCGCCCTGTTTCCGTGCGCCGCCGCCACCCACCAAGACGACGGGTAGACTCCGGCTGAGACATGACCCGACCGCTGGTTCCCGCCTTTCTTGCCCGCGGCGCCCATGGCGCCGTGGTCGCGCCTCACCACCTGGCGACCGCCGCCGGCCTGGGCATCCTTCGGGCAGGCGGGACGGCGGTCGACGGGGCGATTGCCACGAATGCTGTCCTCGCGGTTGTCGACAATCAGGCTTGTGGGATCGGCGGCGATGCGTTCTGGCTGATCTGGGACGCGGCCGAGCGACACCAGGTGGGCCTGAACGGCAGCGGCCGATCGGCCCGGACCGCCAGCGCCGCGGCACTCCGTGCACAGGGTATTCGGACGATGCCTCTGCGCGGCGGGCTGTCGATCACCGTGCCCGGCGCCGTCCGATCGTGGGGCGATGCTCACGATCGCTTCGGGCGTTTGCCGAGGGCCACGCTCCTCGCCCCGGCAATCGAGCTCGCCCGCGATGGCTTCCCGGCCGACGACGCGTTCTGCCATGCCGTCGAGGTCAGCGCGCCATTATTCGAGCGAGAGCTCGGGCCCAATAGCGCTGGCTGGACCTCGGTGTACCGGTCCGCAAGCCGGCCATGGCAGCCCGGCGAACGGGTCCGCCTGCCGGCCCTGGCTGGGACCCTCGAGCGAATTGCAGCCAACGGCTGGGCCGAGCTGTACGAAGGCGACACGGCGGACCGCCAGGCCACGGCCCTGGCCGCCGCCGGCTCGGCGATCCGGGTCGATGACCTGCGGTCCCACCGGTCGACCTGGACCGAGCCGATCGGAACCGACTATCGCGGGGTGCGGGTGACCGGCCACCCGCCGAACAGCTCGGGCTTCGTAGCGCTCGAGCTCCTCAACATCCTCGAGACGTTCGACCCACGAACCGCTTTCGAGCGTGGCCCGACCGCTCTCTCCGAACTCACCCGCTGGGCGCATCTCGGGATCGAGGCGTCGAAGCTCGCGCTGGCCGACCGGGACGCCCACCTGACTGATCCCGAGCACCACCCAGCGCCACTCGAGCGCCTCCTCGACAAGTCGTATGCCCGGGATCTCGCCAGGAGGATCGATCCGCGCCGAGCTGCACAGCCGCCGTCGGCTCAGGTCCCGCGCGGCGGTGGCACGATCTGGCTAGGCGTGGTGGACGGCGATGGTAACGCGGTCAGCCTGATCCAGAGCAACTATGCGGGCTTCGGGTCGGGGATCGTCGACCGGCTGACCGGGATTGCCTACCAGAACCGGGGGTCGTACTTCGGGCTTGACGAGGACCACCCGAACGTCCTCGCGCCGGCCAAGCGAACGCTCCACACACTGATGCCGGGAATGCTCTTCCGCAATGACCAGCCGTGGGTGATCCTCGGCTCGATGGGTGGTGACGCGCAGCCCCAGATCCATGCCCAGGTGGTCTCCGCCCTGGTCGATGGCGGCGCCGACGTGGCGTCGGCCGTAGCTGGCCCGCGCTGGTTTGTCGAGCCGGCCCAGCATTACGCCCCGCCGGACACGGTCCGGATCGAGCCCCGTTTTGGTTCCGCGCTCGTCGCCGGGCTGGCCGATCTGGGCCACGCCGTGGCACCAACCGAGCCGTTCGATGGCGCCCTTGGTCACTGCCATGCCATCGAAGTCGTCGCGGGTGGGCCGGCCGGGGGCGGCAGCCTCGCCGCGGCGACTGACCCGCGCAGCCAAGGCTTGCCGGCAACCTGGTGAACCCGGCCGACCGGCCACGGCCTCTCCCCTATACTCCAGCTGCCGGTCACCGCCGAGCTGACCTGAGGAGCGTGCGGCGGCGGCGCACCGCTCGGAGGGGCCCCGTGACATCGAACGTCGGCCAGAACTATCCCTACTCGAGCGAGACCGAGGCAGCTCGCGCGGCCACGATCGCCCGACTCTCCGCCGAGCGAGATGGGCTGGCGGCAACGCTGGCCACCGAGACGAGCCCGGTCGATGCGAGTGATCGTTGGTGGGTCTATAAGTGCCCCACCTTGGGCTGCGCCGGGCTACTCCATGTGGCCGGGTTCGCGCACGACCTGCACGCCGTCTACGTCGTCTGCGACGGTACCTGCGGCAAGACCTTCCTGCGCTGACGTACCGCAGCGGGCGCGCCGTCGATCCAGCCATCGATCCAGCCGCCGGCCTGGGCCCGATCGACTCGACCGTCCTGCGCGCTGCCCGACGCCGATTGCTCGCCGACGGCAGTGGGCTCGTCGCTTCGGCATTCGGCTTTGGCCTGGTCTTCGGCCTGACCGCCCGTTCGGCGGGCTTCTCTCCGGTCGAAGCGATCGCGTTCTCGGTGATCGTCTTCGCCGGCGCCAGCCAGTTCGCGGCGGCGGGCATGGTCGCGGCCGGTTTTGCCTGGCCGGCGATCGTCGTTCTGACTGCCCTGGTCAACGCCCGCCATCTGCTCTACTCAGCGGCGATGGCCCCATGGCTGCGGGGCCAGTCGTTCCTCACTCGGATCGTCATGGCTCACCTCCTGACCGATGAGGCGTTTGCCCTGGCCAGCGTCCACTTCCGTCGGCTGGGCCGGGTCGACCCAGGCGGCTACTGGATCGCTGCGATCGGTTCGACGTTCATCCCCTGGAACGTGGCTACGATCACTGGGGTGCTGGGTGGCCAGTTCATCCCGGATCCGCGGGTCCTCGGCCTCGACGTCGTCTTCCCGGCGGCGATGGCCGGCCTGGCCATGGGCCTCTCGAACGGGCGCCGAGAGATCGTGGCGGCAACCGTGGGCGTGATCTGCGCCGTGCTGATCGGGTTGTTGTGGGACAGCCACGTCGGGATCGTCGCGGGCGGCCTGATCGGGCCGTTCGCCGGGCTGGCCGTGCCCCACAGGACCGAGCACGAAAGGCCGATGGGCACCACACCGCTGGACGCGGGCGGCGGGATGCCCTCATGACGACCGGACTGGTGGGGCTGGCCCTGCTGATGGCCCTGGTGACGTATCCCAGCCGGGCGATCCCGCTGCTCGCACCGGGGTTCGACCGCCTGCCACCGCGGGCGCTCGAGTACCTCCGGCTGGTCGGACCGGCGGTCCTCGCCTCGATCGCCGCGGCCCAGATCTTCGTCAACCCGGCAACCACTGGGAGCGGCCCGACGCTTCACGTCGGGATCGAATGGCTGGCCGTGGGCGTGTGCGTTGCCAGCGTTGCCTGGCGCAGGAATCTGCTCCTGGGCATCGTGCTCGCAATCGCGATCGTGGCGGGTGCCCGGGCCCTTGGGCTGGCCGGCGCTTGAGCCCTGGATCCGCCACCGTTCGGGGCGGGCCACCGTCAGGCGCGATGCGGTCGCCACGACCCCACCAGCGGATCGCGCCCAACGGCCAGCAGGAGCCCCGCCAGGAGGGTGGTCCTGGGAACAATTGAGTCGACCTCGAGGTATTCAGCCGGCGAGTGGTCATTGCCCCCGATCGGACCCAGGCCGTCGAGGGTGGGTACGCCCAGGCCGGCGGTCGTGTTTGCATCGGAGGCACCCCCGGTCGCCGCGTCGGCCAACTCGAAACCAAGCCGGCCGGCGAGGGCCTGGGCATGGAGAACCAGCCGGCCGCTCCGCTCAAGTCGCTCCATCGGCCAATGGCGAGCCGTCTCGTCGACGGTCACGTCGGTCTCGGGCACGGCCGTCGTCGTCGCAACCGCCCGGACTGCAGCCTCGGCTGCTTCGAGCAGCTCCCGGCTGGGTGCCCGCAGGTCAACCTCGAGGACGGCCTCCTCGGCGACCACGTTCGGCCGGCTACCGCCCTTAACGACCCCCACGTTCAGGGTGACGCCCAGCCAGCGCCCGTTGAGCGCCTCGAGCTCGATCACCTGGTGGGCTGCGGCAAGGATCGCATTGCGGCCCTTCTCCGGCTCGACGCCTGCATGCGCGGCCCGGCCGTGGACTGTCAGGCGAAGATCGACGGTGCCCTTCCGGGCCGACACGATGTCGCCGTTGGCGCGGGCGCACTCGAGGACGAAACAGACGTCGGAGGCGAGGGCCAGCTCGCGGATGGTCGCGGTGCTGGAGACTGAACCGATCTCCTCGTCCGAGTTGGCCACGAAGACGAGGCGCTCGAACGGCAGCTCGCCGGTAGCCGCGGCCGCTTCGTCGTCGCCTTCGCCCAGCGAGAGAATGGCGAGGATGGCGTAGAGGCCGGCAAGGAGGCCGCTCTTCATGTCGGTCACCCCGGGACCGCGGGCGATGCCGGCGTCGATCCGGAACGGCCGCGCCGCCGCGGTGCCTTCCGGGAAGACGGTGTCGAGGTGACCGATCAGGAGCGCCCGAGGACCCCCGGAGCGGCCGCTGAACGTTCCGACAACCGTGTTCCCGAGAACAGAGTGGGCATGGATCTCGACCTGGGCGCCGAGCCGCTCGAGGAAGCCGGCCGTCCACCTGCCGACCTCGTCCACGCCGGCCTTGGTGTAGCTGCCGCAGTCAATATTGACCAGGGTGGCCAGGTCCTCGAGGTAGGCCGGCAGCTCGTCCTGGATGATCCCCTCGAGCTCCTCCAGCTCATTCGGGCTGACCCCGGCGCCGGGTGGGTGCAGAGAGTCCATCCCGGCAGCATACCCGCGTTGTTAGACTCCCCGGCACCGTGCGATTGATCGAGATCCGCCTGCTCGAAGGCCCGAACGTCTACCGGCTGGAACCGGTGGTCAAGATCGAGGTCGCCATCGGCCGCCGCCGGACCTGGTACGGGCAACGCAACCCTGCCCGCCATGCCCTCGTCCGGCTCGGCCAGGCCGTGCCCGCCCGCGACTGGCCGGACGATATCGCCGCCCTGGCGGCCTGGCTCAAGCGGCTTCGGGCGGATCACGGCGGCGGCGGGGCGGGGTTGGCCGTCCACCGCTCGTCCGACCCAGGCCACTGGATCCTGACCTTCCCGTGGTCCGCCGCGGGACGAGCCAAGGCGATCGCCGAGGCGGCCCTGGGCCTCGTCGAGCGGAACGTCTCGCCGGCGAGGACCGCTCGCCTTACTGGTGGCCAGGCCCGCCTGCTCGCTCGCTGGGGGGCGCGGATCGGCGAAGCGGATACGGCGGGGCCGAACTGGATTCGGGACGCGGATCGGCGAATCCCGATCGTGTCGATCAGTGGAACAAACGGCAAGAGCACCACGACCCGGCTGATCAGCCACATCCTGGTCGCCGCCGGGCGGCACACCGGGACGACGACCTCGGACGGTGTTCTCCTCGATGAGCGGATGGTCGACCCGGGTGACTGGACGGGTCCCGGTGGCGCCGCCCAGATCCTGGGCCGTTCGGACGTGGAGGTCGCGGTCCTCGAAACGGCCCGCGGCGGGATCGTGCTCAAGGGCATTGGCTATGAGTCGAACGACGTCAGTGTCCTGACCAACGTGAGCTCGGATCACCTCGATCTGCAGGGAATCCACACCCTGCCCGAGCTGGCCGAGGTAAAGGCCACGATCTGCCGGATCACGCGGCCCGAGGGCTGGGTGATTCTCAACGGCGACGACCCGTTCGTGGCCGCGATGGCCCGTCGGGTTCGGGCCCACGTGGCCTTCTTTTCGGTCGCCCACCGGCCGCCAGCAATCGTCGCCCGCCAGGTGGCTGGCGGCGGGCGAGCCTACCTCCTGCGCCGGGACGTGCTGGTCGAAGTCGACGCCGGTCGGACGACGCAGATCGCGAGCGTGACGGAGGTGCCGATCACGATCGGCGGCCTGGCCGTCCACAATGTCGCTAATGCGCTGGCGGCTGCCGGCGGCGCCCGGGCCCTGGGCGCGACCATCGAGCAGGTCAGCCGGGGGCTCATCGACTTCCAGCCAACGACGGACCGATCGCCTGGGCGTTTGAACATCTTCCGGCTGGGCGGCCGGATCGTGATCGTCGATTTCGCTCACAACGAGGCAGGCGTCTCGGCGATCCTCGACGTGGCCGAGGGGATCGCCGGCGGGGCGGCCGGCCGTGCGACCCCGATCACCGCGATCATCGGCACAGCCGGCGATCGACCCGACGACTCACTCCGGGGGATCGGGCGAATCGCCGCCGAGCGGGCCCAGCGGGTCGCAATCAAGGAAACCCTCAGCTACCTCCGTGGCCGGACCCGCGAGTCGATGGTCGGCGAGCTGCTGGCCGGGGTCCGCTCGGCCGGTACGCCGTCCGCCGCAGCGCCTGTGCCGGTCTACGAGTCGGAGACGGTCGCCCTGCACGCCGAGCTGAACGGTGCTGCGAGCGCCGAAGCCGCGCGTACCGGAGCCCGGCCGGACACAGCCCGGATCATTGTCCTGATGTGCCATGAGGAGCGCGAGGCGATCTTCGCCCTGCTGGCCGAGCTCGGCGCGCGACCGGTCGATCTCAGCTCGGAGCTGACCGAGCTCATCCCCCGGCTGCAGGATCAACGCCGCCGTTGATCCGTGCCTGATCCGGTGCTGGTGCCGCGCTCCTGGCCAGCCGACGCCGACTCGAATCGCCAAATCGTTCGCTGAGGAACGGTTACAACGAAGTCGGGGCCGATTCCGGGCACGGGGGGACTCTCAGCGGCCGGCGCGTGCACGAATCCTCGGCCCGAGGACGCCGATCTCGGCGATTCGGGCGCCTCGAGTTTCATGAGGGTCGGCCATCGAACGATTTGGCGATTCGGGCGGGGCCGAAGCGCAATCAGGCGGTCGAGCCGAGCTAGCCTTCGGGGACCTCGAGCTCGCCGGGATCGGCGAAGGCCATCGCCTCGCCGCGTCCGCGCGCGGCAGCCATCGCCTCGCGGTAGACCCCGACCGCATCGTCGACACACATCACCACGAGATCGCCGGGAGCCGCCCGACGGAGGGCCAGGCGGACCGCGCCCATTTCGTCGAGGATCTGCTCCACCTTGGTCGCCCGTCCGGTGCCGTCGGCCTGGGCGGTCTGCGTCCCCGCGACCACGTTGGCGGCCGTTTCGCCGGCTGTCCGCCCACGCAGGTTCTTGTCCTCGCGAATGATGATCTCGTCGAAGGCAGTCGCCGCGATCGCTCCGTACTCGCGTTGATCCTGGTCGCGCCGATCACCAGGGATCCCGATCACCCCGATCGCCCGGCCGTGGCGGACGGGCGGGGCCTCAGCCGCCTTTGAACGGACCGCCTTCGAGCGGGGAGCCCGGCCCAGGCTGATGTCGGGCTCCGTGATCATCCGCTCGACGAAGTCCGTCAGCTGGCGCATCCCATCGACGTTGTGGCAGTAGTCGATGACCACTCGCACCCCGCCGAGCTCGAGCAGGTTCAGTCGACCGGGTGCCTGGAAGAACGAGGTCGAGAACGTCCGGAGGCCCTGCCGGATGTCGTGCAGGTGGGCGCCGGCAGCCCAGGCCGCAGCGGCCGCGGCAAGCGCGTTGGCCACGTTCATCCGGGCCTTGCCCCCGAAGGTTGCCGGGATCAGGTGGGTGTACAGGATCGGCATTGTCCTGCCGGCCAGGCGCAGGACGACGAGCTCACCTTCGGGCGTGTCGTCGATGCTGAACGCCGCACCACCCCGGCCAACGTGGCCATCGACCCGGTCGTAGCCCTCCTCGCCCTTCGTCGTCTGCATCGTGAAGTAGACAACCCGGCCGGCCGAATGGCGACCCATCCTGGCGACGAGCGGATCGTCTGCGTTGAGCACCACCGTGCCAGAACGGGGCACGGCATCTACCACGACGGCCTTGACATTGGCCAGCTGGCCGAGCGAACTGATCCCGCCCAGGCCCATGTGATCGCCGGTGACGTTGGTCACGACGGCCACGTCGTTGCGGTCGTAGCCCAGCCCTTCGCGCAGGATCCCACCCCGGGCAACTTCGAAGACCGCCGTGTCGACCGTTGGATTCTGGAGGACCATCTGGGCCGACCTGGGACCGGACATGTCGCCTTTCTTGATCATCCGGCCATCGATCACGATGCCGTCGGTCGAGGTCATCCCTACCCGGCGACCCATCAGCTTGAGGATGTGGGCGATCATCCGGACCGTCGTCGTCTTGCCGTTCGTGCCGGTTACGGCCAGGATCGGGATGCGGGCCGGGGTGCCCGACGGAAAGAGCCCGTCGATCACCGGCCGGGCCACGTACTGTGGCTCGCCCTCGGTGGGGTGGGAGTGCATCCGGAAGCCCGGGGCCGCGTTGACCTCGACAATCGCACCGCCGGTCTCGCGCACCGGCGTGGCGATATCGGGACAGACGAAGTCGATCCCGGCGACATCGAGGCCGACGATCCGGGCCGCCGTCTCGGCGATCTCAACGTTGTCCGGGTGGGCCTCGATCGTCCGGTCGATCGACGTTCCCCCGGTCGACATGTTGCCGGTCAGGGCCAGCTTGATCCGCCGGCCGGCCGGCAGGACGGCGTCAAGCTCGAAGCCCTGGGCCCGGACGAGCTCAATGGCGTCCTGGTCGACCCGGATCCGGGTGAGGACCTTCTCGTGGCCGATCCCTCGGCGCGGATCGGCATTGGCTGCATCGACCAGCTCGGCGATCGTCAGCTGTCCATCGCCGAGGACCGAGGCGGGCACGCGTTCGGCGATCGCAGCGACCTTGCCGCCGATGACCAGGCAGCGATAGTCGTTGCCCGTGACGTACGACTCGACGACGAGATCGCCCGAACGGCTCTCGCGCAGAGCGCCGTAAAAGGCAGCACGGACCGCCACCTCGTCGCGCAGATTCAGGTGGACTCCCCGGCCGTGGTTGCCGTCGAGCGGCTTGACCACGCATGGGTAGCCCAGTCGGACGGCCGCCGCGACGGTGGCCTCCTCGCTGTCCACGAGCTCGGAGCGCGGCACCGGCAGGCCCGCCGAGTCGAGGAGCTTGTTGGTCAGGCTCTTGTCCGAGGCAATGTCGACGGCGATGGCCGACGTCCGCGAGGTCATCGTCGCCCGGATCCGCTGCTGATGGACACCCTGGCCCAGCTGGACGAGCGAATGGCGGTCGAGCCGGATGTACGGGATGTCCCGGCTGACGGCCTCGTCGATGAGGGCCTGGGTGGACGGCCCAAAAGCAGCTCTTTCGGCCAGTCGAATCAGGTCCTCGAGCGCAGCCATCAGGTCGAAGCCGGCACTGGCCGACGGGTCAACGAGGTGGTTCACGAGAGCGACGGCAATGCGGCCAGCCTCGATCCCGACCGACTCCTCGCGATACTCGTAGATCACGTGGTAGCGGCCATAACCACCGGCCGACCGCGTCTTGCCGTGGCGGACGTCGGTCCCGGCTAGGTTCTGCAGCTCGAGCGCGATGTGCTCGGCAACGTGGCCGACCCACGTGCCATCGCGCAGGCGAGTGACGAAGCCGCCCCGCCGGCCCAGCGAACAGGCGTGGTCCTCGAGGCTGGGCAGGAGCCCGACCAGGGCATCGACGAAGCCGGGGATCGTATTGCTGGGGAACTCTTCGAGGTTGGCCAGGTCGACGAGCATCCGCACGACCGGCTCGCGGGCCCAGTAGTTCGGGCCGCGCAGGATCCGTGTCTCGACGATCGTGAGACTCGGCTCCGGCCGGGCCGCGGACGCGCCGCGTCCGCTCGACGACTTCGGCCGGGGCGACGATGCGGTCTCGGCCACGAAAACTCCTCTGCTGGTCGGGTCATTCGACGGCGGCCCGGCTGGGTCGTCATCGCTTGGTCAGCTCGAGGCAGCCTCCCCGCCGGCGAGCGCCCGGAGCTGCGGCGTCGCGATCCGGCGACGGCGGCGGAGATCGAAGTGGTAACCCGCCGGCAGCGAGTGGAGAACGACCCCGCTGATCATCAGGGGCCGATGGCCACCGATTTCCCAGGCGTCCGTCTCGGAGGCCGCGCCGTCAATGATCGTGATGCTCCCCCGGCCGATCACCTCCATGACATGATCAGGCCCCACAATCCCGGCTGTATCTTCGTCCACGCCCAGGCCGAGCAGGCTTGGATTCTGAGCGATCAAGCTGAGCAACCGGCCGAGCCGGTTGCGCTCCTGAAAGTGCTGGTCGATGATCACCCCGGGCAGGACGCCCAGGCCCGCGGCGATCTGGGCCATCCGTAGCTTGGGCGTCGCCCCAGAGGCCCCGAAGGCGATCATGTGGCTGCTCATCGCCGACGCCCCGGCTGACGTGCCGGCGATCACGGCGCCCTGCTCGAACCGCTCGAAGATCGCATCGGCCAGGTGCGTACCGCCGAGGGTGGAGCTTAGTCGGAGCTGGTTGCCGCCGGTCAGGAAGATCCCGGTCGCATCACCCAAGCTCCGGGCTGTCCCCTCGTCGTTGGCCTGCTGGCGCGTCGCGGCGTGGATCGGCCGGACCGTGGGTACGCCCAGCTGGCCGAACACCTCGCGATAGCGCTCACCAGCCTCGAGGCCCATCGACGAAGCCGTGCTGATCACGGCAACCACGGCGTCGGGGCCGCCGGCGAGCGTGACGAAGCGGCTGAGGATGACCCGATCCCGGACCTTGTCCTCCGCCCCTCCGATGACGATGACGGTACCATTCGACACAGTGCTAGATATGCCTCCGAGCGTCACTCGCGAGGATACAGGAGCCTGCAGGGCAGCAGACCGGCGAGGCGTGAGGGGCGAGCGGGTGGGCTTCGGTCGTCAGGCCGCAGCGGTTCGCCCGTGACGCTGCAAGCGAGTGCTGCAACGAGCAGGCGATCAGGGGCTCGCGAGCTCGTCGACGACGACCTGGGCGAAGACGGCCGCCGCGTCATCGAGCTGGATGCGAGCGCCGACACTTGGGAGCGTGTTCACACCCGGCAGCGCGTCCTCGATGGCCTTGATCGCGGTCTCGACCTGCGGCGGGATGCCGTACTTGCGCAGGACGGCGGCGTGGAGCGCAATCCGGTTCTTGGTGCCCTGCATATCGGTCTCGGTTGGGCCCGAATGGCTGGCCTGCGACCGCAGCAGATCGACCGCATCGAGCAGGCGTTCCGAGGCCTCGAGCCGGCGCTCCTCCCGGCGGATCGCGGTCTCGCGACGCCATTCGATCCCGAGCAGGAGGGCGCTCGCGAGCCCGGTCAGAGCCGACGCTGCGACGGCGGCCAGGATCGCGATCAAGGTCGGCTCGTCGATCACCGAAGCACCGCCCTCGAGCGGTAGGCCTCGAGGTCCTCGAGTGCGACCCGGACCGCGCCGAGGGCCGTCAGGGTCAGTTCGAGCGCGGCCGGCTCGGAGGCCGTGAGGATCCCCTCCTGGACCTTCGGGTCTGAGGCCGGCCGGCCCGATTCGAGGACGTGCATCGTGAGCAGGGGCCACTCCTGCCCGTGGGCGAGGGCGCTCGCCAAGCGATACGGGCGCTCGAGTCCGTAGTCGATCATCAGGTTGGTGATCTTCGTGTAGCCGACCGGGCCGATCCCGGCCGCGTCACGGGCCCTGACAGCGTCGGGGTCGTCGAGCTCGGCCAGGCGCTCGATCGCACTCTTGCCGCTGGTCCGCTCCGGGCCTGGCGGAGCTTCCTTCGAGGCCTCGTACTTGCTGCGCTCGACCTGGTCGGCGCGCCGAGCAGCGAAACCACGGCCAACGCGGGTGCCGGCATCCTTGGTCGGGTCGACGTGCCACCGGCAGCGGACCGCGCCCTCGAGGCTGCCTCGGATGAGCGTAAGGTGGGCCACCATCGGAAGCGTCGGGCCGTTGAGCAGAGACCGCCAGGCGGCCAGGTGGTCGAGCGCCGTGCCGAGCGCCTGGCCGGCGTACATGCTCACGAACCGTGCATCGGGCAGCGGCGCATCGGCGGCGGCCAGCGAGCCCGGGGCGGCGAGCGCCCGGAGCGTGGTCTCCCGCCGGCGCCAGAGCTCATCGAGCCCGGCCAGCTCGCGGCGGAGCTCGGCCAGGATCGCCGGGTCGTAGGGGAAGAAGGCCCTCATGGCCCGATCGTAGGGCGACGCGTCGGTCATGGCCGCCCGCGACGCGTAGCGGCCGCCGGCGGTCCGCTGTCGGGGCCGGAGTGTCCGGCTCGCCTCGATCAGGTCAGCCGCGCGCCGGCCGGAGCTGATCTCGTTCGCCTCGATCAGGGCTGCGGCACAGGGCCGGCAGATGCGGGTCGGGATCGAGTGGGTGGTCCGGCGGCCGTCGGCGCCGACGTGCGCCCAGGCGAGGTGGACCGAGTAGAGGACCCCGTCGCTCAGGCGCTCGACAGCCGGGGCTTGCCGTTCGGCTCCGAGCGTCTCGGCGGGGCGGTCAACTGATCACATCCGTAATCAGGGATGGCCGATTTGAGGACGGGACAGCTGGACAAAATGGGCCACTCCCCGATTACGACCGTCCGGCCGGCTCAGCCGGGCTCGAACGCGCGGCAGAGTTGGCACATTCGGCCGACCGGGAGCCAGCCCGCCGGCCCGTACCGGCGCAGGTAGACCGTTCGCCAGGTGGCTCGAGCCAGCCGGCCGCTCAGCCACCGATCGAAGGCACCCGACCACTCGATGGCCGCGGTCTGTCGGCGGGTCAACGGCTGCGGCCGGCCCTGCTTGGTCGCGAACGCCTCTGGCCTCAGCTCGGGGCAGAGCTCGTGGTATGGCGCGTGGCCCATGCCGTCTACGCTAACACCCATCAATCGTCGGCAAGCGGCGAGGAGACTGGACTCCGCGGGCGAGACCGCCTAGACCTCCCAGGGCGAGCCCAGGAGCACGCTGTAGGTTGAGGTGACCGTTCGACTTATCGCCACTCTGGGAGTAGCGTCCCGTCGATGAAGAAGATCGTCGGGGCGGTCGTCGCGGCGGTTGTCGTGGTCGTCGCCCTGGTCATCCTCGGCTCCGCCATCGGCTCGTCGGGCGCCGGCTCTTCGGTGATCGCCACGCCCCCGATCACTTACGCGACCCAGCTCGGCGCCGCGATGTCCGACCCGAGCGACGCTGCGACCTGCGCGGTCGTCGCGACGAATGGCGCCGTCGCCACCTACACCTGCACCTGGGCGACGGGCACCGGCACCTACGGCCCGGGCAACCCGACCGACTTCCAGACAGCCACGGTCCTGCTTTACAGCAATGGATCCTTTCAGCTCTCGCCGGGCGGCCTCCGGTCCGGAGCCGATGCGGTGTTCACGCCCTAGATCTCACTGAAACTGGGCGACGGTAGTGGCGACCAAGGGGGGGTCCCAGTTTCAGCCCGGCGTGCGATAGCGCTGATCGCGGTCAAGGGCAGTATTGCTCCCTCATGTGGGTACGGGTGGGGTGGGGGTCAACCGGGGGGGTGCCCAAGGTGCGACGTCCCGGCTCCACGCGATCCGAGACGGGCCCAGATCGACGCTGCGCTCACAAGTCGCTCCACCGGCGCGACAAAGGGCGTCGCAACGAGTCGGCGGGGCAGGACGGCCATGTTCAGCGGCGTGGCGAGGTCGTGGCCCCTCAAAGACAAGGTTGCTGCGCGCGAGGATCTTCCCAAACCCCGGTCGCGGGCTCGCTTCGTAACCCGGCCGAAGCAACCGAGCGCCCCGGCGGCTATGAAGCATGCGTCGGGATTGACTACGTGTGCAGGTGTCCGTGGTGCATCAGGAATGCCTCGCGCGACTTGCGGCAGCCGACGATCTCGACCCACAGGTCCTTCGGAATCCCGAGCTGGATGGGGATTGCCCGCTGGAGATCGTAGCCAAGGTCCTTTTTCGGTCGGCGCGAGATCTTCGTTCGGGCCAACCAGTGGCCTTCGTCACAGAACACGTTGAAGATCCGATCCCCCGTGTCCCTGACCTCAGGATCGAGTTTGCGAACGCCGCGCTCAACGTCGCCGAAGTTCAACCCGGAAGCGAACGCTCGAGGATTGCGAGCTGCTCGCGGAGGTGCTCGCCCAGCCGGTTCTCCTGCGCCTCGAGCTCGTCGCGCATCTCGACGAGGCCTCGCACGAGATCACGCAGCGCTGTCCAGGCGCCGTCGCCCTCTCCGAACAGCCCGGTCCTGTACTCGACGGCCGTCCAGCCGTCTGCGTCAGGACGGATCACGATGGCCAGGTCCGCGACGTTCAGGACGTGGATCTGCTCGGAAACAAGTTCCTCCCTGGTCTGACGATTGTCGGCGACGTAGGAGGTCGACCGGATTTGTCGCGCCAAGGCAATGCTCATGTCGCCTCTCCGCCGGGGGCTTCGATTTTCTGGTCAATGATGACGGTCGGCTCCGGCAGCGTGGCAAGGGTCCGGGTGATCGCCTCGGCGATTGACTTGGCAAGCGTCGGGCTCACCCGGATATGGGCGACTGGCGACGCCTGTAGGCCCGAGTCGCCGGCCGGCCGCATTGGACTGCTCAGCAGGAAGGTCAGTGTGTAGCCGAACACGCCGGCGCCCACCGAGATTCCGTCGGCGTAGATGTCGGGCGGGGATGGGTCGGTCGGGTCGGGAATCACTGGATCAAAGCTCGTGACGCGGGTCCTCGCAGGTGGGCATCGATCGGGACGGCATGTCGGCGATTGTTTCGGTCCCACCGGCTGATCGACAACCACCCGGTAGTCCCAGCCGGACAGGGGTCCGCGCGTTACTGGCCAACTGTAGCGCTACATTCGAAGATGTGCCTACCAATCGCGCGGACAGAGCGACGCCCGGAGGACTTCCGAGCCGCTCCGGGCGTCCCTGGCGAGCCGGCGGAGCGGTTCTAGCCGATGTCCTCCACGTTGATCCCGCGGATCACGCCGGCGAGATCGTTGGCGATATCTGGAATCCAGTCGGCTAGAAGGGCCTGGACACGGTAGGTCCGCATGTCTTGGGTTTCGTCCGAATGGGCGATTGCCGATAGCGGCTTGAGCAGGGCGTCCTCGATCGCCTCGAACGGCGGGCAGAATGGTCGGCTATAGGCCATGACAGTGACCGGGTTGAGTCGGTAGCGACGCATGAGCGTCGCCCTGACGATCAGGTAGGTGTAGGGGTCCAGCTCCGGGACTCCGGCCGCCTGGGGATCGCCGCCCCCAATCAGGCCTAGTCTCCCAACTTCGGCCGCGGGCGAGTCGAATCAACCGACTTTGGCGTTCATATCTTCGCGCCGGGCAAAGGCTTCCGGCGCATCTTATGGACCGCGGTGGCCTATTTCTAGTTCCCAATCAGGTTGTTGACGGGCTGAGGGCCGCTATCCTCAGAGTCGGTGAGTCGTGAGCCAAGGGCAATGACCCGGTCAGCCCGGCGAAGAGCGGATCCGCTCATTCGGGTTTTGCACCAAGGTTGCCGTCTACTTCGGAGGCTTGCAGGCCACTGCCGACGACTCGCAGGCGTTATCGGTCATCGAACAGTCCTCGCCGTCGCCTGCGCCAGCTCACCCACTTGCCGTCGGTCCGTTGCCCTGGCGCTCGCCGGCATCGGACGCCGAACGGAGTGGCTACCTGATCCCCCACGATGGCGAGATCGTGGGCTGGAATCCGCCCTGAGCTCCAAGATGCGTCGGCGGCGGAGCAGAGCCTGTTCGTCGCCAACGCCTGCGGTAGCGCGCCTGGGCGATCCCACCGGTGACCGTCGGGTCATCTCGATGGCGCGGGAAGTGGAATCCGCCACGGCTGCAACATAATCCCCATGCTGTCGTCAGTGCTCACACCGACTGGACGGTCTGAACCGACAATGTGGCCCTCTCGATTCCGCTCGCCACTGGTGGCGGCGCGGCCGCGGATCAGTGCAGGCTGGCCGCGGCGACTCTAGGTAGCCCAGAGGCCTGCGGGCCGGTCGGCGCAGGCGCCGGTCGACCGAGCAGATAGCCCTGGCCGAGGGACACGCCGAGCCGTCCGAGGGTTTCGAGTTCGGCCGCGGTCTCGATCCCTTCCCCGAGCAGCAGGCAGTTGGTCTGTTCGGCGAAGTAGCGCATCCCGGCGACCAACGCCTGGCGGGCGGTGTCCGTGTCGATCCCGCGAACCAGCG
>PLZO01000177.1 GCA_003152165.1 Chloroflexota bacterium
GGGATGTTCTTCGTCCAGTCCCGGATCGCCATGAACGATGTCTACGCCGGCCTGTTCATCGTCGCCGCCTACACCCTCTTCGCGGCGGTCTGGACGGGCTGGTGGCGCTGGCGCTGGGCCTGGCTCGTCGCCCTGCCTGTCGTCGGCGTCCTGCTCGGTCTGGCGCTGGCCAGCAAGTGGGTGGGCCTGTACGCGATCGCCGGGATCGGGATCCTGATCCTCGGCCGGTCCGCCCTCGGCCGGATCCTCCTGATCCTGAGCCTGATCGGGGGCACGGTGGTCCTGGGCAACATCGCCCTGACCGCGCTGCCGGCGAATGCGACGACGAGCGGTCCGAACTACATGTTCGTCATCGTCATGGTCGGCATGACGCTGGCGGCGGTTCTCCATGCGGTCCTCCGGCCCGTCGCCTGGACCGACGACGAGACCCGCCTCGCGATCGCCGGCCCGGCCGGTCTGGGGATCCTGCTGTTCCTCGGCGCCGTCGCCACGGGTATCGCCACGACGCCCTACGCCCTCGGCTCGATCAGCGTCCAGCCGGTCGAGATCGCGGCGGCCCTGATCGTCGCCTCGGGCGTCGTGTATTTCATGTTCCGGCTGGCTGGCTCGTTCGGGCTTGGACCGCTAGCCCGCCAGCCCGAGCCGACCGACCCGCTCAGCCGGGCCGAGGCGGCGTCCCCCCCGCCACCGGGCTGGATGCGCCTGGGCTGGGGCTTCGGGATCCCGATCGTCTGGATGATCGCGACGCTGCTTCTCCTGCCCGTGGCCGTATACGTCGTCTCGTACCTGCCGTGGGTGGCGTTGGGCAACCGGCTGACCGACACCTGGCCGCCGGGGCACACCGGGCAGACCCTGCTCGAGCTGACCAAGTCAATGTACGACTACCACAACAACCTGCGGGCCACGCACCCGGCGTCGTCGCCGTTCTGGGCGTGGCCGTTCGACTTCAAGCCTGTCTGGTTCTACCAGGCCAGCTTCGCCGGCAACACGTCGTCGGCGATCTACGACAACGGCAACCTTGTCACCTGGTGGCTCGAGATCCCGGCGATCGCGTTCGTCGCTTGGCAGGCGTTCAAACGGGGCAGCCTGGCGCTGGGCCTGATCACAATTGGCTTCGTCCTGCAATGGGTGCCCTGGATGCGCATCGACCGGGCAACGTTCCAGTACCACTACTACACGTGCCTGCCCTTCCTGGTTCTTGCCCTGGCCTACTTCCTGGCCGAGCTGTGGCACGGCGCGTCGCGTCACACCTGGCGGCTCGCCCGCGTTTCGGCTGCCGTGGCAATCCTCGGCCCGGCGTTGCTGTGGGCGTTCAAGGGACCACTGTGCGCCTATGTCCGGGTCAATGCCGCCAACCCGGGATCGGGGGCCTGTGTCGATTCGACCCCGGGCGACCTGCTGGTCACCGTCCAGGTGGCGGGACTGGCCATCGTGATGATCGTGGCCGGGATCCTGCTGATCGCCCAGCTCCTCCGGTTGCGGCGAGGCGGCGCTGATCGCCAGTTGACCCTGATCGTGGCCACGGCAGTCGGGGCCGTGGTGGCGGTATTGGCCGTCCGCCTGTTCCTGCCGACGACAGCGCTGATCGACGAGGCCGGCTTCTCGACCGCCCCGATCGCCTTTGTGATCCTGGCCGTCCTGCTCCCGATCGCGTGGGTGGTCCTGACCGCCCGCGATGCGCGTCGCTTCGTGGCCGGGGTGGTCGCCGCGGCGACCATATTCTTCGTCGCCTTCTACCCGAACATCGCGGCCCTGCCCCTGCCGTCGGCCGTTTTCAACGCCTACCAGGGACTGCTGCCCACGTGGCTCTACCCGTTCCAGTTCCCTGACAACACCGACGCCCCGGCGTCCTCCCAGCCGCTCCTGTCACTTGTCCCGATCCTGACCATGATCATACTCACGGTGCTGTGCGTCGTCGTGGGCTACAGCGCCTGGTCGGCCCGGATCCCGCGCTCGGATGAAGCGATCGAGGGCGGCGTTGGGGACGATTCGATCCAGGCGCCTCCGGACGGCGAAGCCTGAGCCCGTTCCAGGATTCGCGTCTCAGTCGGTCCCGCCCTGGAGGGCCCCGGCCGGCGGGATCTCGGCATGGAAGTCCGGTGGCAGGCTGCCGGTCGCGGCGAGGCGCCGGATGGCGAAGCCGTAGTAGGCCTCGACCTTGGCGGTCACCCGCTCCCAGCTGAACTCGGCAGCCCGGAGCGGGCCGGCTCGGCGCATCGACTCGCGCAGGTCGTTATCGGCGAGCAGCCGGGCGATCGCCCCGGCCAGCTCCTTGGGCTCGCGCGGCTCGACCAGGAGGGCGTTCTCGCCGCGCCGGACGACGCCCTTGTAGCCGTGGATGTCCGAGCACACGATCGGGGCGCCGGCGGCCATCGCCTCGAGCAGGACGATCCCGAATGATTCGCGGCCGGTCGCCGGCGACACGAATACGTCGGCGGTCTTGTACAGCTGGACTTTCTCAGCATCACTGACCCGGCCAAGGAACTCCACGTCGAGCAGCCGCCGGGTGAGGACGTAGCGTCGGGCCTCGCGCTCCTGCGGCCCTGCGCCGACGATCAGGAGCCGGCAGGAGACTCCCTCGCGACGCAGGAGCCGGTACGCCTTGAGCAGTTCGAGGAGGCCCTTGCGCGGCTCGTGGCGGCCGACGAACAGGAGGTTCGGGATGCCGTCCTGCCAGCGTGCGAGGGGTACTGCCCGCTCGAAGCGGGCCAGGTCCACCCCGTTCGGGATCACCTTGTAGTCGCCCGGGAAGTAGCGGTCGATGAAGTGGCGGGCCGCCGCGCTGACCGCGATCCGGCCGTGCAGCCGCGACGCGTGGCCCTGCATGAACCTCCGGCCGAACTCGTACGACGGCGAGAACCCGGCGTAGGCGTGGAAGGTGGCGATGTTCACGCTGACCGATTGGTGGAGCAGGATGAGCGACAGGAATGGCACGAAGGGCTCGTGGAAGTGGAGCACGTCGAACTGCTCGCGCTCGAGCATCCGACCGATCTGGCTGACATAGCGGGGCGAGACCGTGATCGTGCCGACCGAGCCATTGGTAGGCATGCTGAAGCCCTTGCCTAGCCGGATCACATCGCCCTCGGAAGCCCGCTGGAGTCCGTGGCTGCTGCTGATGATCCGGACATCGTGGCCGCGCAGGCGAAGGTTCTGGTACAGGTAGCGAACGTGCTCGTTAACCCCGCCCGGGACGGGGTAGACATACGGCGTGACGAGCCCGATCTTCATCGCGACTCGTCCTCCGGTCCCAGGTCGAAGCGGGGCGGCCGCTGGCGCCCACCCGGATAGCCGTGGTCGCGACCGGTACCGTCGTTGCGGACCCGCCCGCCCGTCTCGTCGCGCAGGTCGCGCCCGTACTTGCGGAGCTGCCGGCCGAACGTGCCGAGCTGGCCGGCCGTGGCGTGAAAGGTGCCCTGCCAGCCGCTCTGACCGGCCAGGATCGCCGCGCGCAGCTCGTCGGCCGAGCGTCCCGGGAACGTGGTCGAGCCGCGCCCGATCGCTTCCGCTGCGTGCGCATCACTGCTACCCACTCCGGCCAGGCCGTGGGCGGCGGCGAACCGGACCACCCGGTGATGGACCGGCCGGCCGAATGTTGTCGGGTTGAACACCTCGATCGCGTCGGGATGGCAGCGCGGATCCGGGTCGGCCAGGAGGCGCCGCAGGATNNCCTTGCTCGTGGACCTGGGCGATCGACGATCGGAGCGACTGCCAGGGCTTGATCGGATCGGTCAGCCACAGGCCGAGGAGGTGGCCGCCTCGGGTGGAGATCTCCTCGCCCACGATCACCTCGACCGCGAGTCCGCGCCTCTTTGCGACCGCCTGGCCAGCCTGGGCGGCGTCGATCCGGTCGTGGTCGGTGATCGCGATCACCTGCAGGTCGGCCGCCAGTGCCGCCGCCAGGATCTCGTCGATCCCGGCCGTACCATCGGAGGCCAGGCTATGGAGGTGGAGGTCGGCCCGGCCCGTCATGCTTCCGGCCCGGCCCGTCCTACCTTGGCCTCGTCCGGCCAGACTTGGAAGAAGATCGCCCACCACTGCTCGGGTGCGTTCGCGATCAATCGCTCGAACGTGCGCACCTCGGCCGCCAGGAAGGCCGTCACCTGCTCGCGTCGCGTTCCACCTGCCCCGGATTGGATTCGTTCGAGCCGTCCCCGGTAGCGACCCGGCCCGGTCCGCCACACACCGGCCACGAAGGCCGGCACGCCCGATTGCACGGCCAGCAGGCCGGGTCCAATGGGGATTGGAGCTGGGACACCGAAGAAGGGCAGCTCGACGCCGCCTCCGGTGATGTCGCGATCAGCGATCAGGCCGGCGATCTCCCCTCGCTTGAGCGCCGCTCCGAGCTCGCGACGCGCCTCGCGGACGCCAACGATCCGGACCCCGATCACGTTGCGGGTCCGGACAAACCAGGCCTGGATCGCTGGATCGTCGACGGTCTCCATCGGCGCTGTCACGGGCCGGCCGGACCGCTCCACGAGGTAGAAGCCGGGCAGCTCCAGGGATCCGAAATGGAGCCCGATGAAGATCATCGGGCCAACTTCGGCGAAGGCCGCATCGACGTCGACCGGATTCTCGATCGTCGTCCGCTCACGGACATACGCGCCGCCCATGACCGGGGCGCGCATCATCTCGAGGTAGTTCCGGGCGTAGTGCCGGAACGCACATCGGACCAGGCGCTCGAGCCGCCCCGGATCGGCCGCTGCCGACCAGGCCGTGCCGTCGCCGACCTGTTCCGCGGCCATCCAGCCGACGACCTGCCGGAGGTTGGCTCGGGCCAACCGCCGCTTGTCCGGGGCAACCCGGTACCACAGATCGCCGGCGAGATCAGCCAGGCGGACCGCCAGGCGCTCGGGCAGCCGGCAGGCAAGCCACGACGCCGCGCCCAGCAGCCGCGCCGCCAGTCGGCCGCGCCACGAGCCGGTCCGTGGGTGGCCGCCGGTCATCGAAGGTTGCCGGCCATCCGCTCGGCACGAGCCGCGAGGGCATCGGCTTCGACCCTCGTCGCCGGCCACATCGGCTTGAAGCTGTACCACTGGTCAGGCGCGGCAGCGATGATCCGCTCGAGGGCCGCCGCAATCGCCTGCGAAGCCAGCTGGACATCGGCCGGGTCGCCCGACGCGACGGTGATCGGCTCGTCCAGCTCGACCAGGAAGTGGTCGTTGGGCTGGCGTCGGATCGCGATCGGCAGGATCGTCGCCCCGGTCTTGGCGGCCAACGCGGCCGGCCCGGCCGGCAGCGTTGTCCAGGCCCCAAAGAGTCGAACCGGGATGCCGTCCTCGCGGTAGCCCCAGTCGACCAGCAAGGCGAGCAGCTCGTGGCGCCGAAGGACGCCATAGACCTCGCGCAGGTTGCGCCATGGGATCACATGAGCACCCCACGACTCGCGCTGGCGGCGCAGGATCTCGAACAGCTCGGGGAACGACGAATCGTCGGCGACCACCGAGATCGGCCAGCCCCGCTCAGCGACGCCGGCCGCGACGACCTCGTTGTTGCCGACGTGACAGACCACCAGGATCACGCCCTTCGAGGATCGCCAGTAGCGCTCCACGCCATCCAGGCCATCGCCATCGACCAGGGTGGCGGCCGCAGCCTGGCTGAGCCAGGGCAGGCGCATGAGCTCGACGAGGTAGCGGGCATACGTGGCGTAGGCGCGCAGGGCCAGGCGGCGGACGGCAGGGCTGCCCGGCGGCTGGCCGATGACATACCCGAAGTTGGCATTCGACCAGCGGCGCTTCGTTGGCCAGAAAAGGTACGAAGCCTGGGTGAACCAGCCGATGACTGTCCACGCCGGGCGGGCGGGAAGTCGGGCGAGGAGCCACGAACCGCCCCGATAGAGCAGGACGCTCGTGCGCTCCACGACCCGGGGACCCTCGGTCGCCCGACGGTGGGGGGCTTCAAGGCGGTCGTTGGCCGGCTCGCTGCCGGGTCTCGACCGCCGACGATCGGTCATCGAGCGCCTAGCTGGCGGATGCGGCGACCTTCGCCTTCGACCCGGACATCCGGCGGTAGGTCTTCTTGACCGGCGCCTCGGTGCCAACCAGGGTCTCGTTGTCCTCGCCCCGGATGAACGCCTCGACCCGGTTGAAGGCGATATCGTCATGGATCTGGATCGGCGGGCTCTTCATGAAGTAGCTGGACGGCGCCACCAGGGTGCCCTTGAGGCCGCGATCCAGGCCCAGCTTCAGGCAGCGGATGGCGTCCGTGATCACGCCCGCGCTGTTGGGGCTGTCCCAGACCTCGAGCTTGAGCTCGGCATTGAGCGGCACATCACCAAAGGTCGTGCCCTCCATCCGGATATAGCACCACTTCCGGTCGAGGAGCCACGGCACGTGGTCGCTCGGCCCGACATGGATGTCGTCCGGATCAAGCTCGTAGTCAAGCATCGAGGTGACCGCGTTCGTCTTGCTGATCTTCTTGCTCTCGAGTCGCTCACGCTCGAGCATATTCAGGAAGTCGGTGTTGCCGCCGAAGTTGAGCTGGTAGGTCCGGTCCAGGCGAACGCCCCGGTCCATGAACAGGCGGGTCAGCACCCGGTGGGTGATCGTCGCGCCGACCTGGCTCTTGATGTCGTCGCCGATCACGGGCAGGCCTTCCTCGGCGAAGCGGCGCTGCCAGTAGGGCTCCCGCCCGATGAACACGGGGATCGCATTGACGAACCCAACGCCGGCCTTGAGGGCCTGCTCCACGTACCACTTGGTCGCTTCTTCCGACCCGACCGGCAGGTACGACACGACCACATCCACCTGGCGCTCGCGCAGGATCCCGACGACGTCAGCCGTTGGTCCGGGCGCCTTCTCGATGATCTGGCTGAGATACTTGCCCAGGCCGTCGTGGGTCATCCCCCGCTCGACCTTGACGCCGATGTGGGGGACCTGCTGGAAGACGTACGTGTTGTTGGGCTTCGTGTAGATCGCCTCGGACAAGTCTTTGCCGACCTTGTTCTTGTCGATGTCGAAGGCTGCCACGAACTCGATATCGCGGACGTGATAGCCACCCAGGTCGACGTGCATCAGGCCCGGCACGAAGTCGTCCTTCTTGGCGTTCTCGTAGTAGTAGCGGCCCTGGACCAGGCTGCTGGCGCAGTTGCCGACGCCCACGATCGCCACCCGGATCTTGCCATCGTTGCGGCCGTGGCCGGCGCGCGTCTTGGCCGCTCCGCTCGGACTGGTTCCGGTGCCCGGGGCATGCCCGGTGCTCGAGGCCGGCTTGCCGTTCGTCCCGGTCTTTCCATTGCTGTCGTTCTTCGGCACGTGTGCTCTCTCCTACTTGCCGTCGCTGCTGGCGGCCTGCTTCGTGACATGGATGATGCGCTGGATGACGGTGATCGTGGCGAGGATCGCGATGAGACTGAGCGCCGCAGCCAGGACTCGGGCGCCGTCGCTGTCCGCCGCGAGCCCCCAGGCGCCCGTGCTGGTTCCGGTTCCGGTCGTCGTGCCGGCGGCCTGGACGCCACCGAGCAGCCCGCTCGCGAGCAGGCCAAGGCTGAGGATGACCAGGCGAACCTCGCGCGGTGCGAGGCCAACGGCGGCCATCCCGCTGCCGCCGCCAAAGCCAAGGCCCTCGGCCCGGGCTCGGGCGTAGCTGACCAGGAACGCCTCAGACATTGCGACGGCGGCCAGGATCGCGCCCAGGTTGAAATCGGCGTTCAGGCAGCCGATGACGATCCCGGTGTAGACCACCGACTCGCCCCAGCGATCGAAGACCGAGTCGAGGAAGGCCCCGACCGTCGAAGCCCGGCCGGTCGCCCGGGCGAGCGCGCCATCGAGCAGATCGAAGGCACCCCCGACGAAGACCACGATTCCCGCCGCCAGCCACAGCCCGAGGCCGGCCAGGGCAGCCCCCGCGACGGTGATTCCGAAGCCGATCAGGGTCAGCCCATTGGGGGTCAGCCCGAGGCGGCCGAACAGGAGTGCAACGGGCTCGCCCAGGTGGCGCATGCGGACGCGGACGCCGACGGGTTCAGGACCAGTCATCGCACGACCGCCCTGCCGAGCAGGTCCCGCTCGCGGACGGCCGCCTCTGAGAAGGCCTCGGTCCGCAGGCTGCAGATCGTCTCCCGGCCGATCCGGCTGGTGGTCACGATGCCCGAGGCACGGAGCCTGCCAAGGTGCCAGCTGACGAGCGGCTGGCTCAGCCCGACATGGTCGATCAGCTCAGTCACCGACGCCGACCCGTCGGCCAGGCGCTGGACGATCCGCAGCCGATTGACATCGGCCAGGGCCTTGTGAAAGAGACGGATCTGGCGCAACTCGTCCGGCTGATCGACCACCGAGGCGATCGTGGAGCGGATTCGAGCGGGTGACGGGCTCAGAGTGGTTCTCCCACGTTTAGCCTTCTTGGCGCCGGCTGCCGAGTCATCGGCGAGCTACTCGGGCCACGGCTCAACGCCTATTTATATAAAGCGTTGTTGATCCTATACGCACCCAGGGATCACTGTCAAGCCCGGAGCCGGTGCCCGTGCCGGAGCTCTGCCAAATCCTTGTTCCTGGGCGGTTTATGGTCGGTCGCCACCCCTGAACTGGCTCGCCGGCTGGCGAAGAACCCGGATTCGTGCATGGGATCGTGGCCATGGCGGTCGGCCGCGCCCGGAATCGAGCCGACTTCGACCATTAAGCGGGCCTCATCGAAGGATTCGTCAAGAAGGAGACGCGGAGCGCGACTCGCGCAGGAGCGCGATATGGCCGGATCCGGGGCGCCACTCGGGCGGCCCGCCACTCGGGCGGCGCGCCTCGCGCAGGAGCGCGACTCGGCGGTTGGGCGCAAGTTGGAGCACCGAGCGGGCCCCAAGACCCACCCGACTACACTCGGGCCGTGAACGGGCGCGATCGGATCATCCTGCTCGGCGTCCTGGGCGTAGCCGTGTTCCTGACCGGACTCGAGCTGATGATCACGGCAGTTGCCTTACCCACGATCGTGACCGGCCTCGCCGACTGGACGCAGCTGCGGACAGCCTCGTGGGTCATCAACGGCTACCTCCTGGTCTACGTGGGCACGATGCCCCTGGCTGGACGCCTCGCGGACTTGTGGGGCGGCCGGCGGCTGCTGCTATTGGGCCTCGCCTCGTTCACCGTTGGTTCCGCTCTCGCCGGGGCGAGCCAGGACCTCGGCCAGCTGATCGCCGCCCGGCTGGTCCAGGCGTTCGGCGGCGGGATCGTGGTGCCGGTCGCTACGGCCGCCGCCGCGCACCTGTACGGCGCGGTCACCCGGCCACGTGCGCTGGGTGTCATCGGCGCGCTGACGTTTCTGGGCATGGCCGCCGGGCCGTTTGCCGGCGCCGCGGTGTTGGGCTCGCTCCATCCGTCCACGGTCCTCTTGGGCCAGGGGATCACGAGCGGCCCGCTCCTCGCCCTGCTCGCGCCGGCGTGGCGCTGGGTCTTCTACTTGAACGTCCCGATCGGCGTCGTGGCGCTCGTCCTGGCCTGGGCGGCGACGGGCGACTGGGACACGCCCCGCCGGTCGACCCGGATTGACCTGCCCGGCGGCCTCGCCTTCACGGTTGGCCTGGGGGGCCTGTTGGTGGGCGTGACCCTGGTCGGTAGCGGTCTTCAGGCGGCGCCGATCGCCCTGATCGCAATCGGGCTGGCCGGCCTCGTGGGGGCCGTGCTGCTTGGCCTGCGGCGGTCCGAACCGTTCCTGGACGTGCGCCTTTTCCGCGACCGGGTCTTCGCCTCGGCGGCGATCGTCTCGCTGCTCACGGGCTACGCCTTCGCCACCGCGATCATCGGCGGGGCCGTCTTCGTCGACCGGGTGCTCTACGGCGGGCCGGACGACCAGCAGGCCGCTCTTGGATCGTTGGCGGCTGCGACAGCGCTCGGTGCGCTGGCGTCGGGGTTCATCGTTCGGGTGCTGTCGCTCCGGATCGTCACCGTGGTCGGGCTCCTGCTGAGCGCCGGCGCGCTCCTCGTGATGTCCGCGTGGGCCCCCGCCACGCCACTCTGGGAGGTCGCGGCGGCCATGGCGACGTTCGGCTTTGGCTTCGGCCTGACCGTCACCCCGCGGTCGACCGCCGCCGTCGAGCGAGCCGGCGAGGCCGCCTTCGGGATCGCGTCGGCCACCGTCACCGTGGCCCGGATGATCGGCATGGCGATCGGGCTTGCCGTGCTGACCGCCTATGGCTCGACCACGATCGACCGGCTCCACGACCAGATCTACAACACACCGGGCGGTTACCTGCAGTACATCCCGGCGGCGCTCCAGGGACGGGACCTGCACGATCCCCTGGTGGTTGGGGCCCTCGAGACCTGGGCCTCGGGCGAGGCCGCCCGGATCATGGTGGTCCTGTTTATCATCGCGGCCGCGATGGTGCTCGTTGCCATTCCACCCGGCCTGACCCTTGTCGCGAGCGCTACTGGCAGAAGACGGGGTTTGCCTTTGGATGCGCTGCCGCAGGGTCTGCCGGACTCGAACTGAACGGCGTGGCGATCACCTGGACCTTGGGGATCGTGCCGCGCGGCCCTTCCGAGGTCTGCAGCCAGAGCGTCTGGTTGGTCGTGGCGAAGGCCGAGTCGAGATCTGTCACGTGGCGGCGGACTTCAACCACCTCGTACACGAACTCCATGTTGTCGCTGGTATAGACCTGGATCAGCATCCCGATCATCGACCGGCCGTTGTTCGTCAGGGAGGCCGTCAGAATCGGCAGGAACATACCCGTCCGAGCATGAGCGTAGAGGTACGTGGCACCGGGCTGGCCGGGCTGATGCAGCTGCTGGACGTACATCGCCACGTTGCACGGCGGAAACGAGGCGGCGTTGCCCGGCTGGAGGATCACGGGCAGGTCGATTCCCAGGGCCGGAACTACGACCCGGGTGACGACGCGCGTGACTGTCCCGCTGGAACTGCTCGGGCCGGGCGTCACCAGCGGCTCGAACGTCTCCAGGCCGAGCGGGCTGGCCGATGCGCTCGGGGCGACCGAGCTCAGAGGAGCTGCCGCGACGGGCTGGGTATACGTCAGCAAGCCGGCCGCCACCAGGACCACTCCAACGGCGGTCAGCAGGGCGGAGGCGATCCGGCTCCGGAATGTAGCGCACGTCTCCATCGACGGCCGATCCTAGCGTGGAACAGGGCGACCCGCTGCAGGCCCGTGGTACTGGTACGCTCCGCGCGATGTCGACCAGGATCCTCGTCACGATCGCTCTCCTGGCCGGTCTGCTGACGGGGCTCGCCGTGGTGGTTCTGGTCGTCGCCCTGGCCCCGGTTCCGGGTCACGCGGCGGCAACGCCCGTCCTGCCGACACTGGTGCCGTCGCCCAGCCCGAGCCCAAGTCCGTCGCCCAGACCGAGCCCGAGCCCGTCGCCAAGTCCCAGCCCGTCGCCAAGTCCCAGCCCGTCGCCGAGTCCGAGCCTCGGGCCCCCATCGCGTGCCCCGTCCACGACGCCCCGGCCAAGCCCGACGGTTACTTCGACCCCGACCCACCAGCCGACGAAATCGCCGAGCCCGTCGCGCAACCCAACCCCTACGCCCAGCCCGTCGCCCAGCCCCTCGCCCAGCCCCTCGCCGAGCGCGTCGCCGAGCCCGGGTCCATCGGTGAGCCCCAGTCCCAGCGCATGATCCCGATCCGCACGTTCGCGCTGTGGACCGCCGAGCCGGCCGGCCGGGCTAGAGCGTGAGGGCCCGGGCCGCGTTGCCAACGATCGGCAGGAGGAGTCCGGGCACGAGCCCAAGGAGGACCGTGAGCACGGCCGTCACGATCAGGCCTGACCGCATCAGCCGCCCGACGACGAGAGGAGCCGGTTCGCCGCGCGGGTCGCGCATGAACATATAGACCACGACCCGCAGGTAGTAGAAGGCGGCCACCGCCGCGTTCAGCACGGCGATCACGGCCAGGATCCCGGCCGGTCCGCCGGCCTGAACGGCGGCCAGGATGATGTAGGCCTTGGCGAAGAAGCCGGCCGTCGGCGGGATTCCGGTCAGCGACAGGAGAAACAGGGTCATCAGGGCCGCCAGCAGCGGCTCGCGCCGGCCCAGTCCGGCGAACGTCTCGAGCTGGCTCGAGATCCCGGTCCGACGCTGCAATGCGGCGATCACCGCGAACGCCCCAAGGTTCATGAAGGCGTACGCCGCGCCGTAATAGAGCAGCCCCTCGAGGCCCTCGATCCGCGAGTTCGGGCTCGACCAGGCAGCCAGCCCGATCAGCATGTAGCCGGTGTGGGCGATCGAGGAATAGGCGAGCATCCGCTTGACGCTGTCCTGGGTCAGGGCTACCAGGTTGCCCAGGGTCATCGTGGCTGCGGCCAGGAGGACGATGATGATGTCCCAGTCGGCGCTCAGCGGCCCGAGCGCACCCACGAACAGGCGCAGGATCAGGGCGAAGGCGCCGATCTTGGGCACGACCGACAGGTAGCCCGTCACCGGCGTCGGCGAACCCTGATAGGCGTCCGGCGTCCAGTAGTGGAAGGGCACAGCCGCGATCTTGAAAGCGACCCCGGTGGTCAGGAAGGCCAGGCCCATGGCCAGGCCCGGGCTGAGTGGCGTGGAGCCGCCGGCGATTGCCTTGAGTGCGGCCGCCACCCCGTCGATCCGGGTGGTTCCGGTCAGGCCCCACACGAAGGCCAGCCCGAACAGGAAGATCGCCGAGCTGAACGAACCGAGGAGGAAGTACTTGATCGCGCCCTCGGTCGACAGTGCGTCGCGCTTGGCGAAGCCGGCCAGCAGGTAGCCCGGCAGGACCATCAGCTCGAGGCCGAGGAACAGGATCACGAGATCGGCCGAGGCCGAGATCAGCATCACTCCGCTCAGGGCAAAGATCAGCACGGCGGCGAACTCAGGCAGGGGCAGGTCCCGGGCAGCGAGGTAGTCCGGGGCGAACATCAGGGTCAGGGCGATGACCGCCACGAACAGGAGATCGAGGTAGGTCGTCAGGTCATCGACCCGATAGGCGCCGCCGAATGCGGTCGCCGGGTGGACTCCAACCGCGATCGCCAGACCGGCCACGACGGCCAGCCCGATGAACGAGACCGCCAGGGCGGGGACGCGCCGGCCGGGCAGCGCGATGTCGGTGAGGATCACCAGGCCGGCGACGAGGATCGCCGCGGCGAGTGGCGCGATGGTGGCGAGATCGGCCCAACTCATCGTCTCGGTCGGCGCTCCACTACTGCCAGAAGAAAAGGTGGATGGCGGACACCCCGTTCAGCTCCGTCAGGACCGTGGTCACCGAGCCCTGGACCATGTGCAGGATCAGGCTTGGGAACAGCCCGAATACGACGATCAGGGCGGCCAGCGGCACCACGGTGAGCATCTCGATCGGGCTGATGTCGGTCAGGTGGTTGCCCAGGCCACGCAGGAAGTCGGACAGCTCGCCGGTGAAGATCCGCTGGAACATGTAGAGGAGGTAGCCGGCGGCCAGGATCATGCACGACGTCGCAATCGCCGCCACCCATGGGTTGTAGGCGAACGAGCCGAGCAGGACCAGGAACTCGCCGACGAAGCCGGACAGGCCAGGCAGGCCGACGCTGGCAAAGACGAAGAAGCCGAACGCGGCGGAGTAGACCGGCACCCGGCCGGCCAAACCGCCGAACCTGGCAATCGTCCGGTCATGGGTTCGCTCATACATCACCCCAACCAACAGGAACAGCCCTCCCGTGATCAGCCCGTGGCTGATCATCTGCAGGATGGCGCCCTGCAGCCCCTGCTCCTGGAAGATGAAGATTCCGAGGGTCACGAAGCCCATGTGGGTGANNTCGGGCTGGACGAGGGCCACGATCGCCCCGTAGATGATCGCGACCAGGCTGAGCACGATGATCAGCGGCCCGAACGCCCGGGCGGCCGCCGGGAAGATCGGCAGGGCGAAGCGGATGAAACCGTAGGCGCCCAGCTTGAGCAGGATCGCCGCCAGCATCACCGAGCCGGCGGTGGGCGCCTCGACGTGGGCATCGGGCAGCCAGGTGTGGAACGGNNGGAACATCGGGACCTTGATCGCGAACGCCAGGAAGAAGGCCAGGAAGGCAAAGACCTGGAGGTTGCCGGCGAAACCGTTGGTGGCCCCGAACGCCCGGAGGGTCACGAAGTCGAAGGCCCCCACCCAAGAGCCGGTGGCGCTCTGGAAGCTGAACGCCGTGGCCAGGATGGCCACCAGCATCAGGAGCGACCCGACCAGGGTGTACAGGACGAACTTGATCGTCGCGTAGATCCGGTTCGAGCCGCCCCAGATCCCGATGATCAGGTACATCGGGACGAGGACGATTTCCCAGAAGATGTAGAACAGGAAGAGGTCAAGGGCTACGAATACGCCGATCAGACCCACCTCGAGAATGAGGAACGAGATCATGTATTCCTTGAGCCGTTCCTTGATCGGACGGAACGAGGCCAGGATGCTGATCCAGCTGAGCGTCGTGGTCAGGACCACCAGGACTGCCGACAGGCCGTCGATGCCAACCTTGTACTGGATCCCGAAGACCGGGATCCAGTCGTGAACTTCCTGGTATTGAAAGTTCGGGTTGGTTGGATTGAATCCGACCAGCAGGAGTAGGGACAGTCCAAACGAGACGAGGGCGAAGACCAGCGCCGTGACCCGGATCGCTCCAGGCTGGCTGCGGGGCAGGAACGCGATGACCAGGGCACCGACGAACGGGACGAAGGTGATCAGGCTGATCAGGGGCAGATCGGCGATGTTCATCGGCTGCCCGCGATCACGAGGTAGGCGGCCGCCATCACGATCAGCCCGACGGCGATCCCGAGGGCGTAGTTCTGGACCCGCCCGGTCTGGATCCGGCGCAGGCGGCCCCCGGTTGAGCTGACGACCCGGCCCGTCCCGTTTACCGCTCCGTCGACGACGTTCCGATCGAACCACCACAGGCCGTTGGCGATCCGGCCGCCGATCCGGATGAACAGCAGGTCGTTCAGCTCATCGAACCACCACTTGTTGAGGGAGGCGCGATACAGGAAGCGGGTCGCCCCGTTCGCACTGGCGATTGCGCTGACGGTGTTCAGGCGTGCCTTCGACCGCAGTGGGCCGAGGTTGACTCCGAAGAACCGCCAGGCCAGCACGATCCCGATCGCCGCGACCGTGACGCTGGCCAGGATCAAGGCGCCGTCGATCCCGAACAGGGCAAACGGCTGCTCGGTCCGGTTGGCCAGAGCGACCGTTGGGGCGAAGACGGGCTCGAGCCAGCCTTGCAGCCGGCTGGCGCCGAAGGGCAGGCCCAGAAACAGCCCAATGAAGATCGTGGGGATGGCCAGCAGGATCAGTGGGATCGTCATCGCCCGACCCGATTCGTGGATCGTCGGCTCGACCGCCGGATCAACCCGGCTCTCGCCCCAGAAGGTCAGGCCGATGAGCCGGAACATGTAGAAGGCGGTCATTGCGGCAACCAGGAAGCCGATCGCCCAGACCCACAGGAAGCCGTTCTTGAACGCATCGCCCAGGATCTCGTCCTTGCTGAAGAAGCCGGCCAGGGGCGGGATCCCCGAGATTGCCACCGAGCCGATCAGCATCGTCCAGTAGGTGATCGGGATCTTCTTCGAGAGGCCGCCCATCTTGCGCATGTCCTGCTCGTCGTGGACGGCGTGGATCACCGAGCCCGAATCGAGGAAGAGGAGGCCCTTGAAGAAGCCATGGGCCATCAGGTGGAAGATTGCTGCGGCCCAGGCGCCCACCCCCAGGGCGGCGAACATATAACCGAGCTGGGACAACGTGGAATAGGCGAGGACCCGCTTGATGTCCGTCTGGGTGAAGGCGATCGACGCCGCCAGGATCGCGGTGAACGTGCCCAGGGCGGCGACCACGACCATGATCTCCGGCGCCCGAGCGAAGATCGGGCTCGTCCGGGCGATGAGGTAGACACCGGCGTTGACCATCGTCGCGGCGTGGATCAGGGCCGAGACCGGGGTGGGGCCCTCCATCGCGTCGGGTAGCCAGACGTGGAGCGGGAACTGGGCGCTCTTGCCGACGGCGCCGCACAGGATGAGCAGCGCAATCCAGCTGATCGTCGTGTGGTCGAGCCCGCCGATCCCGGCCAGGACTGCCTGGACATTCAGGGTGTGCAGGTTCACCCAGATCAGCATGATCCCGAGGATGAATCCGACGTCGCCGACCCGGTTGACGATGAATGCCTTCTTGCTGGCCAGGGCCGCGCTGTGCCGCGGGAACCAGAAGCCGATCAACAGGTAGCTGCTCAGACCGACCAGCTCCCAGGCCACGAAGATCACCAGGAAGCTGTCGGCGAGCACGAGCAGGAGCATCGAGAACATGAACAGGTTGAGGTAGGCGAAGAAGCGCCAATAGCCTCCGTCGTGGCTCATGTAGCCGACCGAGTAGATATGGACGAGGAGGCCGATCGTGGTCACCACGATCAACAGGCAGGCGGTCAGGGCGTCGACGAAGAAGCCGGCCGAAACGCTGAACTGGCCGGCCGGGATCCACTCCCAGAACGTGATCCCATGGCCGTGCGCTCCGAACGGCGCAGCCCCACCAATCGCTCCTGCCGCCACGATCATCGCGGCGGCCCAGGCAAGCCCGACCAGCGCGATCGGCACGGCACTGGCCGCGACCTTGCCGTACTGGGCCTGGATCCGCCGGCCGAAGAGGGCGGTGAAGGCAAAGCCGCCGATCGGCAGGATCGCGATGAGTGCGATAAGCGTGTCGTAGGGCACCGTCGGCGGCCTAATCGCGCATCGTGTCGTACTCGTCGACGAGTGGCGTCTTCCGGTTGCGGAAGATCGCGATGACGATCGACAGGCCCACGGTGGCCTCGGCTGCCGCCACCGCCAGCACGATCAGGGCGATCACCGATCCCTGAACCTTGAGCGTCGGGATGAATGCGCCGAAGGCAATGATCGTGAGGTTGACCGCGTTGATCATCAGCTCGATCGACATCAACATGCTGATGGCGTTGCGCCGGGCGAGGAATCCGAACGTGCCGATCGAGAACAGGATCCCGGCCAGCACCAGGTAGGCATCGAGCGAATGGCTCACGCCGGACCGTCCTGCTCGCGCTTGGCCAGGAAGATCCCGCCGATCACTGCGGCGAGCAGGAGGACGCTGACGATCTCGAAGGGCAGTACGAACTGGTCGAACAGGACTCGGGCGAGGATCGCCGTGCCGGTCCGGATCGGGGCCGAGACCGCGTTCCAGTTGGTGGCCCCAACCGTCAGGGCGATCAGGAAGGCCAGGATGGCGGCAGCAATCGCGGCGGGCAGCGCCTGGGTCTGGAAGACGAGCCGGGCGGGCGCTGCTTTCGTCTGGGTGAGCATGATCGCGAACAGGACGAGGACGCTGATCGCCCCGATGTAGACCAGGACCTGGGCCGCGGCCACGAGGGGCGCGCCAATCAGGACGTACAGGCCGGCCAGGGCGGCGAAGCAGACCATCATGGCCAGGCCGCAGCGGATGATGTCGCGCAGGGTGACGACGAGCAGCGCCGAGCCGACCAACACGGCGCTCAGGATGAGGAACAGCAGGTCGCCCCAGGCCAGGTTGATGAACGGCAGCGCGTCCGGTATCGCCACGCGACTCCTCTCTCCCTCGTTGCCGGGCGACCGGATCGGCACCCCGTCCGACCCGCCCGTCCAGGATCAGCTACTTCGTGTGGGCGTGACCCGGTCCCGCGCCTGCGCCACCGCCGGCGTGACCGTTGCCGTGACCGTTGGCACTCCCGGGCGCGGCGCCCAGCTCGGCCATGATCGCCGCGGGCAGTACCGGCAGGAGCCGGCCCGGATCGACGACCCGGCCATCTGCGAGGGCCCGCTCGAGCCAGTCGCGTTCGCGCCGGATGTAGGTCATCTCCGTCTCACGGTCGATCTCGGCCAGGGCCATCAGGTCGATCGTCGGCTCCTGTCGGCTGGCGTGGGCCAACTCGAAGTCGGCGCCGTCGCGAAGGGCGTCGTAGGGACAGGCGTCCACGCAGATCCCGCACAGGATGCAGCGGCTCTCGTCGACTTCGTACTTCTGGAGGATGCGCGGCTTGGGCATCAGCGCGCCGGTCGGGCAGGTCTCGGCACAGCGCCCGCAGGACACGCAGGGTGTGTCGTTCAGGCTCATGTCCAGAGGCGTGGTCACCAGCGTGTCGAAGCCGATCCGCATGAAGTCGTAGCAGGCCGCGCCCACCACCTCCGAGCAGACCTGGGCGCAGCGCCCGCAGTCGATGCAGCGCGACGGTTCGCGCAGGATGAAGGCGTGGCTGTCGTCCCGGATGTAGTCGTGGTTGACGCCCGTGAACCGATTCTCGGAAACGCTCCGGTAGCCCGCTCCCTGGTGGAAGCCGGGCTCCAGGGTCGGCAGCGTGGTGCCGTACTCGATGCCCAGCCGGCGCAGGTCGCAGAAGCCGATTGCCTCGCAGGTGCACTGCAGGCAGCGGGTGCTCTCAGCCACCGCCTCGGCCCGGCTGTAGGGGATCTCGTACTCGACATAGCTCTTGTTGCGCAGCTCCGGGTCCATCGCCTTGAGCCGGTAGCGGGGCTCCTTGACTTCGCTGGTAAAGGGCACGATCGAGAGGAACTCGGGCTGCGGTTCGGCCAGCGTCTGGCGGGTCTTGAGCGCAGACAGGTCGAGGCCCTTGACGAAGGCGTCGACGGCGTAGGCGCTGCGCCGGCCCTCGGCGACGGCGGCCACAACGGTCGCCGCCCCGATCCGGACGTCACCCGAGCCGAAAACGCCCGGCCGGCCGGTCTCGAACGTGACCGCGTCGGCCTTGAGGCGGCGTTGCTTGGTGGCCTGCAGCCCGTCGGAGCCCGACCCGAACCAGCTCAGGTCAGGGCCCTGGCCGATCGCCAGGAGGATCCGGTCGCACTCGATCGTGAATTCGGTGCCGGGTGCCGGCTCGGGCCGACGCCGGCCCGATGCATCTGGCTCGCCGAGCTTGTTGCGGATGAACTCGACCCCGGTCACCTTGCCGTCCGGACCGACCAGGACCCGGGTTGGGGCAGCCTGGAAGATGGCCGTGGCGCCCTCCTCGATCGCCTCGTGAACCTCGTCCGAGGCGGGCATGTCCTTCATGTCGCGGCGGTAGACGAGGGTCACCTCGGCGGCACCCTGGCGGATGGAGGTCCTGGTGCAGTCCATCGAAGTGAAGCCGCCGCCGACCACCACGATCCGCTTGCCCGCGTGGCCGGGATAGGGCAGGCCGAGGGTCGCGGTCTGGAGGTACTCGAGACCGTCGAGCACGCCGTCAGCGTCCTCGTTGGGGATGCCCAGCTTGTTCGTGTCGTAGCAGCCGATCGCGACCAGGACGGCATCGAAGCCCTGGCCCT
>PLZO01000014.1 GCA_003152165.1 Chloroflexota bacterium
ATCCGCGAGCTCGAGGGCGCGCTCAACCGGATCGTGGCCTATGCCAGCATGAGCTCCACCTCGATCAGCATCGAGCTGGCTCAGGCCGTTCTGGCCAATGTGATCTACAACCCGAAGAAGCGCCAGGTCACCCCCGAGCGGATCGCCCGGGTGGTGTCGGACTATTACGGTGTCCCGATGGACGCCCTCCAGGGCAAGAAACGTGACCGGGCGATCGTCGTCCCCCGCCAGATCGCGATGTACCTCATGCGCGAGGAGACGGACGCGTCGCTCCTGCGGATCGGTGCCGAGCTCGGCGGCCGAGACCACTCCACGGTCCTCCACGCCTGCGACAAGATCAACCGCGAGACGGCGGCCAGCGACGAGCTCCGTCGCGAGATCGCCACCGTACGCGAGTTGATCTACGCCGATTGACCGGCCGGTCCGCCGGGTCGGCACGTCGCAGCACAAACCCCGGGCCGCCGGCCGGCCCCCGCTCACCGGTTCGAACCTCGCCGATTCCTGTGGAGAAGGCCGCGATTCCCGTGGACAACCACGTCCCAATGTGGAACAAACGGGGGTCCTGCTGGTCGTCGGACCTGCGGCCAGCCGTGGTCCGTTCGGGACCGGCCCCGGAGCTCCACACCGCTCCGTCGGTCTCTCCCCGATTCGACCCCGGTCGTCCACCGCCGGGGTCCTGTCGTCCACGTCGGAATCGTGGTGAGCTGAGCGTGGCTGTCCACAGCATCAACAGGATGATGATGATGATGACGGACTAAGATAGGTTTGATTGAATCCCCAGAGAAGAAAACCCCGGGCATCGGCGCCGAATCCGCGCCAGCCACCCCTCGGTTGAGCCCGGTCCTCAAGTTTCCTGGAGTGAATCCCCCGTGAACGTGTCGGTCATGCAGGAGAACCTCGCGCGCGGCCTGTCGGTCGTGAGCCGCGCTGTCTCGACCCGCAGCACGCTGCCGGTCCTGGGTAACGTCCTGATCCGGACCGAGGATGCCGGCCTCAAGCTAACCGCGACGAATCTCGAGATCGGGATCACCTACTGGGTGCCCGGCAAGATCGAGAAGGACGGTGCGATCACGGTGCCGGCCCGCCTCCTGACCGATATCGTGGCCGGCTTGCCGAGCAGCGAGCGGGTGGAGCTGGAGCTCCAGGCCAGCAACACCCTCCGGATCCGCTGCGGTCGGTTCGAATCGCACGTCAAGGGGATCGATGCCGAAGAGTTCCCGGCCATCCCCACGGCCGGCGAGCGCCCGACCACCCGGATCTCTCAGAAGGTCCTCAAGCACGCCCTCAACCAGACGACATTCGCGGCCGCCAGCGACGAGGCCCGGCCCATCCTGACCGGCGTCCTGTGGCACTTTGAGGGTGACCAGCTGACCCTCGCGGCGGCCGACAATTACCGTATCGCGGTCAAGACAATCGCTACCCTCGACCCGGTCGAGGAGACCAGCCTGGTGGTCCCGGCGCGCTCGCTCAATGAGCTGGCCCGGGTCCTCAACGACACTGACGACCCGGTCGAAGTGATGCTCGCTCCGGCCCGCAACCAGGTCCTCTTCCACCTCGAGGGCATTGACTTGGTCAGCCGGCTGATCGACGGCCAGTTCCCGAACTACCAGCAGGTCCTGCCCAAAGGCCACACGACCCGCACCGTGGTTGACCGAGACGAGCTGTTCAAGGCAGTCCGGCTGGCCGCCTTGATCGCCAATGCTGCAGCCAACATCGTCAAGCTCCAGGTCGGCGCGGACGGTGGTGGGGTCGTGGTGACGGCAGCGGCCGAGGTTGGCGACAACGAGGGCCTGGTTGAAGCTACGGTCGAGGGCGACGGCACGACGATCGCCTTCAACTCACGTTATCTCTCAGATGTCCTCCAGAACGTGACCGCCGAGCAGTTCGCCATCGAGCTCAACGGCCCGCTCTCGCCGGGCGTTTTCCGACCGATCGGCGACGACACGTACACCCACGTTGTCATGCCGGTTCGCACCACCTCCTAGGGAGGCACCCGGACACCGGCGAGCCGCCGGGCGCTCGGGGGACCGAACCTGCTGCTGGAGCGCCTTGTCCTGACTGACCTGCGGGGCTACCGTGCCCTTGAGCTGCATCTCGGACCCGGGCCACATCTCGTCCATGGCCCCAATGCTGCCGGCAAGACGAGCCTGCTCGAGGCGATCGTCGTGCTGGCCTCGGGCCATTCCCACCGGACCCCGACCGACGCCGAGATGATCCGCTGGGGTGCCGACCTGGCCCGAATCGAGGGCGTCGTCGGCGATGGCTCAGCTGGCGCCGGATCGACCCTGGAGGTTGCTCTCCTTCGGGAGGGCGACGGCGGGCAGCGCAAGCGGATTCGGGTGAACGGCGTAGCCCGGCGGGCGACGAGCCTGGCCGGAACGCTCCGCGTCGTCCTCTTTGCGCCTGAGGAGATGCTCCTGATCGCCGGTTCGCCTGGTCTGCGGCGGGCGACCCTCGATGGCCTGGTTGGCGGCCGGTCACCCGTCTACGCGGCCGATCTGGCGACCTATGGTCGGGCGCTCCAGCAACGGAACAGCCTGCTCCGGGCGATCCGCGAGGAGCAGGCAACGCGCGAGCAACTCGGGTTCTGGGATACGGCCGTGATCGAGTCCGGGGCCTCGGTCGTGAGCGCCCGCCTGGCCCTGCTCGAGGTAATCGCCGAGCCGCTCCGGGCGGCCCATCGAGAGATCGCTCCCGAGGAAGGCGGACTGACCCTGCGCTATGAGACGAACGCTCCGGCCCGGCCCGGCGAATCGATCCGCGACGCGCTCGCCCGGCGGCTGGCCGAGACGGCCGAAAAAGAGGTTTGGAACGGCTCGACGCTGATCGGACCACACCGCGACGACCTCGTGTTCGAGCTGGACCAGGACGATGCCATACGGAACCTGGCTGGCTTCGCCTCCCGGGGTCAGCAGCGAACCGCGATCCTTGCCCTGAAGCTGGCCGAGTTGGACCTGCTGACCGAAATCGACGGCCAACCGCCGCTCCTCCTGCTCGACGACGTGTTCAGCGAGCTCGATCCAGATCGCCGCTCGCACCTCGTCCGGCGAATCGCCGCGCTGCCCCAGGTGCTGATCACGACCACCACCCTGGACGACCTGGACCCGACGCTGCGGGCGCGAGCGACGAGTTGGGCGGTGCAGGCTGGGCCAGACGGCGCCACGCTCGTCGGCGGGCAGAGCCCGGGATGAGCGAGGAACGGGGTTCAGGCCGGAGCCGGCGACGGCCGATGGAGCGCATCGGTGAGCTGATTCCCGAGGCGGCCCGCCGGCTTGGACTCGAGGACGAGCTGCGCCTTGCCCGGGCCGGAGCCACCTGGGACGCGCTCGTCACCGAGCGGGTCCCGCCGGCTGTCGGCGCCTGCCGGTTGGTCAAGGCTGAGGCCGGGGTGCTCGTGGTCGAGGCCGATGCCCCGATCGTGGGCCAGGAGCTCAGATTGCGCACGCCTGAGCTCCTGACCGCCTTCCGGGCCGCTCCAGGCGGTTTTCTGGCCCGCGAGCTGAGGGTGGTCGTCCGCCGCGTATAATCCGGCCCACCTGCCAGCCGCCTCCCCGGGGGGTTGGGCCCCAGTCGGGCCGATCGCCCGGCCGTCCTTTGACTGACTCGCCTGACCACTGAGGCCCGCATGGCCGTTCGGCTCCAGATGAAGCTCGGCTACGCCGCGGACGCGGCTCGCGCACCCGGCTCACCAGACGCCATCCTGTTCCAGGAGCCGACGATCGGCAGCGTCGTCCGCTCGAAGGGCAGCCTCTACCTGATCGTGACCGCACGAACGATCGGTCCGCGGGTGGGCGAGGCCACCCGGATGGTCGCCGAAGCCATCCGGGATGCGTACTACTACGACGAATCAGCCGGGATCGTCGTCTGCCTCGAGAAGTCGATCCGCGCCGCCAACAAGAGGATCCTCCATCAGCGCGACCGCCTCGGCGGTGACAAGACTGACGAGGCGAACGGCCCGCTCGGGGTTGGCCTGGCCGTTGTCCGAGGCAGCGAGCTGTATGTCGTGACGGTCGGCCCGGCCGAGGCGTTCCTCGTCCGTCAGGCCCGCCTGTCCACGCTGCCTGATCCGAACCGGGCACGCGGATTGCCCTCGAACGACCTGGAGCCGAGCGTCTGGCGGGGCGAGATCAACGTCGGCGATTCGCTCGTGATCGCTTCCGAGAACCTCGTCGCAGAACTCGGCCCGGACGACCTCAAAGACGCCCTGCTGACGCTCCATCCGCAGTCGGCGATGGAACAGGTTCACGCTCGATTCGTAGTCGCTGGCGGAACCGGCAGCGACGCCGCGATCGCGATCGAGGCGACCGAAGTCTCGGTA
The DNA here is from genome assembly GCA_003152165.1 of Chloroflexota bacterium. Taxonomy (GTDB): domain Bacteria; phylum Chloroflexota; class Limnocylindria; order Limnocylindrales; family CSP1-4; genus Palsa-1033. The sequence continues at coordinate 4,319 of PLZO01000014.1, forward strand.
ACCACGCGCCAGCGCCGCCTCGTTCCGGTCCACGCCCCCGAGCCGTTGGCCGGCGCGCCGGACCGCTCGCCCATCCCGCTCGCCGACAGCGTCTCGGACGCGGCCAGCTCGATCCAGGGGACGGCCTGGCGCGCGACCGCCGCAGCCGGCGGCGTGGTCGGCCGGGGCTTCGGCCAGGTTCTCGACCGGCTGCCGCGGCGGCGGCCCGGCCAGCGCACGGTGACACCGGCCTCGAGCCGGGTCGAGACCCAGCGCCGGGCGGCAATCGCCGTGCTCGCCTTCGTCGCCCTGGCCCTCATCCTGGTCTCCGCGACCTCACTCGTGAGCTTCTTCAAGAGCACCCCCGGCGAGCTCACCTCGATCACCGCTGCCCAGCGCGCGTTCCAGACCGCACAGGGCGACCTGGCCCAGGTGAATGGTCCAGGGGTGGACCTCGTCAAGAACGACCCTAACCGGGCACAGCAGCTTCTGGACGACGCTTGGCAGCAGCTGGCTGAAGCCGAGAACGCCGGCATCTCCAGCGCGGTCACGGCGCCCCTCCGACTCCAGGCCCGGGCCGGCCTCGATGAGCTTTACCACATGCTCGAGGTGAATGCGACCCAGGCCTTCTCGTTTGCCAACGTGAAACCGCCGGTCGACCTGAGTTCCCTGGTCCTCGGCCCGGACGGTGCGCCGTACGTCCTGGACCAGGCCACCAAGTCGGTCTATCGAATCGACCTGAAGACCGGCCATGCCGTGGCAATCGCCCACGAGGGTGAGCTCGTCCAGGGCATCCACGTCGACATGCCGATGTTCATCGCAGTGGGCGGACCCGACCTGCTGATCCTCGACGCGAAGAACGCCCTGTGGCGCTGGCGACCGGCCGACTCGACCGGCCGAGGCACGATCGTCCGGGTGATCGTCCGGAACTCGTCGAGCTGGGGCAACGACATCCGTGGGATCGGCACGTTCCTGCGCAACGCCAACCAGGGCCTTTACAACCTGTACGTGGTCGATCCTTCCCAGCGCAACATCATCGTCTACACGCCGGCCCTCGACGGCAGCTTTCCTGCCTCGTCCACCGGCCGCCTGCTGAACCCGCAGGATGTATCGACGGTCAGCTCGATGCTCATCGACGGCGACATCTATGTGACCCAGAACGGCACCCTCACCCGCTTCATCAACGGCGCGGCGCAGGGTTGGAAGGCGGGCGACCCAGGCGACGAGATCCTGCGCGCCGCGCCGCAGTACACCTTGATAACGACGGCCACCGCCCGGGACACCGGCCTCGTGTACGGCTACGACCAGCCCAACCAGCGGGTTGTCGCGATCGACAAGGCCACCGGCAATATCGTCGAGCAGTACCGTCTGGCCGGCGCCGACCCATCGTGGTCGGACCTGCGCGGAATGGCGGCCGTACCCGGCATCAACGGCGGCCCGACCAGCCTTTACTGGATCGACAAGAACCGATTGATGAGCTCCACCCTGGTGGCCGTGTCCGAAGCCGGCGCTTCGCCCTCGGTCTCGCCGCCCTCGGTCTCGCCGAGCGTCAAGCCCAAGCCGACGAAGAAGCCGACGCCGAAGCCGACGCCGAAGGCCTGACCCACGACGAGGACGAGGACGAGGACGACGATCCGACCGGGCGCCGATGGGGCCGACGTCCGGGCTGACGATGGGGCCCGGACGCCTCTCCGAGTTGGCCGACGATCCAACCGGGCGACCGTGGGATAATCCCGCCATGGTCGGCGAGCTGATCGAAGTCGTGGTCGAGAGCGTCAGGGTCCATATGCCCTCGAGCAACCACGTCGTCATCCTCAAGGAGGTCAAGCGCGAGCGCTATCTCCCGATCTGGATCGGGCCCTGGGAGGCGAACGCCATTGCCATGCGACTGCAGGGGGTCTCGCCCGAGCGGCCGCTCAGCCATGACCTGTTCAGCACGATCCTGGAGGACCTCGGGGCGACGATCGAGCGGGTCGTGATCGCGACCCTCGCCGAAGAGACCTTCCACGCCCGGCTGTTCATCCGGGCCAACGGGACGACGCTGGAGATCGACTCACGGCCGTCGGATGCGCTGGCCCTCGCCGTCCGCGCCGGAGTACCCATCTTCGCCTCGGAGGCAGTCCTCGAACGAGCGGGAGTGAGTCCCGACGCAGCCGTCGTGGCCTCCCTGGGCGAAAGCGAAGAGGGCGAATGGTCGGCCGATCCGCGCCTGTCGGTCTTCCGCGAGTTCGTCAACTCGCTCGACGTTGACCCCGAGAACCGCGAGGGCCCGAAGCCGGAGTAGCCTGGCTTACGTCGTCCCTGGCACGTAGCCAGGGCGTGGGTTCCCGGCCGGCGTGAGGCCGCCACGAGGCGGAGCGCGGGCCGGCCCCCGGACCCACGGCGTGCACTGAGTACATCAAAATGGGCATTCCCAGGGCAGCGCATGGTCGCCACAGCATGCCGAGCTGAGCGTTTATCCCGGCGCAAGCGTGGCCCGGCACAAATCCAGGCTGGAGTCGCACCCGCTCTGGATGCCAGACCCGCTGGATTCGGGAGGGGTCACCGAGATTCGGCCGGCCGGGGCCGGTCAAACGCCCGTTTGATGTCGTGTGTGCCCACATCGACGGCTTCTGCGCTGGTGGTGGGTGACCAGTTGTTCGCCCAGGCCCCAAGGCCCGACGCCCCGCCCACGCCGCCCAGGCCCTGCCCGCCTCAGTCGTCGCCCAGGACGGGGTCGCCTCGGCCGATCGTTCGTTGCGGATTGACCCACAGGCGGAGGCGCAGGTTCCAGAAGTCACGGACCGCCCGCAGGATCACGGTCGGCCGGGCGCCGGTCGGGGAGCCGATGGTCCGGGCGTAGTGGGGGACGCCCACCTCAACGACCACGCGGCCGGCCGTGCGGAGCTTGATCAGCAGCTCGGCCGAGAAGAATGCCCCGCCCGATTCGACCCGCAAGCCGCTCAATGATGCGCGCCGGAACAGCTTGCAGGCACAGTCGACGTCGGTGATCCGCAGGCCGAAGAAGATCCGGTTGGCGAGCCGGTAGGACTTCGCATAGAGGGTCCGGATCGGCGGGTCGGCCCGGCGGATCCGGAACCCGACAACGACGTCCGGCTGGTCCGGTTCGGCGATCCTGGCGGTCAGCCGCCCGAGGTCGGGTACGGCGAACTGGCGGTCTCCGTCAGTGAAGGCCATCCACTCGAAGCGGGCAACGCGAAAGCCGGAGCGGAGCGCGGCACCGTAGCCGAGGTTCGTCGGGTGATGGACAACCCGAACGATGCCTGGGTGGGCCTCAGCCAGCCCATCGGCCAGGGCGCCGGTCAGGTCGCTCGAGCCGTCGTTCACGATGATGATCTCGTAGCGCTCGGCCAGGGCGGGCAAGGCGGCCAGGGCGTCGAGAACGAGTGCTTCGACGTTGCCCGCCTCGTTGTGGGCCGGGAAGAAGTACGACAGTTCCGGCAGGCGCGCCGCTTCATTCGTCACGGCTGCGCCGCGATCCGGCCGACCACCTGGTAGACGGGCTGGTTTGGCTCGGTCGAGTCGATCAGGGCCAGGGTGTAGTGCCCCTCGAGGGCCACCAGCTCGTCGGGTTCGCGGACCAGGTAGACGGCCCGCCGCCCAAGGTTAGTGTTGATCACGTCCGAGACACTACCTAATCCTTCGTCCAGCCGGGTCCGATCGTCGACGATCCAGACACCCGGGATTTTGCCTTCGATGTCCTGTGCGTACCATAACGGGGTCGAGTAGCTCCACCAGCTGACGACCACGCCGTGCGGATCGAGCTTGGGCAGGACCGTTGCCAGCCAGTTCGGCGCGACGAGGTCCGCACTGCGATCAACGGCCTGCCCGCGAGCAGGGATCGAGATCGCATTGGGAGCGAGCAGCACAACCACGAGGCCGATCTCGAGGAGGACGCTCGCCCGGCCGCGGACGCCGTCGACGGCCGTGGCGCGCAGGGACCGCAGCAATGAGCCGGCCGGTGCGTGATCGGCCGCCCGCTCGACCAAGCCTACAACCTCGGCCGCCAGGATCGCCAGCCAGGTGATCGCGATCAGCGCCGGACCCAGGAGATAGCGCCAGACCTCGGCATTGGTGTAGGACTCGGTAAACCAGCAGGTGATCACCAGGCTGGGCACCGTCAGCAGGGCGTAGCGCGGTCGACGGATCACGGTGACGAGCAGGGCCACGGGGATCAGCCAGGCGAGTGGTCCGAACTGGGCCTCCGCCACGGCCACGATATCGGCAACCTTCAGGCCGAGGTGGGCCAGCGGCCCGTTGATGCTGCCTGCGAACTGGAGGCCCGCGACGACATAGATGAAGCCGGACAGGGTCTCGGGGTGACCGTAGACGAGCGGGGCGCGGAAGGGCCCGGCCCGCAGCGGCAACTCGAGATAGAGCAGCGCGCAGGTGATCAGCGCCGCGCCGATGCAGCCGAAGAAAAAGCGCCGCCGATGGACGATCGCGGGCTCTACCGCCAGCACGAACAGGCCAATGCCAGGGATGAGCAGCAGGCTCAGGATGTGGTTAGCCAGGGCAATCCCGAAGACGATCGCGGCGGCTACCAGGCTGCGATCCGCGCGATGGTCCAGGCTGTCTCGGGCGGCCGCCGTCCGCCGCCGCTCCCAATCGACCAGCAGGCCGAGCAGGATGGCGACGAGCGCCAGGTGGAGGGCATGGACGTCGGCCTGGCTGGCGATCTGCCAGGCGATCGGGGTGCTGGCCAGGATCAGGCCGGCCGCCAGACCGACCCAGCGTCGGTCGGTCAGTCGTGTCACCAGGAGGACGGTCGCCCCGGCGGCAACCCCACCCAGGATGGCCGACAGGAGGTTCATCCGGAACGCAGGGTCGCCGAACGGCTGGAGCACGACCGAGGCGAACCAGCCGAGGATCACCCAGGCCGGGAAGCCGGTGGGATGGCCGGTGCCGAGGAGGGGTCCGATCGTCTGGAGCTCGCCGGTGTCCCACAGGAAGAGTCCCGGCAGGAGCGTGTGCAGGGCGAGGAAGAAGGCCACGGCCGCCGCCGTGAGCGGGGGCGCCAGGGCAACTAACGGGCCGGCTGCGATTGCAGCCCCGTCCCGCACCCGGGTCAGCACGGCACGCCTGCCCCACTCACCAGCCGAGCAGCTGGCCCCAGATCACCCCCCACAGGTTGATCACCAGCGAGACGCCGATCAGGACGTAGCCAATCCCGCGTCGCCGGCTTGCCTGGAGCGCGAGCGCTACGAGGAGCAGGCCGAATGGCGCGAAGTCGTTGCTGAAGCGATAGCCGAACTGGACCCAGCCCTGGCTGAAGTGCATCAGGTTGACCGTGGCGATGGCGGCCACCGCGAGCGCGCTGCCCGAGACGAGCCGGTCCCGGCCCCACCAGCGCAGCGACAGGAAGCCCAGCAGCCAGCCCGGACTGGTCAGAAACAGGCTCATCCCGACATCGCGCGGGGCGATCAGCGGGCAGCTCACGCTGAACAGCCCGCGGACCGCGGTGGGGTCGGTGCACGGCGGAAGGATATCCGGCAGCCCGGCGATCAGCAGGGGCAGGTTCTGGACGAAGTAGCGGGGATCCTCGATTGCCCAACCGGCGTGGTAGTTCAATTGGGGATAGGCCCCAATCTCCAGGTTGTAGAGGTAGTCATAGCCCGGCTGCACCAAGTGACCNNCCACGACCCGCCGCCGCCGACGAGCACGAAAAACGGAGCGCCGAAGATCACGGTCAGGCGTGATGTGCAGGCCAGGCCGAACAGCAGCCCGGCCAGGAACTGGCGCCGGTCCAGGCCGCCGAACGAGGGACGATCGGGGACCGTCCCAGTCAGCGGGGCGTCATCGTCACCGATGGCGGCCCGCGGATCCGCCCCGAGGGCGATTCCGATCGCGGCCAGAGTCAGCCCGACGGCGACAACGTGGGCCAGAAACCAGGTGGAGCCGAGCTCCGCCGCGTACCACAGGACCGTGCCCAGACCGAGGAAGATCGTCGTGGCGACCCGAACCGCTCGATCGAGCGGCAGCCGGCCGAGCATCCAGAAGGCGATTGCCACGTCGATCGCGCCGATAAACGTCGCGATCAGCTGGGCATTCGTGGTCAGGCCGAAGACCGCCACGAAGGGCAGCAGGACCACCGCCGGCAGGGGTGGGAACGGGATCAGGGCCCGGCCCGGAATGCCCCCGTTTGGGGCAAGGATGGGGAGGACATCCTGGAAGTAGTCGTTGCCGGGCGAGGTTGCCGAGGCGCTGACCGGAAACCGGATCCCGGCCTGTCCCTCGAGCCAGGCCGAGGCCTGCCACACGAAGTGATTGTAGAAATTGACCCGGTCGGGATTGCTGACGATGTAGATCGCCAGCATCGCCAGGAAGATCAGGAGGCCAACCCAAACCGTCGAGTTGCCCGACGAGGAGTCGGTCTCCGCAGAGTCCTCGGCACGGGTCATCACGGGGCCTTGTGCTATCCTCCGCTCCACCTCAGCGCTCGTGCAGGAGGCCAACGACGTTGGCAGGCCCCGCGATGGGTGCGTCCGACCGGGGCCCGAGTGTGACGTGGCGGTCGTTCGGCGCCGCGCGCGGACTGCTCGCGACCCTCGCCCTCGGGCTCGCCCTCCGCCTCATCATCGCATACGTCCTCCTCCCGGGCTCCGGCTTCGGCGTGGACCGCGCGTCGTTCATCGGCTGGGCCAACGACCTCGCGGCGCACGGCCTGAACGGCTTCTATACCCGGGTCTCATTCATCGACTACACGCCGGGCTACCTCTATGTCCTGTGGCTGCTGGGGGTCGTGGGGGGCTGGCTGGGCGGCCTGGGCGACCTGATCAAACTGCCGGCGATCCTGGCCGACGTAGCCGTCGGCTACCTGGTCCACCAGCTCGTCGTCGAGCTCGGCGGGTCACGCCGGGCGGCGCTCCTGGGCGCCCTGTTATTCGTGGTCAACCCGGTGACCTGGTTCGACAGCGCCGTGTGGGCCCAGGTCGATTCGTTTGGCTTGATTTTCCTGCTCCTCGGCCTGCGCGAGCTATGGCGCGACCGTCCGGAACGAGCTGCGATCTGGGCCACGGTCGCGGCGGTGATCAAGCCCCAGCTCGGAATCCTGATCCCGATCCTCGTTGCTGTCCTGCTCAAGCGCTACCTCATCGAGCCGCTCCGCCGGCGGCCCGCAGTGGACCAGCCAATCGGGCCGGAAGGTCAGGCTGGGCGACTGGGGCGCGGCCCGATCCGGCTGGTCACCAGCGGGCTCCTCGCACTGGGCACGGCCGCCGCCCTGTGTGCCCCGTTCGGCCTGTCGATCATCGACCTGGTCCGACAGGTGGCCAAGACCGCCGGCGGCTACCCGTATATCACGGTCAACGCCTACAACCCGTGGGCCCTCGTCGAGCAGGCCGGCAACGGCCTGGCCAAGTCGGGCACCTGGCTTTCAGACATCGCCAACTCGACGGCAACGGGGACGCCGGTGACGATCCTGGGGATCCCCGCGCTGTTCATCGGGACCGCCCTGCTCCTGGCCGTGATCGTGCTGGTGAGCGTGGTTGTTGCCCGACGCGATGACCGGCGCACGATCCTCGTCGGCCTGACAATCCTGGCGATCGCCTTCTTCGTTGTGCCGACCCGTGTCCACGAGCGCTACCTGTTCCCGTTCTTCGCCCTCGGGGCGATCCTCGCCGCCACCTCGTTCCGCTGGCGGCTGGCGTACTTCGCCCTGGCCCTCGCCAACTTTGCCAACCTGTATGCGATCCTGACGACGCCCTTCTACAACAACCCAGGGATAAGCGACTGGCTGGGGGTCGGCGACGCGATCCGATCCGAGGCGGGCGTCACGATTGCCGCCCTGACCCACCTAACGATCGGCCTGTGGGCCCTGACCGAGCTGCGCAACGGCGCCCAGCTTCGATTGGACGCCGAGACGGCGGCCGACGCACTCGATGACGGATCTCCTGTGCATGCTGATGACAGGCCCGACTGGAGCCCCGGCCCCGACCCCGACCCCGGCCCCGACCCCGACCCCGGACCCGGACCCGGACCTGTCCCGCTCGAACCAGCGAGGCAGACGACTTCTGCGGGCCCCGCCCCGGCGTTGGCCTCGTACGGCGAGAACCGGGGCTTGCTCCGCGGCCTGCTCGACCGCCGGCCCCGTCTGGCCGATCGATCGCGGACCTTGTGGAGCGAGCGAGGTGGCCGGATCGACAAGCTCGATCTCCTGATCATGGCCGTCCTCCTGGTCGGCGTGCTCACCCTGCGCCTGTTCCGTCTGTCCGATCCGTACGAATTCCACTTCGACGAGGTCTACCACGCCCGGACGGCGATGGAGTTCCTGCAGGACTGGCGCTACGGGATCCCCCACGACATCTACGAGTTCACCCACCCCCACCTGGCCAAGTACGCCATGGCCGAAGGCATCACCTATCTCGGCGACAACAAGGTGACGGCCACCGCCCAGCTCGGTGGCTCGATCAGCGCCGTCCTCGTCGAGCCCCGCTGGGACGACCCCAACCTGCCAGACGACCGGGCCGGCGACCGGTTCTACGTGGCGGGCGCCGACCTCGTCCGCGTCTACGACCTGGCGACGCGCGACCTGATCGCCACGTATGACCTGCCCGGCGCCCAGGCGCTGGCCCTGGACAGCACGAACCACCGGATCTTCGTGGGCACGGCAGCAGGGCTGATCGCGACCATCGACACGACCGCAGAGCTCGATCCACTGCGGACTTCGAGCCCGCCGCCGGCCCCGAACGGGACGATCCCGCCCACACTCGCCAACCTCGGCGTCGGGATCGATGAGCTGTGGGTGAGCTCCGACGGGAGGGCGATGGTCGCCGGCACCAGCGCGTCGGATGTGGTGGCCGTCGACCTCGCCAGTGGGGCGTTGACGGGCCAGCTCCATGTCGACGGGTTGGCCGACTTCGCCGACGGTGGGAGCGCCAACGGCCTCGTTGCGGCTCCGTCGGTGATCACCGATCCGGCAGCCGAGGCGAAGGCGATTGCCGGGTTCACCGGGCTCGCCGAGGCGACGATCGAGACGCGCCTTCGGGTGATCGCCAAGCAGACCGGCGATACGCAGGCGGTCGTCCTGGGCGCGATCCCGGCCGCCGCCGCCGCCTCGATCCCGGCAGCGATCTCCGGCGGCAGCCTGACCGGCTTTGCCGTTCTGCCCCTGCCGGAGGTGGCCGCGGCGGGCCAGGCCGGGGTCACCTTCATCGAACCGACCACCGCCCAGAAGGCCGTCCTGATCCCCACCACGACGCCCGCGACCGGGGTCACCGACGTGATCGGGGTCGACACCCCGGAGTTGTACGCCGCCCAGGGTGGCAAGCAGGTCGCTGTCCTGTCGATCGACGACTCGTCGTCCGGAACCATCACCGCGCCGTCCTTGACCAACACGTTCCCGATGCCCGGGGAAGTCAGCAAGATCACTTTCGACGCGGCGACCAAGATGGTCCATGTCCTGGGCCGAACGCCAGACGGGTCGGCCGAAACCGTCTATGTCGTCGATCCACACGGGAACGCCACCTACGCCGACGCCCAGCTGCCATTTACGAGCGTGGCCTGGGCCCTCGATGCGACGCACGACTACCCGAGCTCCGACCGCGAGGCGCTCCTGGTGGCCTCGGCCGACGGCACGATCGCCTCGATCGACGTCGGCGGCAATCCGTTCGCGTGGCGCTTTCCGGGAGTGATCGCGGGCGCCCTGACGGCTCTGCTGATGTACCTGCTCGCCCGGATCCTGTTTAAGCGCCGCTCGATCGCCGTCCTGACCGCGGTCCTGGTGGCCGTCGATGGGATGTTCTTCGTCCAGTCCCGGA
>PLZO01000080.1 GCA_003152165.1 Chloroflexota bacterium
CCCCACAAGGCGGTATATCAGGCGTATGTCGGCACGGACCTCGACTCCGACGCGGACCTATCGGTTGGCTATTTCTACCCGCTCTCGGATGGTTGGTCGAATGGCGACCGCGGCGTGACCTGCTACGCGACACGGGCCGACGGAGGCCCCATGACCACATCGGTCAAGGGATCCGGGACTTCGTCGGGATCGACGGCGCCCGAGGGATCGACGGCGCCCTGAGCCCGGCCCAGGGCTGGTTCACCGCTCGGTCTCGCCCACGAAGGGCATCTGGCGGCGATCGGCGGCTTCGAGACTCATCCGCAGGGCGGCCGTCTTCTGCTCGGCGACCTCGCGGACGTAGGCGGCCTCCTCATCCGGCTGCATCCGCCGGCCGCGAACGATTGAACGAGACTTGCCCACCATCAGCCAGCTGAGGTGGTAGCGGTCCATCGATCCCCAGGCGTTGCTCAAGAGCTCGTCGGAGAGTTGCAGCCAGACCTGGAGCGCCCCAAGCGACGGACTCAGCTGGAGTCGATCGCCCTCCGCCACGAGCTGGCTGGTGCGCAGGATCAGTTCGGCGCGGGTCATCGGGCGCTGCTCAATCGGCCGGCCCGGGCAGCAGGGCCGCCTTGGACATCGCGTCGATCCAGTCCTCACGGGCGGCCCGCAGCGCTCGCGTCCGCGACCCCGGCCGGCCAGTGCCGATCGAACGGCCATCGAGCGAAACGAGCGGCACGATCCCGGCCACACTGCTGGTCAGGAACGCCTCGTCGGCCGCGAGCAGCTCGGCGGGCCGAAGGTCGACCTCGGCGGCCACGAGGTTCAGACGCTCGGCGTGCGCCAGCAGCCAGGTTCGGGTCGTGCCCGCCAGGATCGCGGCCGACAGCGGCGGGGTCGCCAGCGTCTGGCCGGCGATTATGAACAGGTTGGCGGCGGTCGCTTCGCTCAGCAGCCCGTCCAGGGTGAGGAACAGCGCGTCGTCGGCGCTGGCCCGCGCCGCTTCGAGCCTGGCGTAGACGTAGTCCGCGCGTGACGTTGTCTTGACCCCGGCGAGCGGCGAGACCGAGTCGCGCCGGATCGAGCTCGAGACGGCCCGAACGCCCCGCTCAAGCAAGTCATCCGCCGTCGGGACGTAGGGCCAGCACTGGATGGCAATCGTAGCCACGAGGTCCTCGAAGCCGGGCGGCAGCAAGCCGCGGCGCTCGAGCGGGCCGCGAGTCACGGTGACCCGCAGGGCGGCATCGCCGACCGGTCCTCCGGACGGTTCGCCGACGCTGCCCGCTCGGTCGAGCCCCTCGGCGGCGAGCAGCTCGGCGATCCCGACGACCAGCTGGTCGTCGCTGATCGGGAGATTCAGCCCGAGCGCCGCGCAGCCCTGGCGCAGCCGCTCGAGGTGTTCGTCAAGCTCGATCACGACGCCACGGCGAGCGCGCGCCGTCTCGTACAGTCCGTCGCCCAGCTGGAAGCCGCGATCGGTCACGTTGAGGTGGGGGCCGCGGGCATCGACCAGCCCGCCGTCGAGCCAGATCGAATGGCTCGATCCAGACAATCTCGTCATGCCTCCGCCTCCCGCCCGGCGATCGCGCGGAGTGGGCCGCGCGCCTTGGCGACGGTCTCGAACCACTCCTCTGCCGGGTCGCTCCGCCAGGTAATCCCACCCCCGACATGGAGGGTGAGCCGAGCGCCGTCCGCGACGAGCGTTCGGATCAGAATGCTTGAGCCGAGCCGGCCATCCGGGCCAAGCCACAGGGCGCAGCCACTGTAAGGGCCTCGTCGGACCGGCTCGAGCTCCTCGAGGATCGCCATCGCCCGGATCTTCGGCGCCCCCGTGATCGAACCGCCCGGGAAGCTCGCGGTTAGCAGGTCGAATGCGTCGCGCCCGGGTGCCAGCCGGCCCGTGATCGTCGACACGAGGTGCTGGACGGCGCTCGTCCGCTCGAGCCGGCAGAGTCGGGACGCCCGGACGCTGCCGGGCCGGCACACCCGGCCCAGGTCATTGCGCAGGACGTCCACGATCATCATGTTCTCGGCCCGGTCCTTGGCGCTGTCCAGCAGCTGGCCGGCCAGTGCCCGGTCCTCCTCAGGCGACCGGCCGCGCGGACGGGTGCCCTTGATCGGATCGGTGGAGACAAGTCGGTCTCCGTCGATCGACAGGAACGACTCGGGCGAAGCCGATACGATCGCCCGTGGACGGCCCGCTCGGGCGCCCGCTCCACATGAGCCGAGGTCGAGGTAGGCCGCGAAGAGCGCCGGGTCCCCGGTTCGCAGCGCCCGGTAGACCGGCCACGGGTCTCCCTCGAACGGCGAGCTCAGGCGCCTGGCGAGATTGGCCTGGTAGATCTCGCCGGCGCTGATCGCCCGACGGATCGCCGCCACTCGCGCCTCGTAGGCGGCTCGGTCCAGGCTTGAGCTGAAGATGAGGTCCTGGCTCGGCGCCCAGCCCGTCCGCAGGTCCGTCGGCCCTTCTCCGGGCGCTGGCCGCGGGCCGGCGGCGACTCGCGCCCGGACCTCGGCCAGGCGGTCGTCAAGCCGGCGGCGATCGCCGTCGACGGCCCGTCCCCCAAGGAAGGTGCGACCCGTCCGTCGATCCCAGGCAATCGCCCAGTCGTGCAGGCCGAGCCGAAGGGCCGGCAACGCGTCGTCATTCGGGACTAGCTCGGCGCGTGGCTCGAACACGAGCCCCAGGTCGTAACCGAGGAAGCCCGCCAGGCCAGCGATGAATGGCGGGGTGTCGGGTTCGTCGGGTGGCGATGGGTCCAGCCGGAGCAGCATCCGGCGGGCGTCGGCGAACGGGTCACGGCCAGGACTCGGCCGGACGAGGACGGCGATCGGATCCGCAGTCAGGAAGGTCCAGCGTGACCGGCGACCCGGCCGGGTGCTTTCGAGAAGGACCAGCCCCGGCCACCCGGCGAGCGACTCGGCGGCATCGAGAGGGGTAACCGCGTCGAGCTCGGGCAGGCGGGCCACGCGCACCGCCGGCAGAATGGCGCGACCGACGGCACGAGTCGAGGCAGCGAGGAGCATCATCCGATTATCGCCCGTCGGGCGGGCAGGCCTGGCCAGCGATCACGCCGCCGCCCGGCGTCGCAACAGCCCGGATCAGGCCGTGGGGTTTGCCACGAATGACTTTTCGATCGGCACGCCGACCATGCTGCCCCACTCGGTCCAGCTGCCATCGTAGTTGCGGACTCGGCGATACCCCAGCAACTCGTGCAGGACGAACCAGGTGTGCGACGAGCGCTCGCCGATTCGGCAGTAGGCAATGATGTCCTTGTCACCGGTCACGCCCTTGGCGGCATACAGGGCAGCCAGCTCGGCGGTGCTCTTGAACGTACCGTCCTCGCGTACCGTCTGCGCCCACGGAATCGATGCGGCGCCCGGGATGTGGCCGGCCCGCTGAGCCGTCTCGGTCAGGCCGGGAGGCGCCAGCAGCTCACCGCTGAACTCGGCCGGCGAACGGACGTCCACCAGGACGAGCTCGGCATCGGAGAGCCGCGGCAGGATGTCGTCGCGAAACGCCCGCAGGGCGAAGTCGGCCTCCGGCAGGCGGTAGCCAGTTCCCGGGTAGGTCACCTCGTCGGTCGTGACCGGCAGGCCATGGTCGAGCCAGTACTTGCGACCACCGTCGAGGATTCGAACGTCCTTGTGGCCATATAGCTTGAGCTGCCAGTAGGCCCACGCCGCGAACCAGTTGTTGTTGTCGCCGTACACCACGATCGTCGTGTCCGGACCGATGCCACCGCCCGACAACAGGGCCGAAAAGTCGTCCCGGCTGGCAATGTCGCGGCGGACGCCGTCGGCCAGCTGGCTGGTCCAGTTCCAGCCGACGGCGCCGGGCAGGTGACTCTGCTCGTACGAGGTCGTGTCGACGTCGACCTCGACGAAACGAACTGCCGAGTCGGTGAGGTGGGCCTGGGCCCAGGCCGCATCGACGAGGAAGGGGGTGCTCATGTCAGAACGCTCCTGTGGATGTTGAGGTGGGACGTGCGGGTCAAGAGGCCGGGCCCGCGCCATAGAGCCGCCGGGGCCAGGTCAGGTCATTCCCCGGTCAGTCATCGAAACCGACCCCGCTGCGCCGACTGAAGGCCAGCAGGGCCTCCTGACAGGCGCCGGCCGCCCGGAGGGCCTGACGAACGATCCAGGGATCTACACGGCTCGAGTCCTCGATCGTAACCGTGGCGCCGTAGGGACCGTCCGCCAGGACGATCCCCGACCCGTTGCGGTAATCGGACAGCCAGTTGGCCTGCAGAGCCACCAGGGCATCGGTCACCACCGACGGCGCGAACGCCCAATCGAGATATGCGCCATTCAGGGCGCCGGCGATGTCGTCGATCCGGATCGGACCACCTCGCTCAACGCGGGCGATGAGTTCCAGGATCCTGACCAGCGCGAAGGGATCACCCGACTCGGCGATGATCGGCGGCTGGAGATTGGGATTGGGTAGGCCGGGCGGGGCCGGCCGAAGCGGCACGGATCCGGGCTGGACCGCCGATCTGTCGCGGCGGGCATGGGTCACGGGGGCTCCCTGGATGCGGGGCTGTCGCCAAGCGAATGCGAAGTTATCCGGTAGGACTGCGTCCCGAGACTATCACGGAGGCCCGCGGAACGGCGCGCAGCGACCCGGCCGGTGCTTTCTGCGGTGCGCCGGTACATCACACGCAGCTGCGAGCCCGATCGATTCTTTATCGGACCGACACCCGTTCGCGGCGGTTGTAGGGCACACTGGCGCCTACCCGACTTCGCAGGCGAGTCCCACCGAACCATGACGCTTCCTCCGCAGGGCACGGGTTCACCGGATGAATCGGTGCCCGGCACGGGCCCGGATCGCGCGCCCCAGGCGCCGGTGGGGTGGATTGACCCCAACCAGCCGAGCCAGTCGGACCCACCTGGTTGGCAGGCCCCGCCGGGCTGGCAGACTCAGTCGGCCCCGCCGCCCGAGTTGGGCTGGCAGGCCGCCCAGCCGGGCCCCCAAGTACCCCCAGGCTGGCAGCCGCCGCCGGGCTGGCAGGTGGCCCGTCCGCCACGGGATCGACAACCGTCCGCCCGCGGCATCTTCGCCTTCATCCTGGCGATCGCGATCGCCTTCGGCGCCGGCGGGGCGGTCGGAGCGTCGACCGGGTCTGGATCCGGCCTGGGCGGCTCGACCAGCCTGTCTCAGCCCTCGAGTTCGTTCCCACCCCAGTTCGCCATTTACGAGCAAGCCTGGCAGATCCTCCAGGACAATTACGTGGACCCGAAGGCGCTCGGCCCCACGACCCTGATCTACGGCTCGATCAGTGGCCTGCTGAGCGCGGTGGGCGATACCGATCACACCCGCTTCCTCACACCCCAGGACCTCGCTAACGAGAACACATCGCTGAGCGGGTCGGTCGTGGGCATCGGCGCGGAGATGAGTACCGTCAACGGCGCTCCAATCATCCAGTCCGTGATCCCGGGCAGCCCGGCTGAGAAGGCCGGCCTGCTCGGCGGCGACGCGGTCCTGAGCATTGACGGCGTTTCGACCGATGGCCAGAGCATCGACACGGTCGTCTCGCGGATCCGTGGAGACGCCGGCACGACCGTCACCTTGTCGATCCTGCATACCGCCGCCGCCGAACCGATCGACGTGAGCATCGTCCGGGCGAAGGTGGACGTGCCGTCCGTGAGCTGGGCAATGGTCCCGGGCACGAAGGTCGCGGACGTCCGGATCGAGCAGTTCGCCAGCAACGCCACGGCCGAGCTCGTCGCGGCGATCGCAGCCGCCCGCAAGGCCGGGGCGACGTCCCTGATCCTCGACCTGCGCGGCAATCCCGGTGGCTACGTCGACGAGGCCGTGGGCGTAGTCAGTCAGTTCCTCAAGAGCGGAGACGTCTACCGCGAGCAGGATCGGTCCGGCGCGATCAAGGAGATCCCAGTCACGGCAGACGGCACGGCCACCGACCTGCCGCTCGCCGTCCTTGTCGACAACGGGACCGCCAGCTCTGCCGAGATCGTGTCGGGCGCCCTCCAGGACGCCAAGCGTGGAGTGCTGATCGGGGCCAAGACCTTCGGCACTGGAACGGTCCTGCAGCAGTTCCCCTTGAGCGATGGGTCGGCTCTCCTGATCGGCACGATCGAGTGGCTGACCCGCGACGGCCGCCAGATCTGGAAAGTGGGCATCCAGCCCGACATCACACTCGACTCGACGCCGAAGGGCAAGATCGTTGCGCCGACCGACCTGGCGAAAATGACGGTGGCCCAGCTGGCGGCCTCGGGTGACGCTCAACTCCTCAAGGGCGTGGCAGTGCTGACCGCGCCCTGACGAGGGCACGGGCGTGGGGTGCGGGCTGGGGCTGGGGCTTCGCGGGCGCGGGCGCGGGCCGCGGGCGTGGGCGGCGGCCTGGTGCCACCGGCCTGTACCACGCAACCGACGTGCACTGGGTGCATCAAACGGCCATTTCGGCCGGCGATCGAACCGCCTGTCGGGCCGTTAGTGGGAGAAGGCATCCCGGCGCGAGCGTGGCTCGGGATAGGTTCGAGGCGACCTGCCTCGCGCCGATGCCGGATTGAACCCAAAAGGCATCGATTTGGCCTCGATTTGCGCGATTTGATGTTCTCAGTGCACGATCGCGCCTTCGAGCCTTAGACCGCGGGGTCGGGCCGGCAGTCTGGCCAATGGGTGGGGGCGCCCGAGCTCGGCCCCGTATGCCCGTGCCGGGGCCCAGGCTTTGGGCCGCGCCCAGGCTTGGGGCCAGCCGCAATGCTCGGGGCCGTGCCCAGGCTCGCTTCCGTCCCAGGCTCGGGCCGTGCCAGGCTCGCTTCCGTGCCCAGGTTCGGGGTTAGCGGCACGCTCGCTTCCAGTTCCCGCGTCCAGCGCCGGCACCGGCACCGGCTCCGGCGTCATTACCGCATCCGTTCACGGCGGGTTGAAAGGCTAGAGGAGCTCCCCGTGGGCTGAGCCGGTGGGCTCGCCTTCGCGTGGTCGCGGTTCCTCGCCTGGACCATAGGCTGGCACGGGCAAACCACCTGGGACCTCACTGCCCCGGTCCACGGCACCAGCCTCGAGCACCTGGAGCGACGCAGCGGCAGTGCCCTCGATTGCACCGACGCCGAACGGGACCCACTTGGCAGGATCCTGGAGGCGATGCGCCTCGGTGTTGCCGCGGGTGTGGATCTCGCTGAAGCCCTTCGGCTCGATCCACATCCGCTCGCCTTCGAGCAGCCCCAGGATGCCCGATTGGCCCGGCTCCGCGCGCTCGTTCTGACAGTACGAGCAGGCGGCCCGGTCGTGCTGGCGGTACGTTGGCGGCTCCTCGTAGGTCGTGATGTAGCCCTCGTAATTGCGCAGCACGACCTTGTGGTCCGAATAGCTGATCAGATAGTTGGGCATCACCGGGATCTTGCCGCCACCGCCGGGCGCATCGATCACGTAGGTTGGAATGGCGTAGCCGCTGGTATGGCCACGCAGACCTTCCATGATCTCGAGACCCTTGCCAACCGGGGTGCGGAAGTGGCCGGAGCCCTCGACAAGGTCGCACTGGTAGAGGTAGTAGGGCCGGATCCGGTTCTCCACTAGCTTGTGGACGAGCGAGCGCTGGATATGGACGCAGTCGTTGACCCCGGCCAGGAGGACCGATTGATTGCCGACCGGCAGGCCGGCCCGGGTCAGCTTGTCGACGGCCCGGCTCACCTCTGGGGTGATCTCGTTGGGGTGATTGAAGTGGAGGTTGATCCAGACGGGGTGGTATTGCTGGAGCATCTGGCAGAGCTCGTCGTCGATTCGCTGGGGCAGGAAGACCGGGACGCGCGAGCCGATCCGGATGATCTCGATGTGGGGAATCTCGCGCAGGCCACGCAGGATTGATTCGAACAGTTTTGGGGCGAGCGTGAGTCCGTCGCCGCCGCTGATCAGCACGTCGCGAACCTGGGGCGTTCGGCGCAGGTAGTCGAGCTGCGCCTCGTGCTCCTTGCGGTTGAAGTTCATCGTCGGGTCTCCGACGATCCTGCTCCTGGTGCAGTACCGGCAGTAGCTCGCGCACTGGGTGGTAACCAACATCAGGACCCGATCGGGATAGCGGTGGACAAGGCCAGGGACAGGCGAGTGGCGATCCTCGGCCAGCGAGTCTTCCATCATTCCGGTGAAGGCCGACTTCTCGCGCCCGAGCGGGATCACCTGGCGCCGAATCGGGTCGTCCGGATCATGCGGGTCGATCAGGCTGACGAAGTACGGGGTGACATCCACCCTGAACTTGTCGGGGGCGGACAACCCCTCGCGCTCCTCGTCGGTCAGCTCCAGGATCTGCCCGATCTCCTCGAGCTCGTTGACCCGGTTGCTGAGCTGCCAGCGCCAGTCGTTCCACTTCTCGTCGGGCACGTCCTGCCAGATCGGTGCCCGCCGGCTGATCGCCGGTAAGCCATCGACCCCGAGGAGCCGGGCGGGGTCGCGCCGGTTCACGAAAGGCGTCACTTCAGCGGCAGCGCTGGCCTGGCGGGCAACGGCGGTCTGATTCTCCGGAGCGTCCACGCGCTGGCCTCCTGCCTTCGCGACCGAACCTGTCGACCGTCTAACCGGGCCGAGACGCATAAACTCTATGCAGTCTGCATGTCGGATGATACCCGGGAAGGGGCGCGACGGTCCAGCGAATCTCCCGATATGGCGAATCTGGACGGTGCCGGCGGGCGCCGATCCGGCCTGCCTCGGGGCAGGCCGCGGACGCACATCGATGTGACCGATGGGAGGCCGGCAGGCCTGCCACCGTCCTTAGACGGACAGGCTGTCGAGGTCCGCCGGGATCACGGCGTGAGTCCTCAAGCCGTTGTTCGGCTCACTCCCCGATGACAGACCAGAGCAGTCCCATCAGGATGAAAAAACCGGTGAACATGGCGATCAATGCCAGACCGCCGTAGGGCGAGTTGGCGCCCTCGTGGGGCACGAGCTGGAGGCCGATCCCGAAGACCAGCGCCCAGCTGATCGCGAGGAAGGTGAAAAGGAACTTCGTGTTCGGGTTCGTCATCGCCCGCACCAGGCCCGGCGAGCGGCCCTCAGAGGACATCGCCGCGCGGGCGAAGATGAACACGAATCCGCCACTGATGACTGTGGCGATACTGAAGATCGCGAACTGCAGCGGTCCCTGGAACGGGACGAGGAGGAGTTGCACCTGGGTGCCTCGGCGATCTGAGACTGAACGACGGGATCGTAGCAGATGGACCCGGCCGTGAGCCCGCCTGCAGCTCAGGCAGGGCCCACGTAGAAGCTGCGGATCGCCTCGCCGACCAAGTCGGCCCAGCTGCTCAGGGCCTCAACCTCGGCCGGCCCATAGGCAGCGACACGCGGGCTCTCAACGTTGACCACGCCCATCGGCCGGGCGTCCAGGAAGATCGGGACGGCCAGCTCGCTGCGCGTCCGGCTCCCCGGGAAGCTCAGGAAGTCCGGGTCATCCTCCACGTCGAGCACGAGCGCCGGGACCGCCGTCGTGAAGGCGCGGCCGCACACGCCGTTCAGGCCGATGGTCCAGGCACCCGCCCGGACCTCACCCAGGTCCTCGCCCGCTCCCCAGTGATGGGCGGCAAGACGCAGCCGGCGGACGGCCGGATCCCACAGGAACAGGGCGCAATGCTGGAGCGAATGAGCGCGGCTCAATTCTCGATCAGCGCTTGAGCGCGCACGAGGCTGTCCGGACCAAGCTGCAGGTCCAGCTGAGCAGGATCCTCGGCGTCGCGCTCGCCGGATCCCATCTCCCTGGGATGCACCGTATTCGTCCCCTCGATTTTGGCACCTGGCGGGTTGGCACCGTCCCGCTGAAGCCAGGGCACAGTATCCACCACGCGAGCCAGCCAGGACCTCGGCCGGGTCCTCTGGGCTGGGCGGGTACGATGCGGCCATGCCCCCCAGCCGGCGTCGTCCAGGCCGCGTGCTCCTCGGATACGAATCGAGACCGTAGCCGCGCAGATGACGATCTTCGAGCGACTCGGGCGGCTCGTCTATCGGCGGCGCTGGCTGATCGTCGCCGCCTGGGCGGTGCTCCTGCTGGTCGCCCTGCCGCTCGCGCCACGCGCCTCCGCGGTGCTCCGCGCCGGTGGCTTTAACCTGGCCGACCTCGAATCCTCGCGGGCCCGAGCCGAACTCCACGCTGAGCTCGGCCTGCCGGAGTCGGCTCTCGCCCTGGTCTATTCGAGCACTACGGCGCGAGCCGGCGAACCGACCTTCGAGGCCGCCACGGCCGCCGCCCGCCAGGCGATCAGGGCGGCGCCGTACGTGGCCCAGGTCCTGTCCTATGAATTCGCACCGAGCCAGGTATCGAAAGACGAACGGACAGCCTACGACACCGTCCTCCTGGATATCAATCCGGACGACTCCCCGGACGCGCTGCCGGCGATCCAGGACCGGCTGGCAAGCCTGCCGGCTGGGCCCGTGACGATCGAACTTGCCGGCGGGCCGGCGTTCTACAGCGACATCCAGACCGTCTCTGAGAGCGACCTGCGCCGAAGCGAGTTTGTTTCCCTGCCCCTGGCCGGCCTCACCCTCCTGCTGGTATTCGGCTCGGTGGTGGCCGCGGCCGTGCCGCTGGCGGTTGGCGGCGCGGCCGTTGTGGTCTCACTGGCCGCCATCTTCGTCGTGGCCAGCTTCACCGAGATGAGCATCTTCGCGCTCAATCTGGCCACGCTCCTGGGCCTTGGCCTGGGCGTCGACTACTCGTTGCTGATGACCAGTCGCTTTCGCGAGGAACTCCGACGCCGGCTCCCGTCGGACGAGCCGGCGGTGGCAGTCGCGGACGCCATTCAGGCCGCCGTGGCAACGGCCGGACGGGCCGTCTTCTTCTCCGGCCTGACAGTCCTGCTGGGGCTCCTGGGACTGGTCCTGTTCGAGTTCACGATCCTGCGCTCGGTCGGGATTGCCGGCGCGATCGTCGTCGGCGTCGCCGCCCTCGCGGCTTTGACCCTGCTGCCGGCGATCCTGTCGATCCTCGGGCCAAGGCTCGATCGGCTGGCAGTCCGTCGGGTGAATTCCGCGCCCTCTGCGAACGAGCCCTGGGCCCGCCTCGCGCGGTCGGTGATGCGCCGGCCGCTTCTTGTGTTCATCCCAACGCTCAGCCTGCTGCTCGTGCTGGGGGCGCCGTTCCTGCACGTCCGGCTGAACGCACCCGATGCGACGATCCTGCCGCCAAGCGTTCCTTCCCGGGTCGCCTTCGATCGGCTCGATGCGGCATTCGGCGCCGGGCGGTTTGCCCCTCTGTCACTGGCCATCCGGACCACCGGCCCGGCGACCAGCCCGGCCAACGTTGCCGCTCTCTACAACTATTCACGACGACTGGCCGCCGATCCCAGGATCACCTCGGTCAGCGGCTACGTGGATCTCGACCCGCGGATCACCGTCGCGCAGTACCAGCTCCTCTACGGGTCACCCAGCGGTCCGCCCGATCGCCTCGTCGCGGCCACCCTGGCGGCGACCACCAAGGGCGACCTGACCGCATTCACCGTGACCACGCCATACGGCCCGAACGCGGATCAGGGTCGGGCCCTGGTGACCGACCTCCGATCCGGGGTGGGCTTGCTTGCGCCGCCGCCGGGCGTGACCGTCCTGATCGCGGGCGGCGCGGCCGACGTCAGCGATGTCGTGGATCGAGTAGCGGCCGACTTCCCACGGACCGCTCTGTTCATCTTCGTTACGACCTACCTCGTCCTGCTTGTTCTGCTCCGCTCGGTGATTCTGCCAGCCAAGGCCCTGGTGATGAACAGCCTGTCGATCCTGGCCTCATTCGGCGCCCTCGTCTGGATCTTCCAGGACGGGAACCTGTCGAGGATCCTCGGCTTCCAGCCGCTCGGCTATGTTGAGACCACCCTGCCCGTGATCCTGTTCTGCGTCCTGTTCGGGCTATCGATGGACTATGAGGTCTTCCTGCTGACCCGCATGAAAGAGGCCTGGGACCGAACCCACGACAACACCGAGGCCGTGGCCTGGGGACTCGAACGGAGCGGCCGGATCGTGACCTCGGCGGCCCTGATCGTGGTCGTCGTGGCCGGCTCGTTCGCGTTCGCCGATGTCGTGCTGATCAAGGCGGTCGGCCTGGGCGTGGCGATCGCCATCGCGATCGACGCTACGATCGTGCGGGCGCTCCTGGTGCCCGCCACGATGCGCCTCCTGGGCGTTTGGAACTGGTGGATGCCCGAGCGCCTGCGGCGCTGGCTGGCCGAGCGCGGGGCGGGTTCCGACAAGGAGGCCGCCCGATGACGGCCTGGCGTGGCCCGCTGGCGACAATCTGCTCCGTCGTGCTCCTGCTTGCAGCGTGCACTGGTGGACCGATCCTGGCCAATCTGCCTGCTTCGCTCAACCCGGAGCCCGCTGCACCACCCGGTCCGGCGGCGGTCTCCGATCCGGTCCCGATCCGGCTGCCGCGGGACGACGCGGCCCATCAGCGCCTGACCGAATGGTGGTACTACACCGGCCACCTTCGTGACGTTGCGTCGGGCGCCCGTTTCGGCTTCGAGTACGTGATCTTCCGGGCCGAGCGAGGGGCGTTCCCGGTGACCTGGGCCTCGCACCTGGCGATTACCGACGAGAGCGGGGACGCGTTCCATTACGCTCAGCGCAGCGTTGTTGGTGAGGCCGTGGACCTTAATGCGACCGCGGCGACCCCAGCCCCAGGGTTCTCGTTCTCAATTGGGGCCGACCCCACCGATCCGACGACGCTCGGACGACCCGCCTGGACGATGGAGGGGGTCAACGGCACCGACCATCTGGCCGCTCGCCTCTCGGCCGCCGAGGCGATCGCGGCTCATTCGCCCGGCGGGTTCGGCCTGGACCTGGCCCTCCAGGCTGCGAAGCCGGCCGTGCTCGAGGGCGGAGCCGGCTGGATCGACTTCGGGCCGGCCGGCGGCTCTTACTACTATTCCCGGACAGACCTCCTCGCGACCGGCTCGATCGTCCTCGATGGACGAACGTTGCAGGTGGACGGAAGCGCCTGGTTCGACCACCAGTGGGGCGACTTCATCGCGGTGGGAGGGGGCGGCTGGGACTGGTTCGCGGTAAACCTGGCCGACGGAACCGACCTCACCTTGTCCCTGGTCCGGGCCTCCGACGGGAGCTATCCGCTGGTCTACGGGACGCTCGTCGATCGCGACGGTCGGGCCAGCCACCTCGATCGAACCGCGTTCAGCGTCGTGGTCACGAAGCATTGGACGTCGCCCACGACCGGGGCGTCGTACCCGGCAGGCTGGACCATAACGATCCCGGGCCAGGCGTTGACGATCAACCTGCAGCCGACTGTCGCCAACCAGGAGCTCGATACGCGGGCCACCACTGGTGTTGTCTACTGGGAGGGATCCCAGGTGGTCAGCGCGGTCCGCAACGGCCAGGTGCTCGGCGGCGAAGGCTACGTTGAGCTGACCGGTTATGGCCCGAGCCGTTAGCCCGAGCCGTTACCCCGAGGCTGCCGGGCTCGCTGCCGGGCTCGGGGCGTCGGGCAGATCCACTCCGCCACTCTCGCCCGGTACGTCGGCCGCGCGCTGGATCGCCGGAGGCGCCACCACATACCCGCCGGTCCGCTCGTCGCCGATCATCATTGCTGGAAGCTGCGCGGGATCCTTCTTCTTTCGCAAGGCTGAGCATTGTCCCATTCTGGCAGCCTACCGAGGGCGGCGAAGGCAGGAGATCGATCGATCGTCCTGCCGGCCGGTGGGACTTGCCACCATGATTCTCCGGGGATCGGCCGGCTCGGCCTACGGTTCCGAGGATCCTCGCAGGGCGAGCGCGGCGATGAGCCAGCCGGAGACGATCGTGAGTGCATAGCCGGCACACCACACGCAGATCGCGCCGATCACGAACAGCTCGAGATAGGTCAGGTAGGCGACGAACAGGACGCCGAGCAAGCCGAGACCGTACAGGCCGAGCAACGCCCAACGGTCGGCGCGCCGCCACCAGGTCACGGACACGCCGACGAGCACGAGCGAGTAGCCACACCCAAAGAAGGCAACCGGGATTCCGAACAGCTCGCTGTACGAGCTCAGCGCCACCGTCTCGCAGCCGTGGAGCGGTCCGCAGACCGGCAGCCCGCCGCTCAACCGGGTCCCGGCGAGATACGCGGCGATCAACAGCCCAATGACGGCGAGACCGGTTGTTGCCGAACCCCTCCGACCCGCGCTCACGGCACCGCGGAGCCACCGGGCGATGCCGCCGGGCCGGCGAGGGACCGGATCATCGCCGACAGGTCGGCATAGGTATTGAGCTTCTGGAGCTTGTTGTTGACAAAGATCGTAGGCGTCCCCGTGATCCCAATTGCCGTCCCAGCGGCTTGCTCAGCCCGAACCGCCGCCGCTTTGGCCGGATCGACCAGGCACGTGTCGAACGTCGCCTGATCCAGGCCCACCTTCAGCGCAATCGCGTCGAGCTTGGCCTGGGTGAACCAGCCCTGGTTCTCGCCGTTCGGGTTCTGATTCGCGTATAGCCAGTCGTGGTACGGCCAGAACTTGGCCTGGTCGTTGGCGCACTGTGCCGCGACGGCAGCCTCGAGCGACTCGTCAGGCGAATGCCCGGTTCCCAGGAATGAGTAGTCGTGGAACTGGTAGCGGACCACCCCGGTGGCCACGAAATCCTGGATGACGTGGGGCTCCCACTGGAGGGTCCAGAGCTGGCAACCCGGGCACTGGAAGTCTTCCCAGGCGTCCACCTTCACGGGTGCGCTGGCCGAGCCCAGGATCGTGCCCTGGCGTGGGATCGAGTCCGCGACCGGGTTGGCCGGCGGGTTCAGCGCGGACGGGTTCGTCGGGGCAGCAGCGTGCGAGTTCAGGACGATGACCAGGACGACCGTGGCAATCACCGCGAGCATCGTCGTGATCGCCGTCGGGTTCCGCCACAGGGGCCGGCTGGTGGGCAGGCTCCTCGGCCGGCGCACGGTGGGCCGGCCCGTCGCCTGCGCACGCTGCTGCTGGCGACGACGGCGTCGGGACGAGGGTTCAGGCGGCGGTGTCTGAGCAGGAATGATGCGCCTCGACGATCCGCTCAGCCATGCCGGCTGTTGGCTGCCTGGCACTCCGGGCAGATGCCGAATAGCTCGAGCCGGTGCGACTGGATCTTGAAGCCGGTCCGCCGTCCAACGTCCCGGGCCACGGCCGGCATCCCGCAGGCCTCGACCTCGGTGGTCCGGGCGCACTGCGAGCAGATCACGTGGTGATGATGGACCGGCTCGCATTCGACGTAGGCGTGGTCGCCGTTGGGCAGGTCCACGCGCTCGACGGCGTTGAGCTCGGTGAACAGCTCGAGCGCCCGGAAGATCGTCGCCCGGCCCACGTCCAGCCGTCGCTCACGGGCATCGTCGACCAGGTCGGCTGCGCTGAAGTGGCCGTCCCGCCGCGAGATCAACCCGGCCACCTTCCGACGCGGTTCGGTTAGGCGATAGCCTGCCCGGTCGAGCACCGTGACGATCGTCGGAATGTCGGTCATGGCTCGACGATACCACGGAATCGCCAGCCTTCGATTGATCGCTTGACGATACTCAGTCTCATTTGCTAGGCTTCGTGTCCGCCGTAGGAGGCAGTTGGACGTGCGCCGCTTGTTGAGACTGAATCTGGCGGGCCTCGTTATCCTCTCCGCGATCCTCGGGCTAGCCGCCTGCGGCGGCTTGACTTCCTTACCTTCGGCCGTGCCAACCGTGCCGCCACTGGGTGGCCCGTCGCCGACCGGAAGCGCTGCCCCGATCCTGGTCCTCGGCACGGAGAACTTCTACGCCGACTTGCTCGGCCAAGTCGGCGGTGCGCGGGTGACGGCAACCAGCCTGCTGAACGACCCGAATGCCGACCCACATGCGTTCGAGAGCAGCACCCAGGCTGCGGTGGCCGTGGCTGATGCGCAGTTGGTGATCGTCAATGGCCTCGGCTACGACGCCTTCATGGACAAGCTCCTCGGGGCATCTCCAGACTCGAGCCGCCAGGTGATCAACGTTCAGCAGCTGCTCGGGCTGCCCGACGGCGCGAACGCCCACATCTGGTACGACCCGGCCACGATGCCGAAGGTCGCCGCGGACGTAGCGGCGGCGCTCGGCTCGATCGACCCGACCAATGCGTTCTACTTCAACGCGCGGTCAGCCCTCTACCTCGACTCGCTCCAGCCAGTCGCGGCTAAGATCGCCGAGATGAAGACCCGTTTCAGCGGCATGCCGGTTGCCTTCACCGAGCCGGTTGCGGGCTACCTGGCGACCGCGATGGGCCTCCAGGTCCTGACCCCGGAGGGTTTCCAGAAGTCGATCGAGGACGGCACTGACCCGGCTCCGGCAGACGTCGCTGGAGAGAGCGACCTGCTCACCGGCAAGAAGGTCAAGGTCCTCCTGTACAACAGCCAGGTCACGTCGCCGATCACGACCCAGATGCACGACCTGGCCGTGGCTAACGGGATTCCCGTGGTCGGCGTCGCCGAGACGATCCCGGCGGCCTACTCCAACTACGTCAGCTGGCAGCTCGGGCAGCTCAATCAGCTCGAGCAGGCGCTCGCCGCCGGTGGCTGAGCCCGAACCGCGACTCTCGGTCCGCTTCGAGGCGGCCACGCTCGACTATCACGATCGGCGCGTTTGGGGCGACCTGTCGCTTGAATTCCGGGAGCCCTCATTCGTGGCGATCCTGGGGCCCAACGGTTCGGGCAAGACCTCGCTGCTGCGGGTGATCCTCGGCTTGACCCCGTTGTCGAGCGGGACCGTGGAGGTCCTTGGAGAAGCGCCCCGTCGGGGCAACGCCGGGATAGGCTACGTGCCCCAGCACCAGTCGTTCGACCAGGACCTGCCGCTCCGTGGCCGCGACCTCGTCCAGCTTGGGATCGATGGCCATCGCTGGGGTGTCGGACGGCCGTCGGCGGCCGACCGGCGTCGAGTGAGCGAGGTGATCGAGGCCGTGGAGGCAACGCCCTACGCTGATGCGCCGATCGGGCGCCTGTCAGGCGGCGAGCAACAGCGCCTGCGGATCGCCCAGGCGATCGTCGGCGATCCGCGCCTGCTCCTGTGCGACGAGCCGCTGGCCAGCCTCGACCTCCGCCACCAGCAGGAGATCACCGAGCTCATCGGCAGCTGGCAGAAGCGGATCGGGCGAACGGTCCTGTTCGTGACCCACGACGTGAACCCCATCCTGAACCTGGTCGACCGGGTCCTCTTCGTCGTCAACGGCCGCTGGGCTGCCGGGACGCCGGACGAGGTGCTGACGTCGGAGCGGATGTCGGACCTGTACGGCTCGCACGTCGACGTGATGCGAGTCCACGGTCGGATCCTCGTGGTCAGCGAGTCGACCGGCTCGGGCTTCGAGCTCGAGGAGCCGCACCATTTGCCCGAAATCCATGCCGGATCCGGGTCGGGTTCAGGTGGCGACGCCAGGAAGGCTCGCTGATGGACCAGCTGATCCACCTGCTCGGGTATTCCTTCGTTCAGAACGCGATCGCCGCCGGGATCGTGATCGCGATCGTGTCCGGGATCGTCAGCCGGTTCGTGGTCGCCCGGAACATGGCGTTCGCAGTCCACGCGCTGGCCGAACTGGGCTTCACCGGGTCGGCAGGCGCGATCCTGGTCGGCGTCTCCCCGGTAATCGGGCTGATGGCCGGGACCACGATCACTGCCCTGTTCATCGGGACGCTGGGCGTCCGGGTTCGGGAGCGCGACGCCGTGGTCGGGGTGGTGATGGCGTTCGGGCTGGGCCTGGGCGTGCTGTTCCTGACTCTCTATCCGCACTACGCCACCGAGGCGATCGCGATTCTGTTTGGGACGATTACGGGGGTAAGCACGTCCGATGTGGTCCTACTGCTGGCGATCGGGGCCTTCACGCTGGTCACCCTCGCGGTCGTCTATCGCCCCTTGACGTTCGCAACGGTCGATCCCGACGTTGCCGAGGCCCGCGGCGTGCCGGTCCGCGGGCTGGCGATCGTCTTCCTGCTGATCATGGCGGCCGCCGTTGCCGAGGCGGTCCAGGTCGTGGGGGTGCTCCTGATCCTGACCCTGTTGATCACGCCCGGAGCCTCGGCTGAGCGGCTCACCGCTCGACCCGGTCGCGCCGCCGTGTATAGCGTGGCGATCGCCCTCACCTGCGTCCTCGGCGGGATCCTGTTGGCGCTCGTCACGAACGTGGCAGTCAGTGTCTACGTCACGTCGCTGAGCTTCGTGCTGTACCTCGGGTCACGGTTTCTGGTCGGTCCAACGCTCCTCGGCCGCGAACAGCGCCGGTCCGACCTGGTTCGGTAGCCCCTGGGCAAGGCTCGCGAGCCCAGGCAAGACGAGGTCAGCTGCCGAGAGCCACGTCCAGCTCGGCGGGGATGGGCATGCCCTCGCGGGCGCCGGGGCGGGTGGTGGCCAGGCTGCCGGCCGCAACGGCGCGGCGGACTGCCTCCTCCAGACTGCGGCCATCGGCCAGAGCGGCGGCCAGGGCGCCGTTGAAGGCGTCGCCGGCGCCGGTCGTGTCGACGACCTCGACCACAGTCGCTGGCACTGGCCAGGGGGCGCCATCCCGAGGCACCACCAGTGCACCGGCGGAGCCGAGCGTGACGATTACCGCCTCGCGGACGGGCAGGGCTCGGGCGGCAGAGGCAGCATCGAAATCAGACCCAGTGCGGCCCGAGAGCACGGCCAGCTCGCCGCGGTTCGGCGTGAGTAGATCGACGAATTCCAGCAGGCTGACGTCGATCCCGACCGCGGGAGCTGGGTTGAAGATCGTTCGCGCTCCAGCCGCCCGGGCGCAGCGAAGCGCGGCAGCCGCCGTCGATGGCACCAGCTCGTTGGAGACGAGGACGACATCGCCGACCAACGAGCCGAGCCTCGCCAGCTCGGCCTCGATCGCATCGGGCTCGAGCGCCAGGTTCGCGCCCGACGCCACGGAGATGACGTTCTCCCCGGCGGCGTCGACGAGGATCAGGGCAATCCCCGTCGCTTCGGTCGGGTTCGTGGCCAGGCCAGAGACATCCACGCCGGCCGCAGCCAGCGCCGAGCGGGCCTGGGCACCGAACGAATCCGCCCCAACCGCGCCCAGGAGAAGGACCGATGCGCCCAGGCGAGCCGCTGCGGTCGCTTGATTCCCGCCCTTGCCGCCGTCGTGCTGTTCGAACCTGCCGCCGCTCACGGTCTCGCCCGGCGCTGGAAGTCGCGCAGACCAAACGACGAGATCGACGTTGACGCTGCCGACGACGATGACCCGACCGCTCATCGGCCCGGACTCATGAGCCGGTGATGAACTCGCCGCCGTCGACGCCGATCGTCTCGCCGTTGATAAAGTCGGTGCCCTGGCCGCTCAGGGCCACGATCGCATTCGCAACGTCCTGCGGCGTCGTCATTCGGCCGGTCGGATTCCGCCGGGTGGCCGCCTCGATGATCATCTCGTGCTCGGGAATCTTCATCAAGGCAGGCGTCTTCGTGACACCCGCCCGGATCGTATTAACGGTGATTCCGTCGCCGCGCCGGGCCAGCTCCATCGCGAGCTGCCGGACGTGCGACTCGAGGGCGGCCTTGGCCGACGAGACCACACCGTAGCTCGGGACGACCCGGCTCGAGCCTTCGGAGGTCATCGCGTAGATCTTCGAGCCAGACTCGAGGAAGCCGCCGCGATACAGGTCCTGGACCCAGTAGACGAGGCTGTTGGCCATCACGTCCTGGGTCATCTCCATCTTCTTGCGGTCGACCGCGCCCTTCGGGTCATCGGCGATGAACGGCACAAGCGAGCCAAAGGCGAGCGAATGCATCACGACCCTGATGTAGGGCTGGCGACCCTCGGCCCGACTTCGATCGAACCGCTCGCCGAATGTCGCCAAAGCAGCCGCCCGCTTCTCGTCGTCGGCGGCGTTCATGTTGATGAACAACGCCTCCGAACCTGCCGCGGCGATTGCAGCCTTGACCTCCTCAACGTGGGGGAGGCCCGCCCGGAAGTCGAGGTGGACCCCGAAGATCCGGTAGCCTTCGTCGGCCAGCGCCCGGGAGGTCGCCTCGCCCATGCCGCTTGACGCCCCAAGGATCAGGGCCCAGCGCTCGCGCTCGTCAGTCATCTGATTTGGTCTCCGCTGGAGGTGCGCCTGATGGGTGAACCCTGGCGCGAGTCTAGCCCGAGCCGCCCGACGCGACCGTGCCTCGGCTGCAACGTTGCACGGGTCTCAGATCACCCTTTCCGCCCGAAGGTGCTCGATCACGGCTGCGTCGTAGCCGAGCTCCGCCAGGATCTGCTCCGAGTGCTCCCCAAGGAGTGGTGGGGCCGTTCGAACCGTGGCCGGGGTCGCGCTGAACTTGAACGGGACGCCGACCTGGCGCAGCCGGCCGAGCAAAGGATGGTCGACCTCGACGGTCATGGCATCGGCCTGTGCCTGGGCCGATTCGAGGGCTTCGAGCACGCCTCGGATCGGGCCGCATGGGATCGCGGCGGCCTCGAGCAGCTCCAGCCAGGCAGCCGTCGACCGGCTGGCGAACTGATCCGCGAGGACCGGGCGGAGAGCGTCGCGATGTGCCACGCGATCACCGTTCGTGGCGAAGCGCGGGTCGCCGGCCAGCTGAGGCAGCTCAAGTGCCGAGCAGAAGCGTGCCCACTGGCGCTCGCTGCCGACGGCAATGGCAAGCTGGCCATCGGCCGTGGCAAAGGTCTCGTAGGGGACGATGTTGGGATGAGCGTTGCCGCGCCGGCCCGGTGAGGTTCCCGTCGCGAACGCGTTCTGAGCCTGGTTGACGAGGACGGCCAGGGTCGCCTCGAACAGCGACAGGTCGATCCGCTGGCCCTGACTGTGGGCCGGCGAGCCGGGCCGGCCGCGACCTTCGAGCGCAGCCAGGATCGCCACGCAGCCGAGGAGGCCGGTCACTACATCTGCGATCGCTACGCCTACCTTCGCTGGAGCGCCACCCTCCGAATCGGCGAAGCCCGTGATCGACATCAGGCCAGCGACGGCCTGGATCACGAAGTCATAGCCGGGCCGGTCCGCCTCGGGACCGGTGGTGCCGTAGCCGCTGATCGCAAGGTGGACGAGCCGCCGATTGAGTGCCTCGAGTGCCGCGTCGTCGAAGCCAAGCCGCTCGAAGCCACCGACCCGGAAGTTCTCGACCAGGACGTCGGCGTGACCGATGAGGCCCTGCAGGATCTCGGCCCCCGCGGCCCTGCGCAGGTCGAGCCGGATGCTGCGCTTGTTGCGGTTGATCGCGAGGTAGTACGCCGCGACACCCGGGTCGTCCGGCCCGAGCCGTGCGGCGCCCACCCACGGCGGACCCCAGGCCCGCGTTCCGTCGCCCTCCGGTGGCTCGACCTTGATCACCTCGGCCCCGAGGTCGGCCAGGAGCATCGTGCAATACGGCCCGGCTAGCACGGTCGAGCAGTCGACGACGAGGATCCCGGCCAGCGGGCCGGTCGGCTGGCCGGTCAGGGGGTCGGCGCCGACTCGGCGGACGCAACGGGCGCGGCGGCGGTCGACGCCGTCCGCGGCGTCCGCGGCTCAGCCGCTCCAGGCCCCGACGGCAGGGCATCAAGCTGACGCAGGAACGCCCCGGCCCCGATCCGGGTGAAGATCGCCCGGGCTTCGTCGCGCGCACTGGCGCCAGCACCGGGCTCAAGGCGCGTCCCGCACTTAGAGCAGAACGTCACGCCGGGCGCATTCTGTGCCCCGCAGCTCGGGCAGCCGGCGATCAGGCGGGCACTGCATTCCGAGCAGAACTTCGCGCCAACCAGATTGACCGTGCCGCAGCTCTGACAGGGCAACTCGGAACCTCATCTCCCCGACAAGTGATCGACAGCGTACTGGCGCAACGCCCGAGCGTCGAGGGGAAGTGCTGAGCGCCGACGAGCCGCCCAAGCAATTCTCGTCTAGGATGCGGCGATGACCAGCGAACATCGCCTCACCCTGATGACGGTCCACGCCCATCCCGACGACGAGACGATCGGTGTAGGCGGCACAATGGCCCGGGCCGTGGCCGACAGCCGCCGAGTCGTCCTGGTAACCGGCACCCGGGGCGAATTGGGTGAGATCGTTGTACCGGAGATGGATACGCCGGCCAACCACCACCGGCTGGGTGAGATCCGGGCCGGCGAGCTCGAGGCCGCGATGACCGAGTTGGGCGTGACTGAGTGGGAGAACCTTGGGTATCGCGACTCCGGGATGATGGGCGACACGGGCAATCGCGATCCGCGGAGCTACTGGCAGGCGGACCTTGACGAAGCGATCGGCCGACTGGTCTGGTTCGTGCGGCAGGTCCGACCAGACGTGATGACAACCTATAACGACTTCGGCGGCTACGGCCATCCGGACCATATCCGGACCCACCTGGTTGCGGTCGGCGCGTTCGCCCGGGCCGGCGACCCCAAGGCCTATCCTGGCCAGCTCGCCGACGGCCTCGAACCGTGGGCCCCGGCAAAGTTGTACGAACAGGCAATGTCGCGGAGCCAGCGTGACGCCATGAACGAGCGGATGATCGCCCTGGGCCGGCGCAGCTTCTGGCTGCCGCNNCCGGCGCCACGTCACCCAGATCAGCTTGGACTCACCGTTCATGCTCCTCGGCCTCGAGGGCTGGCGAGAGGCCTGGTCGACCGAGTCCTACGTCCTGCGCGAGTCGCGGGTTCCCGCTCCGGTCCCCGAAACAGACCTCTTCGCCGGACTCGGCTGAGGCGGGTTCGGCGCGCGGGTGCGGTTCGGCGTCGGCGCGGGCCGGGGCGTCGGATGGGCGTCCGATGGCGCCGGCGGGACGGGTGCGACGCCCCTCGGGCCGGGTGCGGAGCCGCTCGGGCAGGGGCGTGCACGCAGTACATCAAATCAGCAATCAAGCCCCTGGAATCAGCCGCCGGCCGGCTCGTGGACGCCATTTCATCCCGGCGTGCGCGTGGCGCGCGATGAACTCCATCCGAGGCCGCGGCCGGCGACACCGCAACTACCCAGAAACCCCCGATTCGAGTTCAAAACCCCCCGTTTGATGTCGTGAGTGCACGCCCGCGGCGGCGGCTGATGCGGGCGGGCATGGCGGCTGCTGGGCGGCGGGGGGCGGGCCGTAGGCGGACAAGCCGCTGAGGCGGGCGGGCGTGACGAGCCGCTGGGGCCGGGCGTAGCGCGCGCTTGGGGCGGG
>PLZO01000157.1 GCA_003152165.1 Chloroflexota bacterium
CCGGGAACGCCAGCACCAACTGACCCGTGCCCCGGACGGGGCGCGCCCGAAAGCTGGCCAGGAACCGGTGGACTCTCGAGGGTGACCAGCCGAGACGCGGTCCGCGTCGGTCGGGTCCATACCGCAGGTTGCCCGGGCGGCGAGGATCTCGGCCTCGGCGGCGTCACTCACGCGGCGCGGCGAGCGATTCGGCCGGGACGAGCGATCGAGGAGGGCCTGGCTCGCATTCGCCCGGAACCGGCGGGCCCACTTGTAGGCCGTCGCCCGGCTGATCCCGAGCTGGTCGGCCACGCGGGCAAATGGCCGCACGCACCGAAGGTCGTCGACTTCCAGGTCGAGACCGGACGGGTACGTCCATGCGTCGTCCCGTTGGCCTCGGCCGTGGTGGCAGCGAGCCAGCCAGAGGCGTGCTGGGCGTCTGGTAGGGATGGGCAACCTAGCAAATCCCTACCATCGCCTACCTCTGCTGGCGAACGGCTGCTAGTAGGGGTGGTGGGGCGCGGTCAGGCAGATGCGCTCCGGCTCCCGAGATTGAACGTTTCCGGTCGCCTCGAACGTCAATAGGGCATGATCGGAAGCGATGTCGGGGGAGTCGTGGAGCGAACGAACGAGCTGAAGGACGCCGCGCGGTCGGAAGTCTTTGCCAGCCTGGTCGACCGGCGCGCCCTGGACCACGCCTACCGGTTCGCGACGCTCATGCTCGGCGATCGGGGTGACGCCGAGGATGCGACGCACGATGCTGCGCTCACCGCGTGGCGACGATTTGGCGACCTGCGCGAGCGCGACCGTTTCGAGGCCTGGTTCGGGCGGATCCTCCACAACGTCTGCCGGGACCGCCTCCGGGCGAAGCGGAGGAACCCGCTCAGCCTCGATCTCGAGTCGCCGACCCAAGCGGCGGCGGCACGTTTCGCCTCACCGGACCAAGTCGAGGCGATCGTTCGCCGCGATGCCCTGGGCTCGGCGCTCCGAACGCTCACGCCGGAGCATCGCGAGGTCGTGATCCTGCGGTTCTACTTCGACCTCACGATCGAGCAGATCGCGGCGAGGACCGGCGCCGGCGCCGGCACGGTCAAGTCGCGCCTCCACTACGCCCTCCGGTACCTCCGCTCGGCCTTGGAGCCAGGCCTCGAAGGGAGAACCACGAGATGAACAGCAACGAGCCATTGAACAGCGACGCGCCGTTCGACCGCGAGCTGCGCAGCACGCTCGATGCGATGGCCGGCGAACCGGCACCCGAGCGCCTCGTGGCGCGCGTCGCCGAGATCCCGAACGAGGAGTCAGTCATGCCATTCCGCTCTCGACTCCACTTGTCGACACCCCGCCTGGGGCCGGGCTTCATTGGTCTCGTAGGCGCGATCGTGATCGCCATTGCCGTGTTGGTCCTCCGGCCGGCCGGTGAGGCCCCGGTAGGGCCTGGTTCCTCGTCGATCGCCACGTTGCCCTCAGTGAGTGCCCCATCGACCGGCATACCGTCGTTGGCGGTCGGGTCGCCGAGCGCCCCCGCGGCCAGTCCGTCATCGGCGCCCGCGCCGGTGGGCTTCGAGCCGGTCTCCGTGACGTTCGTCTCGGCCGATGAGGGCTGGGTGCTCGGCAGTGTCCCGTGTGGCTCGACGCGTTGCGCGGCCATTGAACGGACGGGCGACGGCGGCCGGACCTGGGTCCCGGCCCCGGGGCCGAACAGCGCGGTCGTGTCGGGCATCGGGATGGACACCGGTGCCACCTCCGGAATCGCCCGGCTCCGCTTCGCGACGCCGAGTGACGGATGGGCCTTCGGGCCGGACCTGTGGGCGACCCATGACGGTGGCGTAACCTGGGCCAGGGTCTCCGTGCCGGGCCTGCCGTCGGGGTCGGCGATCGTCGCCCTCGAGGCCGCCCATGGTTCGGTGAATGCCGTGTTCTACGATGGCGCACAGCATTTCCGCATCGCCACGAGCCCAGTCGGAAGCGACGCCTGGAGCTTGTCCCCACTCCAGGTCGCGGTCGGGGGGGGGCCGGTGCCCGCGATCCAGCTGGTCCTCTCCGGCGACACGGGCTGGCTGCTCGAGAACGACCGTACGGTGGTCGGCGGAGCGCGACTGGTTGGCGGCACGTGGCGGACCTGGAAGCCCGCCTGCGCCGACGTCACGGGTCCCGCCGCGATCGCTGCGTCGAGCTCAACCGATGTCGTCGCCTCGTGCGATATGGGCCTCTGGAGCTCGCCGCAGGGCAACCATCTGTTCGTCTCGGGCGATGGCGGCACGACGTTCGCCGAGACCGGCAGCCGCGTCCCGGTCACGCTCGGGGGCGGAGTCGCCACGCCGGGTACGTCGACGATCGTCGTCTCCGGCACCAACTCCACCCAGTCCATCCTCGTGGGTTCGTTCGACGGCGGTCAGACGTGGTCCACCGTGCTCCAGGCGGGTAGCGTTGGGCTCGCCGACCTTGGGTTCACGACACCCACGCAGGGCGTGGTCGTGGCGATCGGGGCTGGGGCGGGCCGGTTGCTCATGACCCACGACGGCGGCCGCACGTGGTCGGCGATCGAGTTCTGAGGCCTGGCCCTAAAGCGGCCCGAGGTCAGCCGCGGAGCGGGCGCGGCCCATAACGCGGGACGCGGCTACGACCAGGGCTCGCACTGCGGCCCAAGCGGGTGGAGGGTGCCCTCCGGACGCGGGCCGGCGGGCTTCCAGAGGAACGTCCCGACGGCCGCGATCGCCGCCGTGAACCACCAGCCGGGCGAGTCCGGCGAGAACCCCAGCCCGAGGGCGAGCCAGAACAGGGTCTCGCCGTTGCCAAGCAGGCCCGGGAGGACGACCAGGAACCCGTGTCGGTAGAGCGACGGCGAGGCCACCACGGACGCGATCCCGAACCGGGCGAGGCCGCGATTGCCTCGGCCAAGGACCGTCGCAGCGCCAACTGCGACGACGGAGATGGCCAGGAATGCCGCGTAGGGAAGGTAGTGCGGCAACGCAGCTCCGTACAGGCCCGGAATCGCGCGTTCGGACGCCTGGAAGAGCCCCAGCGCCGCGGACCATGCCCGCCACGACTCGAGCCCGACGAACGGAAGGGTCAGCACTGCGAGCCCGATGAGCGCGCCGACACCGATCGCGAGGCTCGCCCAGCGACGCTCGCGAACCAGCCACAGGATCGGCACGGCGGACTGCAGCTTGAAGACCGCGCTGAGCGGGAGGGCCTCCGCAAGCCGAGGCCCGAGCGCGAACAGGAGCAGCACCGGCACGGCGACGTTACCGACCCACAACCCCTCGAAGAACGGCGGCCACAGGAGGAGCACCGGGATCCACAACCAGCGGACCCCAAAGCTCCGCAGAGCGAGCAGGGACGCCCCCACGCTCGCGGCCAGCCAGACCAGGATCACCAGGCCCTCCGGTAGAGCGGCGAGGATGGCAAAGAACGGGAGGGTGATCGGTGGATAGAGGAACGGCAGGTCCGCCGAGTCGCTGGGCACGGACGTCATGACCGTCGTCGCGTACGCCTGCCCACCGTCGAGGAAGTGGCGCCCGGCGATGAGGTAGAGCCGGAGGTCGCGCATCCCCTGACTGCCGAGGACGACCCAGTCGCTGATCAGGAATGCGACGACGACGCCAACGACCAGGAGCTCGCCCGGTCGCGCCCCGACCTGCCGGATGCGACCGACGGCGAGGCCCGCCAGGATAAAGACCCCGGCGACGACCAGCCACCCGGTAATCGGTCCTATGTCCCGGACGGGGAGGCGAGGCAGAACGAGCAGCATCAGGCCTCCCGCGGCGACGACGCCAACGACCAGGAGCTCGGCCGGTCGCACCCCGACCTTCCGGACGCGACCGAGGGCGATGCCTGCCAGGACGAAGATCCCGGCGACGACCGGCCACCCGGTGTGCCGGAGGAGGAAGAGGCGAGGCAGAACGAACAGGATCAGGCCTCCCGCCGCGACCGCGGCGAGGGCGGCCATCCCGACCACGGCCGGCCCGGACAGGCGACCGGATCGTGCGCCAAGGGTGACGCCCAGGGCAGACCCGCCGAGGACCGAGAGCCAAATGCCCTGGGTGGGCAGCCCAGCCATCCGGGGGATCGGCGTGCGCAGGACCCAGGCCGCGAGGACGGCGATTGCCGCGGTTGAAATCGCCGCGTCAGAGACACCGCCGAGAAGCCGGGCGCGAATGCGCCCTGGCGTTGATGAGCCGGCCAAGGCTCAGCCGGGTCTCAAGGGGTCAGTGCTTCGCCGAGCCCCTGGGCGACTGGACACCGGGACCTCCGGTGTGCGGTGCATGTCGGAGTCTCGTTCGGTCGGTTGCACACGTCCCCTTGGATGCGCCGGGCTCAGCCGAGACGGGGCGTTTCCGCCTTGTACCCCGGCGACCTGAGTGTCACCTGAATTCAGATCGGGCCTCCCGGCTCGATCCCCGCCGATCACGACGTCTTCGGTGGTGTTGCCTCGGCCGTCCAGGCTGACAGGCGCGTCTGGACCGGTTGGGCGGCGAACCGCCAGCAAACGTAGAGCATGATCGCGATCGGCGCGAGCCGCTGGATCGGAACCGCCAGCAGAACGGCCAGCAGGGGCGTCATGACGGGCAGGGCGAATGTCGCGTAATGGAACTCGGTCGATGGCCAGAGCGCGGGCACCGCGAGCCACGCGGCGGCCTTCGGGTCGCGCCGCCAGAGCAGGGCGATCGCGATCGCCGTCGGGATGAGCAGCATTGGGTAGTAGAAGGCGCTGTACCCATTTTCGGACTCATGCGCCAGGCGCGCCGAGATCGCCCCGAACTGCTCCGCGTAGTGAATCCATAGCGAGGGCGCAACGACGAACGTGGCGATCGTCAATGCGAGCGCGAGGCCGACCCGCCGCAGCCGACGTTCGCCGAGGAGTGGGATGACGGCGTACACCTTGAGCGCGACGGCGAGGGCGTCCGCCACGACGCCCGCGCGGCCGGCCCCGGCGAGCAGCAGCATCAGGACCACGAGCTGGGGGTTTCCCGAATAGAGGGCCTCAGCCGTGGGCGGGAACAGGAGCCACCAGAGCGGCAGCCGGAGCCAGCGGACGATCGCGACGGCGCTCAACACGGAGAGTCCCAGCCAGAGCACGGTGAACTGGTCTTCAGCGAGCAGGGCGCTCGGCGCGAGGAGGACGGTCGTGGCCGGTGACCCGGCGTAGTAGAACACGACGTGCGTCCCGGTCACCACATTCGCTGCCCACGGATCGCCGCCGTGCAGCCATTGCTGGACGCCCCGGTAGTAGATCTGGATGTCCTGCCCGAGCGGGACCTTGTCCCGGACGAAGCGTGCGATCCGCAGGTACGTCTGGCCGGCGAACCACGCCGCGAGGACGATCTGGCCGAGGATCCGAAGATGGTCATCGCCGACTCGTTCGCGAACCGTTTGCAGACGCACAAGCCCCCCGCCGATCGGCCGGCTCAGGGGCCATCTCGTGACGACGTACCAGGCGATGGCGACGACGATCACCAGCGCGACCCCGACGGCGAAGACTTCGCGGCCTGTGAACCTCAAGCCGAAGATGGCGATTACGAGCATGGGCCGCCTCCTCGGGTATTCGGTCGGAGGGTCTCGAAGGGAGACCTAACAGGGTACGCCGGGCCCCGCCCACGCTCGAGCGGCTCGAGGCGGCGCGCGACCAGGCCTGACGTGCCGGCGGCGGTGAGCTCAGGGTTCCGCCAGCACAGGTCTACCTGGGGTGGGGGTCAGGTTGTCACTCGGCCAGTCCCCTCCGGGGAGGCAGGATCATGCCGCGTACGCTGGTCGTCGCGGCCCTGCTCGTGGCCGCCTAATCAGGTAGCGGCGGCAGCACGACCCCTACGATCGCCTGAGGGTCCCGCCTGCGCTCCCGTCGATCCAGACGACTGGCACGATCGTGTTCGGGACGTCGGTGGATGTGAGGGCCATGACGGTAGCTAACCCGGCGATCACCTCGGCCCGGTGTCGATCACGCCCGCGGGCTGGCGCCGGTCGCCTATACCGCGGGTCCCGGGTCGCTCCGCTAGCGATAGATCCCGTTGTGGCCAAGGCTGATGCTGCCTGGCTCGGGGAAGTAGGCCAGGCCGTGAGGACGGCCGCCGACATGGATCACCTTGATCACGCGGCCGGTCTGGGCATCGATGACCGACACACTGCCGCTGTAGCGGTTCGAGATCCAGAGCTGGGTCCCGTCTGGCGATAGGGCGATCATGTCGGGCGTGCCGCCGATGTGCCAGGTCGCCACCACCCGCTGCGTGGCGAAGTCGATGACCGACAGCGACCCGGCCAGGCGGTTGGTCACGTAAAGCCAGCGCGCGTCGCGACTGATCGCGAGGCCATGCGCGCCCCGTCCCGTCTTCACGAAGCCAACCTGGCGCATGGCCAGCGGGTCGATGATCGCGACACCGTTCGTCCCCTGATTGGCGACGTAGAACAGGCGGCCGTCGGGTGCCAGGCGGACATCGGTGGGCAGACCGCCCACGAAGAGGGCGCCCACCACCGCCATCTGCCGGATGTTGACCTTGGCGATCCAGCCGGCGTATTCCGTGCTGAGCATCAGGTAGCTGCCATCAGCCGA
This sequence comes from Chloroflexota bacterium, assembly GCA_003152165.1. Classification (GTDB taxonomy): domain Bacteria; phylum Chloroflexota; class Limnocylindria; order Limnocylindrales; family CSP1-4; genus Palsa-1033. Next base: position 6,524 of record PLZO01000157.1, read on the forward strand.
GAAGTCAAGGTGGTCGGCTCCCGCCCACGGGATCCGCAGGGCCTTGATCAAACGCCATGTTCGTCGGTCATAGAAGAAGAGCTGCTGCTGGCCGCCGTACGCTCCTCCGGACAGGCGGCTGTCGAGGACGACGATTGCCAGCCGGCCGTCAGGCGTGAAGTACAAGTTGTACGGGCCAGGCACGGTGTGGTGGCCGATGGGCAGGCCCGTCTTTGGGTCGAGGACCGTCAGCCGGTTGCTGAACGCGGCCTCCACGTACAGGCGCTGGAGGTCCCAATCGGGCGTGACGTGCTCCGGCGAGGCGCCCACTGCATAGCGGTAGAGGATCTTGAACGTCCGCGGGTCAACGACGACCACCGTCCCCGTCGCCTCGTCGGGGACATAGACGCGCTCTGGAAAGCCGGCGACCGTTGGCGAGAACATGCCCACCCCGGCGCCGGCATAGATGTTTGTGGCGGCCGCTAGCGGGCTCCCGGTGGGGCTTGGAGACGCCGGTCCACCCGAGACCGTCAGTGACGGGCTGGGCACCGTTCCGAATGCGATCGCTTCGAGCGAGCCGAGCCGTGACGCGCTTCCGGCTCCGGGGCTCACCGACGGGGCAGGTAGCAGCGATCGACCGACCACGAGCGAGCCAAGGGCGACGATCGCAGCGGCGCCGATCACGCCCAGGGCGAGGACGAGCCCGGTCGGGACCGGGGGCCTGCGGCGCGGCCGCGCTAGGGCCCTGGAGTCGTGCTTCACTGCACCGTGACCGTGATGATCGAGGCGACGGGACCGAGGCCTTCGCCACCGATCAGATAGCCGATCCCACCGAGCACCGCGGTGGCCATGTCCGAGACCGCATACGGCAGCCGGCCGCTGGCAGTGACCGCTCCACTGGCCAGGTCGAGGTGCCACAGCGCGTCCTGGGCGCGGCCCGCAACCCGCCCACCGGCGATGAACAGGAGTCCGTCGATGACGAGCGCCGAGGCATGCGACAGCGGGTGGACGAGATGCCCGAGGATCCGCACGACGCCCGTGCGCGGGTCGATCACCTGAATCACGTTCGTGTCGCCCGACGGCGCGCTCCCCCCAATGACATAGACGAGACCCCCATCGACCGCCACGGCGGGGTAGCGGACTGCCACGAGGAGCCGGGCAACAATCCGGAAGCGGCTGCCGTCGCTCGTGGCGAGCACGCGATTGTCGGAGCGAGCCGGTGTGCCACCACCGACGACCACAAGCTCCCCGTCGGCTGCGATGGCCGTGAGGTCCGCACGGAGGGCCGGCAACTGGCCAACCGTAGTCGTAGCACCGGTTGGACCGACCCGCTGGACAGCCGAGCCTGGACCGAGCTGGCCCCCGCCGACGACGAACCCGGATCCGTCGAGGACGGCTCCGCCTGCGTCATGGACCGGAGCGGCCAGCGCACCGACCTTGGAGATTCGGCCCGAGGGCAGGTCGATCCCGAAGATCGAACCTGTGGTGGTGCCGTTCCTCGTGAGACCGCCACACAACAGGATCATCGAGCCGAACACGAGCGCGACAGCCCGACTGCGAGCCGCGGGCAGCTGGATGTCGGACCGAGCGACTCGGACCCGCGTGGCCGCAGGCGACGTACCTGGTGCGACAGTCGGGGANNGTCGGGGACGCTGGCGTCGGGGTATCCAGCGACCCAGCTGCCGGCGCACTGGCCGCGGCCAGACCGGATGGCGAGACCGGCCCGCAAGCCGCCAGCGCGATCGCAAGGCCGAGCGCGGCGACCAACAGGCCCTCGTGGCGACGGCTCGGGGCCCAGATCCCGATTCGGCGACGGCCCGACCGCCTGGAACTGCGTGTCATCCGGGGACGGTACAGCAGGGACCGGAGCCACGCCCGCCGGAGTCCATTCCGCAGACAGTTCATCCGGGATTCAGTTCTAGGGCCCAATGTCATGCGTACCGCGGGTTGAGCCCAACCGCGGACCGCCACGGCGTCAGGTATTGGCGCCACCTCCACGCATCAGAGGGAGCGATGTCTCGCCGCCAACGCCTGCGACCCCGCGCGAATCCGTCGACCCGCGATTCCCGGTCCGTGCCGCGACAGGCACCGCCGATCCGTCCAGAGGGCAGCGAAGGGACGCGCCGACTCAACCGCCGTGCGGCGGCTGTTGAACCGTCGCCGCCGCTCGAGGGAGTCACCCTCGCGCTGGTGTTGCTTCGGTTGTTCCTGGGGCTGACCTTCGTCTACGCCGGCCTCGACAAGCTCATCGATCCAACGTTCCTGCGGACGGCTGGATCCGGCTCGATCGGAGGGCAGCTCCAGGCGTTCACCCGTGATTCCCCGCTCTCGATCCTCATCCAGATCTTCGCCCAGCCGTTCCCGATCCTGACCGGACTCGTCATCTCGGTGACCGAGATCGCGATCGGGCTCGGTGCATTGACCGGGCTGCTGTTCCGCCTCTCGGCAGCAGGCGGGGCCGCCGTCTCGATCCTCTTCTGGCTCACCGCGTCCTGGGCGACGAAGCCCTACTACTACGGTCCCGACCTGCCCTACGCCGCCGGCTGGGTGACCCTCGCCCTGGCCGGGCATGGCGGCCGGTTCGTCCTCGACGGCTGGCTCGCTCAACAGTTCAACCTCGACCCAGACAACGAACCGATGTCGAGCGACCGGCGGCGGGTCCTCCAGGGGGCCATCCTCGGCCTCGGGGCGCTGGTCCTGGCGACCCTCGGGGGTACCGGTTCGGCGCTCTTCGGTCAACGGACCGGCGCGATCGGGCTCGATGCTTCTCCCCCGCCGGGCCCCGGAACCGGCCCGGGCAGCGCCGCTCCGAGCGCCGGGCCGGCGGCTGCGCCGAATGGAACGGTCGTCGGCACCCTCGCGGCCCTTACGAGCCAGGGCGGCTCGCTTGCCTTCCAGGACCCGCAGACGGGTGACCCTGCGGTCCTAGTGAAGCTGCCCACTGGCAAGGTCGTGGCGTTCGACGCCGTCTGTACCCACGCCGGCTGCACGGTCGAGTTCGACCCAGGATCGGGTTTCCTCTTCTGCCCCTGCCACGGGGCGACCTTCGACCCGGGGCACGGAGCGGCAGTCGTCGCTGGTCCGACCAACGTACCCTTGACGGAACTGCCCATCCGCATCGACTCGCAGACCGGCGCGATCAGCCTCTCGGGTTAGGGGCTTCGATCCAGAGCCGCGCTGGATCCGTGGTCGGCGACGGATCCGATCGTCACAGCCCCACGATCGCGCCAGGC